>CALVTP010000007.1 GCA_944362765.1 uncultured Clostridia bacterium | reverse complement strand
GGTATATTATGTAAACAATAATCCATATGCTTATATGTTTAAATCATATCGGAGCGAAGCGACTACCTTGTGATGTAGAACAGCAACGATAATAACGACTCCGCCACGATTCGAGCGAGCGCGGGCGCGCACTTTTGCGGTAGCAAAAGTGCGTAGCCCAAGTGTTTGCCCCAAGGGCAAACACCCTTCGAGCCGACGGAGCGAGAGCTTATCGAGTATCCGTATCCGTCCCCTATAATTATATCATAAAATGGGATAAATTGCAATAGTTTTTGTTAAATTAGTTGATTAAATTTGTAGATATGTATTTGTTTTCGAGCTGAAATTTTAATAATTTGGGATTTAGTGATAGATAAATTGATAACGTGTTGCTTGTGCGCGCCTTCCTTCGGTGTCGCAAGCTTTGTAGTGGTGAAAACTGTGTTCTTTTTGCTTACAGTACCCATCTTTATTTTAATAATACCGCTTCGAAGAAATTTCTATCGCCCCAGAAAGTATCTTTTGTGCCTGAGTATAGAAATATCGTTCGCGGCATACGTCGTATGCCGCTCTCTCATTTCGTCACTCCGCCGCAAAATCTATCTTTCTAAGACGATATCTCTTCCTTCTCTTCGGTATTATGGAGGCTTAACTCCAAAACGGACAGTCGCTTCGCTCCTGTCCTTCCCGAAAGCGCCGTAAAATATGCCCCTAGCCGCGGCTAGAAATAATTTTCTTCCCGTCTCTATCCCTTCCTTATGAGAAAAGCCTGTACGAGAGTACAAGCTTTTTTATAAGTGTCTGTTTTCGCGAGCAATAAAAGTTCTCTCACTTTAACTATGCGGGAATGGCTACAACCGACTAAACTCTCACTATAAAATACAGCCGTCGAGATGTAGACGAGCGTGTATCGAACGGGATACGGAGCGGATTGGGGCGAAGGCGAATAATTAATGCTGTTTGAACAAGTTACAGCTGGGTTCGCCGGTGTTGGGGGTGATTTTTCGCGAAGCGCCGGCAGGAGTGTACAAAGATGTACATGACTAGAGGCGCCCATAGGGTGTAACCCTTAACATCCTGTACACTTCGCGGAAAGGCACCCCCGAGAGCGCCCCAAGCCGCGGCTATATAATTTTCTTCCCGCCCAATCCCCTCCTTATGAAAAAAGCCTGTACGTGCGTACAAGCTTTTCCATAAGATTTTGTTCAAGCGAGCAATTAAAGCATTCTTACTTTATTATTGCGGGAAGAAAATTATATTGTACCCGCGTTTTGGTCAATTAAAGGAAGCCTTGATGTCCTTGACGGCGCGGGCGGTCGCGGGATCCTGCTTGATCTTTGCGGCAATCTTGTCCCGCGAATGAATTATCGTCGAGTAGTCCCTGCCTCCGAAAATCTGCCCTATCGACACCAGCGGCAACGACAATACTTCGTAAATTATGTATATCGCTATCATGCGCGCCTCGACGACGTCCTTGGTGCGCTTTTTGGAGATGATGTCCGATTGAGGGATACCGAAATACTCCGATGTCGCACGGATGATGTCCGAGGAGTCAACGCCGCTTTTTTTCTGAACGGTGCTCTTCAGCGCCTCTTTTGCCGTCTCGATGTCGGGGTAGGGAAGCCCTTTAAGCTTCGCAAAGAAGATGACTTTCGCAAGACTGCCTTCAAGCTCCCTGATGTTGGAATCGATGTGCTCTGCCAAAAAATTGACGACGTCGTCGTTGACGGCAATCTTTTCCAAAATCATCTTTTTTCGCACTATGGCTATCCGCATTTCAAGGTTAGGAACCCCAATGTCGGCAATTAAGCCGCCTTCGAAACGCGAACGCAATCTGTCTTCCAACGTAGCTATCTCCGACGGAGGTCTGTCGGAAGTCAATACAATTTGTTTCCCCGCCTGATAGAGTTCGTTAAAAATGTGGAAGACGACTTCCTGCAAGCCGGTGCGCTTTTGCAGAAATTGCACGTCGTCCAACATCAGCATATCTACTGTGCGGTACTTTTCGCGGAAGGCGTGGAGGTTAAATACCCCTTTTTCGTTGCGGTTGTTGGAGATGGCTTCGACGTAGTCGTTCGTCAGCTGTTCGGTTGGGGTATACAGCACTTTCAGATTGGGGCTGTGCTCGTTGACGTAATTCCCTATCGAGTGGAGAAGGTGAGTTTTCCCGAGCCCCACTCCGCCGTACAGGAACAGCGGATTGAAGGACAGATAGGCGTTGTCGGATACCCCGGGGCTCTTCGCGACGGACTGCGCGGCATGGAAGGCAAGTTTATTGGACTCGCCGACTACGAAATTATCGAAGGTATACCTTGCGATAAATTGCGAGGGACGCTCCTCTTCGGAGTGGTCTTCGGCGGTATACTCGGCTATCTCGTCGAGGTAGAAGGGCTTTTCGTCCTCGGTGACGATTCTGACGTCGCTGAAAAAGCTTCCGACGCTTTTCAACGCGGCTTTTATCGGTTCGCGGTAGGAGCGGTTGACGACATGCTTCATGTTCTGCGTCGGAGCAAGGAGAATCAGCTCGTTATCCTTTACGCAGAGCGGTTTCAGCGGCTCTATCCACACAGAGTAGGAAATGGCGTTGACGCCCTCGAGCCCTATTATCTTTTGGCAAACATCCTGCCAGATCCTCTTTAAGTCAATCATATCAAAAGTATAGCATACCCCGCGAACAATTTACAATGACTTTCTTAGCGGAGTTTCAATGCGTTCGGCTGACGCCTTTTCAGCGCTTCGCCCTTCGCCTAAGGAGCGCCAGGTACAACATCGCCACCAGCGACACGAAAATCAGCAACACTATTATCCAATAGAAGCTGCCCATGAAGTAAACCGGGTCATCGGTAAACCCGAAAGCGCCCGCGGGCGAATCCCAATTCAGGAAAAAGTAAGGATAGTTGTTGCCCATGCCGAAGTTCCAATCGAGGAAATAACCCACCGTCGCAAACCCGAGGTAATACAGCGGCGGAATCCATGTATAAAACATCTCTTTGTACTTCAACCCCTGCGGCGCGTCTGCCACGAAAAGGTCGACAACGGACAGCAGCGGCACCACGACGTGCGTCAACACGTTGGCAGCGGAGCCGAACGCCCCCGGCATCGTCGGCGCCAGCACTCCGCAAAAAACCACGCCCGTCAGCGTGATAGAGACCGTAAAGACGTATTTCATCATCAAAACCGCCCTCGGTGCTCCCTTTTTTCTGCCGAGAAGCTCCGCCAATGTAAAACACGCCATGACGAAAGCTATTGCCCCCATCCAAAGATTGGATTGAATGGTGAAGTATAAAAAGGTGGTGGCTCCGCCCATGAAACCGCCCGCCAGTCCCGAAGTCAGCACTACGCCCGTTATCATCGAAGCGACTATCGCTGCTTCCAACACCAATGAAATTATCTTTCTTGCATTCATTTTATCACCCGCCATAAGGTTTTTTATTGTTTGCGGCTCTTCCAGGCACGCTTGAAAAAGGAGTACAAAAGCGGATTGACCCTCTCCGCTATCGGTTCCGCCCCCTCTTTCACCGAAGAGCGAATGGCTTTTGCCGTAAGCGGCGCAATGAGCGCCGTCAGCATGTTGAATTCGACGGCTTTATCCCCGGAAGCCATGACGAATACGGCGTCGCCGTCAAACATAGTGTGCACCGGTGAAATAGCCTCGGCATAGCCGTCATGCGCAAGATCCGCAAGGATATTGGCTTCCACCTTGTTTAAAACGGCGTTCGTCAATATACAGGTTATCGTCGTGTTGGAGGGCTTCGGATCGACCGAACTCATCGTCATGACGCGACGCATTCCGACGGGTTTTCCGTCTTCAGTCATTGCGCCCGCAACGATTTTTCCGTTTTCGACGACGTCTCCCAGCGCATTCACCACCGAAAATACGGCTATTTCAAGTCCGTTCATCGCGTAAGTCTGCACCCCGAGCGAAGTTTTGACGGCGGTTGACATGCCGAGCGCCTTGCTGATGGTGGCGCCCGCCGCGGCGCCTATCCCGCCGCGTGAAAAATTACCGCTTGCCGCCGCTTTTGCCGCCTCGTAACCCGCCTGTTTGTCGGGGAAGCCGAACTCGCCGTATTCGAGGTCGTAAACGGAAGCTCCGACGACTATCGGCACACGGTACTTCCCTGCATTATAACCGAAACCGCCTTCAAAAAGGAATTGTTGCACTCCCGAAGCCGCCTCCAGTCCGAAAGCCGAGCCCCCCGAAAGCACGACGGCGTTTATCTCCTGCACCGACTTCAACGGATCCAACAGATCGGTCTCCCTCGTCGCGGGAGCGGCTCCCCGCACCGAAACGCCGCCCACGGCGCCGCGCTCCGCCAAAAACACCGAAACGCCCGTCTTTTTCCGTTCGTCGGTAAAGTGTCCTATTTTGAAGCCGTCCAGCATACGCCCTCCGTAAAATTTTCTTCCTTTAATTGTACCACATCCTCCGCCCTTTGAAAAGACGAAAGCTTCTCTTTTCCGGAAAAACTCCGCCCGAAGGCGGAGTCTGCAAAAAATGGCTGTTTTTTCGTTTTAAGTGAGCGTCGGGCTTTGACCGATTTAATGGCAAAACCGCCTTTTAACTCACTCCATGTCAAGGTCGACGATCCGCGTTTGCCCCGTCTTGGCGTTGACCTCCACTTCCACCTCGTACATCCATCTGTCGGTCGCTATCTGAATGTCAAATGTATAAATATATACCGACTCATTCAGCTTCGGAGCAATCTCCAGCTCCTTGTCGAATTCCTTTATGTGGGGCGTGAGTTCGCCATCCTCCCGCTCCGCCACCCTGTTGACGGCAGCGTCTTCTGCTATCCGCTGCGCTTCGGCGGAGGAAATCAAATCGGCTTTCCTTGCAGCACCGACGGCGGTTCCGAATACCCCGCCGCATACCGCGCCCGCTACGATGATAAGACAGAGCATGACTATCATCACGACGATGACAGCGCCTTTCATCGTAAATTGTTTCCTGGCTTTTCTGACGGTTTCGGTATCCGCAGTTGTTGTTACGGGAGCCCTTTCTTCGCTTCTTAAGAGATTGTCTATCTGCTCGGCTTTCTTTACCTGCTCGCGGACGTACTCTTTTTCTTCGTCGGTAGCGGTGCCGTTCAACACCTTTTCGTATGCCTCGTCGAATCTCATTTATCTACTCCTTATGGTTATTTTCGTATATGGCTTCGAATATTTCTTTCAGTCTTTCGCGCGCTCTGAACAGTCCCACTTTCGTTGCCGTTTCACTCTTTTGAAGTACCGCCGCCATTTCCGGAAGGGGGAGCTCTTCGAAGTAATATAACGTCAGATACTCCCTTTCGGCGGCTTTCAATAACGCCATCGCGCGGTGCAGCGCACGGTATTCCTCGCGGCGGATGATGTTTTCGACGGCGGACTCCGCCTCGTCGGTCAGCACGGCTTCTCTTTCCGGGGAGAGGCGTTCGGAGCGCCCGGCGCGTTTCAGCCGCGTAAACAATTCGTTCCTGCACACTCTGAGCAGCCAGCTTTTAAAGTTCTTCACGCTGTCGTCGGACAGCAGCAGCGCCTTATAAAAGGCGCTCTGCACGGCATCTTCCGCCAACTGTTTATCGCCTGCTATGGTCAGCGAGTAGAGGAGCGCGTCGTTGTAATACCGCTTATACAGTTCCTCTATCGCGTCCCGTCGCATACTAGTCGTCCAATTCGGGGTAGCTGGGAAGCACGGTTCCGTTTGCGGCGTTGACGAAGTAGGTGAATTCCTTACGGAGTTCGCGGCATTCGAATTCGACTTCGTAAGCCTGTTGCCCTTGGAATACGGTAAGCTCGATATCGAAGTGGAGGTTTTTCCCGGCGATTTCGGGGTAGTCCTTCGTCAAGGCTTCGCAAACCAGCTCTTTTACGTCGTCGGGGCTCAGCATACCTTCTCCGGGGATGTTGCTCCACAACACCTCGCCGGTAAAGACATCGACTCTGACTTCGTACTCGTATCCCCCTACTTCGAATTCGACTTCGTAAAAGCGTTGTCCGTGTTCGTGTTCGACTTCGCACTCGAGATCATAGACTTCGTCAGGGGTGACGCCCGCCGCCGCCAGCGCCGTATCTGTCGCTGCAGCGCTTCCGATATAGTTCTGGGATCCTTGGTTTCCGGCGCCTTGACCGCCCTGTCCCTGACCGCCCTGTCCCCATTGACCGCCCGCGTGATCGTCGTCAATTTCGGTTCTGTGAGCGAGCACGTTGCCGTTTACGTCCAGCGTATAGTGGTGTTCGACGCCTTCGATTTTGAATTCGACTTCGTAGATGATCTCTCCGCCCCGTCTTTCGCGGTCGACGTCGAGGTCGTAGACCTGTTCGATGGTGAGGTTGGCGTTTCCGAGCGCAATATCCTTTGCGCCTTCGCGGTCTATTTCACCCGCCTTGGCTACATATATGACGCCGGTTCCCGCCAGCACCCCTACCGTTATGCCCGCCGCCACGATGACGGCTATCAATACGATAATCAATTTTTTCATATATTCTTTCTCCTTTTCTTTTTTCTTCGTCGGGATTTTTGTCCCTTTCACCTAAAAGACTCCCCGCAAAAGAAAAGGTTACAACAAATTTCAAATTTTTTTAATTTTTCCGGAAAAGAAAGCGCGTCCGCTTCGTCCGCGCCGGGAAAAGCGCTCATTTTATCCGCTTATAGTTGCCGGTAAGCGCGGCAAGTTGAGTTTCAAACGGCAGATCGCCCTTTTTTATGCCGATCGGAAGGGTGGTTTCGATGAGTTCGAAGACGGCGTCGTCCTCGGAGACTCCTACGTAAGCGTACCTTACCAGAGCTCCCGCGGAATAAAAACTTGCGTGCTGTAAAACTTTAAGCCCCGCTTTTTCCGCAGCGGCTATCGCCTTTTCGAGGTTTGCGACGTTGTATTCGGCGTGATGGATCATTTCGCCGTGGCGCTCCAAAAACGCCGTATAAATGTTGTCGTCGCCTTCGCTTTTAATAAGCTCTATCACGGTGTGCCCCTTGCCGCCGAACAGCAGCCTGACGTTGCACTCCCGCTTCGAACCCAGGTAATACAGTTCCGGCGGAGCGTCATAGACCAACTCGTACCACTTGTCTGTCCCCAGAAACGCGGAGTAGCGCGCCCGCGCTTCTTCCAAGTCCTTAACGACGATACCTATATGCCCGATTTTTCCGAATTTGACGGTAGATTTTGCCATATCGCACTAGTTTTTCGCAGGGTAGATCGATTTTAAGTACCTGAGCGAGCGCCCGGTCACCTCGAAGGGATCCTTCGCAAAGTCGTGCTCGATAAGAGCGTACTCGACGCCTGCGTCCTCCGCCGCCTTTATGATGCCTTTAAAGTCGAGTTTTCCGTCGCCTACCGCCTTTATAAGCGGTATCTTCCACAATTTCCTGCCGTCCTTGAAGTGGATGCAGCGCGCCCGCCCCTTCAAGCCTTCCAGCTCCCGCACTGGGTCGAAGCCCGCAAAATAACACCAATAGGTGTCGAAAATGAAGTGGATGTCGGGGCACTCCGCCTTCAACACGTCGAATATACGCCGCTCGTCGCCGTAGGCGCGCCCGAACTCGAAGGCGTGGTTGTGGTAGCCGAACAGCAGCCCCGCCGCTTTCAGCTTTTCCGCCACTTCGTTGACTTCACCGGTAAACCGCTTCAAGCCGTCGGAGTTCTTGTACTCCCCGGGCATCATCCCGAGTCCCACCATGCAGGCGCCGAGCGCTAAGTGGTCGTCTATAACCTTATCCGTTTCTTCCCTGATTTTCTTCCACGGAGTGTGCGTCAGCGGAAGTTCAATGCCGTAATCCGAGGCGAGGGCACGGCATTCGGCGGCGTCGTAACCGAATTTCAAGCCGCTGAGTTGCGCCGAGCCCCCGCCCTCCTCTCGAAGTAATCCGAAGACGCTTTTTAAGTCGTTTAGTTCGTTTAAAACGTTTCTGAAAGTGAAAAGCTGCGCTCCGATATTAATCATCCGTTTTTTCTCCGTCGATTCAATTAATTATACGTTCGGGTTCCGAAAAATCAAATTCCGGAACCCGTAACTACTGAATTATTGGTTCTGCCCCGGTCGACGTCCGTTTGTGAGTCCGAATTATTCGTACTTTTTACCTCTCTTCATCAGGAAGAACACAAGCGACGCCACCGCGAGGAGTCCCAGTCCTCCGAAGAGGTAGTACATCCAGGTGAGGTTGCTTTCTTCCTGTATCGTCAATACGAATTCCTTGACGGTCTCGGCGTAAAGCTCGTTGCCTTCGTAAGTAATGACGACGGTGTATCTTCCTGCCGCGGTAGGCATTTGCGCATAGCGGTTGCCGGCGCCGTCGACGTACTCTATCGTCACGCCTTCGAGTTCGTTAAGAGAGCTGCCGTTGATCTGTCCGATGATCGCGAGCGGGTTGGTCTCGGTCTGTTCGAGGTCGGTGAAGATCTCGATTTCCGCCTCGGCTTTTTCCACCGTAAGGCTGATGGTGCCGCGGATGTCGCCGCCGTTGACGCCGTCGTAACGGGAGTAGAATTCGACGGGATCATACGGCAGGAACGACCAGGTGTATTCGTTGGTGCCGGGGATGAGCTGCTGACCGGGGTCGAGGACGACGGTACCAAGTTGCGTGCCGTCGATACCCGCCGTATTCGCCGTCAGCGTGGGCAGCGGATCGCCGTATATGAGTTTGCCGGTGAAGATATCGGGTACGACGCTGAACAGCGCTTTGTTGATTATAAGCGTTACCGAGGAAGTCAGCGTGCGGTAATTGGGCTTCGTCACTACGACGGAGATGGTGTAGGTGCCGGGTTCGGTGAAGCGGGTACCGCTGAGGTACTCGACCGTGGCGCCGTCATCGACGGAAAGTTCGACGGTATGCGACAGCCCGTCATAAGTCACCGTCGTCCTGTTGTCCCAGACGGGAGCGTTCATCTCGGCAAGCTCGATGAGATAACGCTCGGAAACGCCGCCGACCAGGTAGTAGTTGCCGTTTCCGCCGGTAAGGGTGGCGGTGACGATAAAGCCGTTTTGAGTGACGTTGATGTTGTCGCCGTCGTAGACGAGCACGATACCGACGTTCTCGCCCTCGACGACGCCGTTAATTTCGTAACCGACTATCTTGTTGTTGCCGTCGTAGACGAGGTTTTCGGGAGCGATGAACTCGATATCTACGGCTGCGCGGTCGATGTAGTAGTACAGCACGGGCATATCGGGGGAGATGATGAAGTTGTTGTTGCCGGCGGGCGCGCTTATCGAACCGGTGATCTCATGGTAGCCGTTGTTCAGCGCACCGTTACAGCCGATGGAGCCGTTGAGGGTGACCCCTGCCAATGCCGGAGCGGTGACTTCGATGTCGTGCCCGTAGAGCGGAGCCTTCATAACGGCATTCCCGTTTTCGTCGTAGAGGGTGTAGAGGAAGTTCTTGTGCATCGCACCGCCCTCTTCCTTCTGAGCAAGATCGAACAATCCGCGGTTACTTTCATTCCTTGCCGTCATTTCCTCAAGGTCGACATAGTAGGTAACGCCTTCGCGGGTGAGTTTGTAGCAATTTTCGGAAAGTCTTTCGACGTCATCGTCGGAAAGGGAGAAGGAGATCTTCTTTTCTTCGGAAACCACGATGCCGTAACGCCCGCTTTCTTCCTCTTCCACCGCGTAATAGAGCGCCTTTCTCGCCGTCTTGTCTGCGACATTTATAATATATCTGCCGCCCGAGGTGTTATAGATATATTCGCCGGGAAGCTCGCCCGCCGTCAAATCTTCGAGAGCTACTAAAATATTTCCTACTTTGACCGCCGTGATTTCGACATTGTAAGCGGGAACGGCTCTGTTTTCGTCGAGGCAGACGAGGTAGACTCCGTCCATCGTCTTATAAGTTGCAAGGCTGCCGTCCGAAGAAATGTCGGTAAGCTTTCCGAAGTCGATATACTCGACGCCGTTTGCGGTATTCAGAGCGCCTGCCGTTTCGAGTATGGTATATACCCTGCCTCTGAAGTCGTTTGCAACGCCCTTGTCGAAATCGATGGTGGCGTCGACTCTGACGCCGTCCTCGCGGGTGAAGGCGTAGGAAGCGACGTTTTGCGCCTCGTTATAGACATAGCCGGAGGAGTTCCTGTCGACGTTTACGACGTAAACTCTGCCGTCCGGGGAGGTGTAGCTTAAGAATAAGCCGCCCGCAACCGAATAGGAAAGTTTTTCGGCGTCGGCGGGATAGAGGAGCAATCTGTCGGTATCCAGCTTGTACGTTACTCCGTTTTGATTGAATTCCACCACGCCTTCGGAACCGTAAAGCTCGAGCCTGAGTTCCTGTCCGTTCACGATGACGACTGCCGAGGCGTATTCGATATCGCTTAGTTCGTAATCTTTCCACTGCTCGGCGTAGAACTTGCCGTCCACACCCTCTTCCACTCTCCCGTTATATACGGTGTAGATATAGTTGGAGGTGGCGTATTCGGCTTTGGAGATATCATAGGAGTAGCCTGTCGCGACGTCGCTGACTGAGGCATATTCGAAGTACATAACGCCGTTGGAAACGTAGGAGTACATATACGCTATCGGGGCGGTATCGGCGAAGTTGCCGTCATAGACCTTGCCCTGACCGAAGACGGGGATGACCTTTATCTCGACGGGAGTTATCGTCAAGGCGTTTTCGATGACGGCGGAGCCGCCGGTGAACATCTTGTCTTCGGGAGAAGCGGTATATGTCAGCCTGACGTCGTAAGTGCCGGCGTTGACGGGAGCGCCCGTCCAGCTGCCGTAAGAGCCGTGCAGCCTGTACTCGATGTTGATAAGACCGTAATAGAACTTATCCGTTCCCTCGGTGCCGACGGGGTAGTAGATATCGATAGCGCCCGTCGCGGTTTCCAGCGAAACGGTGACGTTTTTGCTGTCCGAAGAGATCGGCGTACCGGTATAGGTATGGGTTTCCGCCTCGATATCGAGCTCCGGAACGGGAAGCCTTATCGTCAGGGCACCTGCGGCGCTCTGAGCGTTGGAGTTGTAGTTGGGGCTGGAGCTGGTGAAACTGACCCTTATCGCGTAGGAGCCGGGAGTGGCAGGGAAAGTGACTCCCGCCGTGCCGTAGGAAACCGATACCGAACCTACTTCGTTCACGCTCTCTCCGCCCGCAAGGGAGATCCTGTAAAGCGCGGCGTACAGCGCGGTGAGATCTCCGCCCTGCGCATACCTCATGGCGTCCTCGTAACTAAGCGTCACGGGATAGATCACTATCGCCGGGGTCGCTTTCGTAATTCTTATCGTCACTCCGGGGTTGAAGGCGCTTCCCGACGTAAAGTTGTCGTTCGAGGTGGGTACGTACTCTATGCTTACGGTATAAGTACCGACGTTCACGGGGCTTCCATCTATCGGGGTGCCGTTTTCGTCGGAATAGGTGTATTTAAGCGTACCTTGCGGCATGACGCCGTTTACGGGCTCCGTCAACGCCGTTATGGTCCTGGCGGCACCGTTATACTCGTATGCAAAAGCGGTCTGCCCGTTGTAGTATATCGTCACGTTGCGCGGGTCGATACGTATGCCGCTTAAGAAAACATTCTCCCCTTCCGTCATGGCGTAGTTGTTGTTGCCGCCCCTCGGGCTGTATTCCAGCACGACGTCGTAAGTCCCGGCGTCGATTATCGAGGCGTATTCGGCGCCGCCTTTGCGGAAGAGTATGCGGATGTCGCCGGGAAGTCCCGTCTGCGCTTCCGCTCCCACCAACACGCCTTCGTTCAGCGTTACGTCGCTGCCGAAGACAAGGGTGTGCGGAGCGGCGTCATATGTCAGAACCTTCTGAATATACGTAAAGTCGTTGACGCTCAGCATCTTCGGGGTAATCTCGAAGACGTTACTTTGCGTTGCGGTCATCGATATGGTGGAGAAGGTGGCTTCGGCTTCCTGCGCCGCGGGGATATAGATAGCCCAGATGTCGTATACGCCGACATTCACCGCCACGGTACCGAGTCCGCTGAGGTACTCTTCGATCTCTTCGACCGAATCATATCCGGAAACTCCGCCTTCCGGCATGATGCCGTAAGAGAAGGTGCCGTAGCCTGCGGGCGAACCGGATGAAAAATCGCTTCCGTGCAGCGTTTTGCCGTCCGGGAACTCGATAACGAAATCCGCCGCCGAAAGCGGATGTGCCGTTCCGTTGTATATTCCGGAATATCCGCTTGTCCCGTCTTTGTAGGTTATCCTGACCGCATCTGCCGAGACTTTTATCATGCCCTCGATGACGTAGGAGGCATATCCGGAGTAGTTCGAGTTTGACGAATTGTACCTGAATCTGACGTCCCAATATCCGCTTGTAAGCATTATGTTGCCGCTGGAGGAGTCTTCCATAGTGCTCCAGGCTCCGCCGTCGGGATAGGGACGGAATTCCACGTTTTCGAAGGTGCCTGACGGACGATATCCTTCTATCTCGTTAGTCGGTGAAGGCAGCAGCGACGTCAGCGTCAACCCGTTCGCGTCATAACCTACCGTCAAAATTCCGCCGATGTATCCGGGATATCCGAATTCGAGATTGAACGGCAGTATTTCGAATGCGCCCCAATACGGCGCGGAGAAGCTGTTCTGACGCACTTCTATATCCCAATCCGAGTATTCGGTGCGGGCGGCATCTTCCTTCGTCAGCGCCACGTATTTTATGGTGGAGGTCGAAGTGTAGTTTCCGGAGTTGTCCGGTTCGTAGCTTATCGCCACGCCGTAAGCTCCGGCGTTGACGGGCGGTTCGTTGACGTAGCTTGAATTATTGTTCTGATCGGAGAAGTAATAGAAGACGAGTTCTCTTGTATCGAACGTGAAGTCATCCAGCGCTTCGCCGTTTTCGTCCAGAACGCCGGTCACCGTGTAATCGACGGAGATACCGTTACCGCCGAAGGATACCGCCGTTTTGAATACGAAGATGTTGACTTCGGCAGGAGAGACGTATACCGTCTGCTTGCCCGCGGTGACAAAGACGTAGTTCGTCGATTCGCCGCCGGTAACGGTAACGGCGTGGCTTCCGACGCCCGTCATTCTGTCCACTTCGCCGTAGTCTACCTCCGGGGCGGTGAACGTGCCGGACGTCAGCCCCGTATCGCCGTTGACAAAGCCGGAGTAAATCAATTTGTAACCGTTTGTATTAACTTCGCTCCACGGTTCGGGATTTTCCTCGCCGTAGGTCTTGTAAATGATGTTGTTGGCGGAACCTGCGACCCCGCTTTCGGTATAAGCGGCTACGGTCAGAACGGCTTTTTCGATGAAAAGGTTATTATAAGTGAGATACTCCGCGCTGTCATCTGTCCATTCGCCGAGCTCTACCATATAATCTCTGTAAGTCGTCTTTTTGATATCGTAATTACCGTACTTGGACGCCATGGACTCGCCGTTCACGGTTATCACGGTTGCGCCCGCATCGGGAGTGTTCTTGCCCTGTGAGACACCCCATCCGTTCACGGTAAATCCGCTGACGACGTCGGACGCCGAATCCCAGGAGGCAAGCCCTATGAAAGTGAAGTTGTTTATTGCGCCGGGAGTGAAGGAGCTGCCGTAAGTAATATTGACCGCGGGAAGCGCTCCCTCTTCGGTGGCGGTACCGAAGTATACCGTCAGCGGACGCGGGTTTACGATGTAGTCGGCTTCTTCCTCGAACGCAAAGTATGCGTTGGTGAAATCCGCCGCGTCAAGGTAGCCTTCGTGGGAGAAAGTTAATGTTGCGGTGCCTGCGTTCGCGAGCCTTATGATATAGCTGAGTCCCGCCTCTGAGCCGACTACATCGATGACTTTACGTCCCGAATTGTCCTCTCCGGAGCTGGTCAGCAACGGATTTTTGGGGTTTGTACCCGATTTCAGAGCCAGCGGCAAAGTGATTTCGCCTTCCCTTCCCGGGTCGGTGCTGCCGTCGCCGTAGGTATAGGTGCCTCCGAACGTCACTCCATCCGTAACGGCGTCGTAATTTTTGACCAGTATGCTGTACGGAGAGTATTTCGTGGCTGTAGTGTCGCTCGCCGTCGGAAGAACCGATGCGGTGACGAAGTTGATGTTGGTGAATGTAGCCGCTACGATAAAGTAGCCGCTCAGTTCGGTGTTGAATTTAATGGTGGCTGTGGTCTCCGACCTGTTGGAAGCGGTTTTTACCGTCACTATGTCGGTTACCGTATAATAAGCGGAATCCAGCGCTTCGGGCGCGTAATTGCCGTCGCCGAGAATCTCGTACAGCGTGAATACGGCTCTCACCAAAGGGCTGACCGCCGTCGTCGTCGCCGTCACCTTGATTCCGACCGATTGCATGTCGGCGACGGAGATCTGATATGCCGCGCGTCCGAGTTCGTCCGCCGCAAGGCTCACTTCCGCGCCCTGATTCAGAGTAACGAGCTTGTCTATCGATACCGTCTGGGCAACGGCTTCGATTCTGAAAGAGATGGCGTTATCCGCTTCTCCCGTGTAGTTTTTTATGCCCCGTATCGTAATATGTTTCATGCCGACGGAGCCGTCCTCGTTGTATACGGCTTCGAAGTCTTTGCCCTGTTCAAGCGGCAGCGACTTGTTGCCCATCGACACATAGATAGTCGTGATCGCGGGCTTGATGACATTGTTGCCGCCGGCGTCGTTTTTATAATAATAGATGTAATCGGTGTCGTCCATGTATCCGACCGCCGTCAGGAAGTCGGGATCGGAATAAACGACTTCCCCTCTTACATAATCCAGCGCAATACCGGTAAGCAGGCTTATCGTCTCGTAGCCTTCCGTTCTCGTTATCGAGTACGGAGCTATCGTGAACGGCACGCGGCATTTTCCGGAATAGTTACCGGTGTAGTTGCCGTTCGCGTCCTTTACCGCCTCTATCGTGACATATGCGGTACCTGCATCTTTGTTGGACCGATATTCGTCCGCGCCGCCCAGAACGAAGTCGACGCCGAAGCGCAATTTTTCGCTTCCGTATACAACTTCGACGGCGTTTCCGTCGGTGATAAGCTGCGGCTCTCCGTTATACGTCAGCCGGATAGTATCCGACGTCTCTATCGCGTCGTCATTCCCTTCCGTGTCCAAAGCATGCTCGAAGCTGTCGGCGCTTTTCCAGAGCGCTTTCGGTGCAATGTTAAAGTAAACTCTCAGATTGCCGACAAAATTCGGGCTTTGATCGTTGTCGCCGGCAACCGAGGTGAAAGTCAAAGTGAAGTAGGCGTTCCCGGTAACGGTGCCGTTCGCGCTTTCGATATAGGAATCCGCTACATCGGTGTTGTTGCCGTAGCCTCCCGACGCCAACTCGTATTGCGGAATATTTATCGAAACGGGACCGTTATCATCAAAGTCGGAAACTTTTTCGTAGATTTTTTTGTAAGGTATGACGAAATCTTCTCCGAATATGCTTACGGCGTAACCTTCCTCGAAAATGAGGGCAAAGTCTTTGGAAGAATTCAGCCGCCTTGCCATATACGTCATTTCTTCCACGATATAACCGATATACCCCGCCTCGTCGAGTTGCAGCGGCAGGATCTGGAAGGTCGTCCGGTATGTGCCGGTGTAGTTTCCTTGCGCCGGGATGTCAATCGTCGCCGTTCCGGCATTTTCGTTATCGGTGTATACGACGTCTTCCGCAATGTAATCCGAGGCGGTGAAAATGTAGCTTATGGGATTGAAGTTCCCGCCGGATTCCTCATAAATATTCGAAATCGACAACTTAAAGTCCGGTTCGACTCCCCCGTTCGGGTCGAATACGACGTCGTTACCGTTGTTGAACCTGACGACTATCTCGTGCCCGTTTTCATGTCCCTGCGCGGACGCGTCGGGAAGCGAGGATATGTCGAGCGGCTTTATGGTATATGTCGTCTTTATAAAACCGCGGATATTCGGGGAGTTTTCGGCGGTAAGCTCGATATACACCGTTGCCGTACCAGCCTCCACATTGTTTTCGAATATGACGTTTCCGTCGTTATCCGCCATGCCTATATCGAATTTAGCCGGGGTGTAAAGTACGCCGTTGACCTCATAATTCCAAGGCGCGAACCCGCTGCTGCCTTCGGGTGTATCGTAGCGGTAACTTGCAAGACCGTCTTCCGTTGCCGCAAAAATAACCGTCTGCGTGCCCGTATCTATACCGGGAACGCTGACCGACGGAGCGGAATAATTGAAGTAGACATATTGTATGCCCTTCTGCTTTTGTCTGTTGCCGTTGTATATCAGCGACATGTCGTCGCCCTGGGCATATCCTTCCAACGCGCCGTCTTTCGATTCGTTCAGCACGAGCGGAGCTATATCGAAATAGACTTTGAAGCCGTTGTCGAGCGTGAGGTTACCGTTCGTGGTGGTAAGTTTTATACTTATTGAAGCGCACCCGACGCCGTCCTCGGCATACGAACAGGCGTCGATATTGTTTTCGTATTGCTCCGACTGAGTCTCATCGAGACCGCCCATCCACGCGCTTATCGCTCCGTTTGAAATGCTCTTGTCGGCGCCGCTTTCATCGACGAATCCCGTTTTGCCGTTTGCCGCAATCGGGAAAATGACTATACCCTGTTCTCCGGTATTGACGTCCAGAACGGCATATGTCCAGATATATATAACCGTTATGTAGCTTGCGGAGATCTGCGGAAAACCGTTGTAGACCAGCTTCCCGTCCCTTTGGATGGTGGTGGCGGCGTTATTTATCTTGGCGGCATGGGAAGCCCAATTGTCCGAAGCCATCGTGCCGTCGGCGGTCGTCACCCGCGAAACTCCCGTATAAGTTACGGAATCCTTTGTAAACCTTTCCTGCCCGTAATAGACGTTTTCCGATGTTATCGTCAGCGGATTTATATTGAAGTTGATGGTGAACGTTCCCGTGAAGTTTCCCGTTCCGGTCACCGTTGCGGTAGCAGTGCCGACCGAAGTATTCCCTTCATATCCCCAGCTGAAATCGGCGTTCTCTTTTAATGCGTACATATAGTTCCCGTAACGCATATACAGATAATCCGAGCGCGCCGCCTGCAACGTCGGCTCGATGGCAAGGGAAGAGTATTCGTATTCATCGAAAGATATTCTTTCGCTGATGGTATTGCCGGTCGTAAACTCGTTGAAGGATACCTGCGGAATGCTGCCGCTTACGAAAATATTTTGCAGGTTGATCCGGGTGATGGAGAAATCCAACACATAATATCCGTATACATCATTATGCCCGTTTGCCTCGCGGTACACATAAAACTCCAACCTGTAGTCGCCCACATCCGAAGGCCGCTCCTTACTTTGGTAATCGGTCGTTGCCGTATTGCCGCTCCTTGAAACATATATACGACCTTCGCCTTTTGAGTTTCGCCCGAACACATAGCCCGAGATATTGCTGACCATGGGACCCTGGCGCATGCCCTCCACGCCGCCGGCGCCGACAATCACCGCGCCTCCTGAGTTTTGTTGTCGGTATTCGAAACTATTAAGTTCGTTGGATATCGGGATTTTAGTAAAGTTTGCCGTCACCGTCACCGTAGTGTTGGACGCCCCTTCGACTTTTGCCGGCTCTTTCAGCGGCAATGTAATATAAAGCTTGTCTATATCATTCGGTTCAGCCGAGCTCCATAGAAGGGCTGTGTGGATTGTGCCGCCGGAAACGCTCCATCCCGAGAAATAATAGCCGTTGTTCGGTATTGCCGTTATCGAATTCAACGTTCCGTCTATCGTCAGCTGAGTGGGCGACGCATAGGCATTGGAGGACAAACTGCCGTTGTCGCCCGCCGTAACCTGAAATTTCGGGAGCGATTTCTGGGTGACTGTATACTCTGTTATGCTCACTCCGTTGAAAGTGACCGTAGGAGTCCCCCACCAATACCATTCCTTGGAGTTGAAGTTGAATTGTATTGTTATGCCGTAGCGCACCACCCTGGTCCCTTTCGGGAGAGTATAGCTGACGGGAGCCGTCGTAACAGTATTCCTTTCGCCTTCGAAATTGCCCCTCACAGAAGCCCCGCCTAAAGCCGTAAAATTATTTATGCTGCCGCCGCCCGCGGATCCCGCGACTATAAAAACGGTGTAGTACACTGAACCCCAATTAGCATGAAAATCGCTGCCGACCAAACCCGGCATATATGCTTTGAAAGAAACGTTATTTATATATCCTGCGCTGATTGCGGCAACTTCGTTATCGTTCAGTATGATTTCGTACATCAGGAAGCAATTCCAAGTGGCACCTCCTGTGGGGTAGCCTTTCTCTGTGTTGAATGTTCCGCTAAACCCATTGTATCCGGTTATCGAAGTGTTCGGCATAGTTAATATTGAGGTACCGGAAGACCATGTCCCGGGATTTTTAAACCAATCTGCGCCGCCGGAGGTGTTGACGATACCGCCTATACTCCATGATGGATCGGCGGCGTCGGCGGTGAGATCGTCGGAGAAAGAGAATGTACCCGAAAGCGCCGTAAACAACACAAAGCTTACCGCAAACACGACCACAACGGCAAAGACGATGATTGCCGCCTTCAGGATAGCGTATTGCCTCTTCTTTTTTAACTCTTCGACATTTACGTTATCGGTCAACATAATTGTTCTCCTTTGCCGCCGTCAATCGGACGCGGTCAGTCGTTTTTTTTGACTATCCGAACAGTCTTTCGGATAAAGGTTACCGGAAACGGCGTTCACGGTTACCCTGATATGGTTTTTCCGACATTCATCTCGGAAACAACGTTGTTCAGTTTCAATTCCGCGGAAGAAGCGGTGAATGTCACCGACGCGCCTCCCCGCATTATGCCGATATATTTTCCGGCGGAAAGCGAAACTCCGCCGATGTCGGCTCTCGAGACGCTCTGCACGTTCCATGTCTTGGCGTGATCGCCGTTGGGAGCGTCGCCAATGCCTGCTATTCCGCCGTATATGACGGTACCGCCGCGGATGACTACGTCCGCGCCGAAATCGGCGCCGCCTATCGTTGCACCCTCGGAGCAAGCCGCAATGCCGCCGAAGACTATCTCGGAAGAGGCGTCTCCTCTGATCTCGACGGTGCCCGTGACGGTGACTCTGATGATGTTTGCGCCTTGAGAAAGTCGCCGCGCCACCGCGCCGAATTCCGTAGAGCCGCTCTCCGAAACAGCCAGAACGAGGTTTAACTTCCTGACGCTCCCGGAAACGCTTTCAAACAGCGGTTTGCCGACGCCGGAGATGACTTTGTTCCCGCCGTCGACGGAGCCCGAAAAGTCAATGCCGAGGGTAAGGAACTCTTCGTCCGGGACGCCGTCGCCGTCAAGATCCCCGAGCGTGAAATCCGCCGTCAGTCTGAATTGAGCCCCCGGGTAAGCGGCGATGTTCTTGAACTCCCGGTAGCTGCCCACCAGGAAGGGATCCTCGTCGCTACCGCTGCCGCCGGAGAAGGGATACGCCTTATCCAGCCTCTTGGCAACGGTGGTCTTGTATTCGCCGGAGGAATATTCGTCGCTTATCAGCATCTCGTCGTAGTCTACGGCGTCGGGAACATAGCCCGCCTCACCCACAAAGGGCAGCGTCACCGTCCTTCCGCCGGCTTTGGAAATTCCGGGAACGAAGCCGACGTCGCTTACCGCTCCTGCCGTACCGACGAACTCACCCGCCACCGCTCCGAAGTTTGCCCGGGCGGAATAAGCGGCTTCGAAACCGCCGGTCAGGGCGACGAACTTCATCGTGCCGGAGAGGCTTCCGAGAATGCCGCCCGCGATGGCGTTTTCGGCAATAATGCGCATTGTCAAAGAAGAAACGACGTTATCGATGACACCGTCCGCTCTTCCCGCAATGCCGCCCGCATACAGCGTACCCGCAGCGTCAACTGTCGCCGAGCCGCTGACGGTAAGCCCGGATATTCTCCCTCTTTCGGTTATTTTTCCGGCGACCGCACCCGCATAGCCCCCTTCTTCCAGATTGAAGTCGGCATAGATATCGGTAATGTAAATGTTCTTTATTGTGCCGTCAAGTATCCCGAACAGCCCCAAAACGGAGCCCGTTCCGACGATATTGACATTTTTAAGCGCGTATCCCGCGCCGTCGTAGCTTCCCCTGAACGGCGTCGCGGAGAGGAATTCCGCATCGCTTCCCGGAGCTATATCGGCGGTCTGCCTAAAGTACGCCCACGGTGCCAGTTTGACAAGCTCCAACTGTTTTGCGAGCGCTATTTCGAAGGGGGTGCTTTCTACACCCGAACCCTTTGCGTCAAAGCGATCGGCAAGCCATCCCGTATAGTAATTTATGAGGTCGCGGGCGCTGTTCCCAGAATGTATCTCCCAGCCTTCCGTCCCGGCGAGAAGGTCGTCGATGTTTTCCCGAGCCACCAGTCTGAGGCTCTCCACATACTGAAAATCGTTTCCGATGCCGCTGCCCTTTTCCGAAATGCCGTAGGAAAGGGAGCTGTCGACGACGGAATAACCGAGGAAGCAGCTGTCTTCGGACGTAGCGAGCTCGCTCTTGCCGTCGGCAAATCCCGCCATCGCGCCGGCGTAAAGCGCTTGTCCTTCGGGGACGTTCTCCGCTACCGCCTGGGAAAGCGAAACGCATCTGCGGAAGAGGGCGTCGCTGAATTTTCCGGCAAAGCCGCCGACCGAGCCGTATGCTCCGTCGATAAAGATATTGACGGCGGCGAAGGAGTTTACTATCGTCGAGCTATTAACCTCTGCCGCGGCGCCGCCGAAGGAGACCTCCGCACCGTCTATATAGACATTTGCCGCTATATACATATCCAGAAGGGCGGCGTTATCCGTTACCTTGCCCGCCACAACGGCAAAGCTGCCGCCCGCGGAGATCTCATAGCGGAATATCTCCGCTTTCAGGTTAAGGATCCTGCCCCCTTCGACGGAGGAGAATATGGCTTTGAAGCTGCTTGCCGGAACCTCTATTTCCTCCGCCGAGAAGCGATAGCCGTCCCCGTCGTACACGCCGTCAAACGCTCTTATAAGCCCCGTAAAGGAGTTATCGAAGAAGATATCCGCCGTCTGCCGGAAGTAGCGGGTGCCGTCCCCGTAGTAACCGAACGCCGAAGCGCCCTTGTCCGAAGGGTCGAGGTAGCGGTCTATCATCATGAAGTCATAGAGTGTACCGACAAGGTATTCCTCCTCTTCGGTGCCCGCGTTTTCAAAGTATCTTACCCTGAGTTCAGCGGCGGAGCCGTCCGTTATGTTCCCGCTTTCGTCTCTTGCTATCAGCGGGAAGTCCTCGGCGTAATCCCCCGTCATCTTTGCCGTGACGGTATATATGCCGTACGGGTCGTCCGGGTCGAAATCCTCGGGAGCGGTCACTTCGTATTGAAGAGCGCTTCCGAATATCCTTCCGAGCCCCGCCACGAAGCTGAGTCCCACGGGAACGTATACGCCGCTGTTTGCCTGTACCGATTGATCGAGGTTGGTAAACACCGGGAAGATGGCGCAATATAACTCCACCTCTATCTTCATGTCACCGGTAACCTTGCCGCCGGTGAAATAATATGTACCGCCCGCGAGAGGGAAGGTGTATTCGTACCGGACGGATTCCACGCCGTTCACCGTCACCGAGCGGATAAGGTAGATAAATTGCGACTCTTCGCCGCCCGTCGGGGGAACCACCGGGCTGAGAGTGATATTGGACAGATCGGTGCCGCGGTAAAGCGGTTCGCCCGAGCTCAGCACTCCGGGAGCCAAGCCGCTCGAGCCGTCGCTCATGACTACGAAGCGGTTTTCCCCTACCGACAGCATGTCACGCACTCCGCCAACGCTCGATTCTGCCGAGAATGTGTATTCGTTCTTGTCTATCTTTACTTCGAGAGTACCGCCGGCGGTAATTTTCCCGACGCCGCTCTCCCAGTAGTAATCTATTTTCCATGTGCCGAAAGAATATCCGTTGTCCCGGAACTCCTCATCCGTCAGAAGCAGGAACCAGGCGAATCCTTCGACGCGCTCACGTTCTCTCGGGAAAGTTTCGACCACCGTTCCTTCGTGCAGCAAGGTACGTTGGTAGTTGAAGTATGTGCCCGAAGCGTTCAGTCCGGAAGCGTCGCCGACGGCAACGCCGACATTTTCGTGGTACCAGTTGTCGTTATGCTCAAGTGCGGTGGTGTTTTCTTCCGTCACGAGGACAATTGCCCTTGCCGACGGATTTTCCTCGTCTATCCGCACGGTGATACGCGTTTCGGCAGTCAAGCCGGAGCCCGTCGTCACACGGACTACATACTCTCTCACCGCACCCGTCACGGTGTCCGCGTCTTCCCAAAGGAAAACATCGCCCGTTATCTCGTTCCAATTAATGCTGTTGCCGTCGGCGTCGGTTTCGAAGGAATACTCCGCCTTCGTCATGCCGGAGACACCCGTTTCGGCTTTCGGCGTAAATTCGACGCCGCCGTAAGCCCAGCCCTCTTCGCCGAGATCCTTGGAATAATTTTCGCCGTATTTCACCGTCAGTTCAACGCTCGGAGAAGTTTTATCTATCTTGACAGTAACTGCTTCTTCCCTGACTTCGGCATCCGGTTTCTTGGACGTGAAGGCAAATGTCATCGTTCCGTTGACGTTATCGGCAAATTCGAAGGTATGTTCGACGACGTCGGAGTTTTCGGGCACCGTGATTTCCTCGAAATCCTTGATTCCGGTTGCTATCAGCGTGCCGCCGTAGGCTCCCGCGGTCACCGTCACGGTGACAATGACCGTCCGGGCGGTCCAGTTGCCGAAGACGTATTCCTCGCCGTCTTCCGTCCGGGCGGCGACCGAAATCGCGACCTCAACGGTGTCCTTCAGGTAGTAAAATTTTTTGTCCCCGAAAGAGGCTTCCACCGCCACTCCCGCACCCGTCATCAGACGGATACGGATGTACCCTATCGCCTGACCCGCAAACTCGAAGGACGCTATCGAGGGGGTGTATTCCTCGCTTGCCGGCGTCCAGGTCTTTCCGTCGTCGAAGGAGTATTCCGCCCTGATACCGGAAGCGCCCGGAGTGAATTCCTCTCCGTCCTTCGTCACTTTAAAATCGAAGCGCACGCTTTGGTTTTCGGTAAGCGGAGTTCCCGAAACGGCTTCTCCGGGCTCCTTCCCCTCCTCCATAAGCCAAGGCGTGACGGCGACTTCGAAATCGCGGGAGGTGTCTATCATGGCAGCGATGTAATGTATCCCGTAATTTTTCGCTTTGTCCTGCATTACGGGGAAATATATCTTGTATTCCGTCAATACAAATTCATAGAAGCCGTTATTGAGGTCGGTAACCTTTTGCGGCTCCGGATCCCACTTCTTTAACATTTCCACGATGGAAGCGATATCCTCTAAATCCCCTGCCTCATTCTCGAAGTCTTCCGGGTCGAGGGCATATACGACTATGCTTTCGGCGTCGACGCCGGAGCCGGAGTCGGAAACCGAGAAGCTCCACGTCACGGAAACGTTCGACCATGACTCCGTGACGGAAACTTCGTTACCGTTCGCGTCCCGGAAAGTGCCTCCGTCAAAGACGGGGGCGGTGCTGTCGCGGTTTACGACAAAATCTGTATTGTCGGCGGGGAAATAACGCCTTATCCCGGAACCGGTTTCCAGTCTGAAACGATACCGTGCGGTACCGGTCGCGGCGGAAACGGGCACTTCAAAGACGCAGACCCGCCCTTCGTCGAGCAAAGAGCCCTCCTCGGGGAAGACGTTCGCGGCGATGGTAAGCCACTGAGTACCGTTAAAGTAGCTGATGGTGCTGCCGGAAACGACGGCGTCGTAACTAAGCCTGATTTCGATGACGGCGGAAGAGTCGGTTATCCACGTTCCCGAAATGTATTCGCTCTCCTCCCCGCCCAGGATTATGACGGCGCTGCCTTCGAAAGAGGGTTCCGTCGTCGGGTCGACGTTTAGGGTTATCGGAGCGGCGGAGACGGTGTTCCCGGCTCTGTCGCGTACCGTGATGACGTATTCGTTGCAGTCGGTAAAGTAGACGATATATTCGTTCTCGACGTCCGATTTTACGACGCGGACGTCCTCTCTTCCCTCTACGAAGACGCCGTAAACGCCGGTGTTCTCATCCCACGGGATACCGGAAAGTGCGTCGGTCGCCTTTACGCGGACGGGCACCGCTTCGCTCGTCCAGTAATTGCCGATATATTCCGCGTAATCGTCGGCGTATACTTCCAGCGTCGGAGCGACGCTGTCGTTCCGCACGCTGCCCGCGCTTATCGTATTTGTGGAGACCCCGTTTGCCGCCAAGGCGCTGAAATAGAACGCAGACTGACCTGTCTCTTCCATGGAAACGGTGAAGTTGAAAGTCACCGTTCCGTTGTCGCCGGGAGAGGTGTAGCCGCCGTATTCCGTCCAGCCCCCCACTTCCGTAGTCCTGTAACGGAGAATTACCGGGGTACGGAGCGCTCCCTCCCTTCTCCTGACGGTGAATTCTATGTTGAAATTGCTGCTGACCCAGATCTCGCCGCCTTCGCCGGAAACGGAATAGGTGATGAGCTCCACATCCCCGTCATCCATGACGTCGACGTTATATTGAATCCTGCAGAAACCGATATTCCCGGCGCCGTCCGTTATCGAGTATTCAAAGGAGTCGGGGGCGGTCACGGTGGCAATGAATCTTGCGCCCGAACCGGAGTATGTATCGTCCTTAACTATGGTTATCCCGGTGTATCCTTCTCTCAGAGGAACCAGGCTGTCGACGGTGATCTCGCCCATCGAGCCGCCCGCATCGGTAACCGTCAGCGTCACCGTGACCGGGTCGCGGTACCAACCTCCGGCGCCGATATCCCCACCGTAAGAGACGGTTTCAGTAAATTCGGGGGTTTCGGCGTCGATATTTACCTCCTCGGTTTCAAGGATATCGGAATAAACATTCGCGCCGAGACTGAGCCCCGAAGCCACCGCAAGCGCGGGTTTCCCGGAAAGGCTTGTGTCGATATTGAACCTCACGGTAAATGTTCTCAGGGCGGTAATTTCGCCGTCGTCCGCGCCGTAGGTGTAGTCGTAACTAGCGTCGTAGCCTCCAATAACCCTCACATCGGCTGCCTCAAGCGACACTCTTCCGCCGAGGGAATCCCCGCTTTTAAGCCCGTACCACAGGGAGTAGCCCGAACCGCCGAAACTTATCGTGGCGGTGAAATCTACCGTCTGCTGCCAGCCCGTCACCGCTTGCGTCGCCCCGAAAGAGGTGATTTCGACGGGAGTGTTGTCGAGCTTTGCGGTAAACGGTTCCGACTCGGCGACGATATTAAGCTTGGTGCCCTCGTCGTATTCGCCGTCGGTATCGTGCGCCGCGACGAGCCTGAAAGCGATAACGGCGCTCTTTCCGGAAATGTCGATATCGTCGTATTGCATCGGGACTGTAAACAAAGTCGGGGCGGACGAGAGCGGAACGACGCCGTTCCGGGACGTATCTCTGTCCGTTGTCAGCTCGTAGCAATAATAGTATTCGAGCCCGCTCGCTCCGGAAGGCATTCTGCTTACGTTATAGCCCATGCTCCTTGCCCAGCCCGTCGCGGCGTTGTAGCCGACGGACGCCTCGGCGTTTCTCGCGACCGTCACCGCCCTCTTCACAATATTGAACGGCAGCGTTATCGTGCAAAGCTCGGTTTTGATCTCCCCGTCGGTTCGGTCGGTAACAAGTTTTACGGTAGCTTCGTGAGAACCTACATTCTTCGGCTCCTGACCGCCCTCGAAAGTTATTTCGGCATTGATATCGTAAGATCCCAATGCTCCGTTGTTTCCGGCAAACAAATTGTTCCTTGCAATATTCGATGCGTCAAGTGCCGATTGCGTGCTCCCGTTATACTCGAGAGCGGAAAGGCTCCCTGCGTCACGCCTGACGAATATGGCGTCGAAGCTGCTGCCGAGAAGCGTCCCGGCTGCGGGGTCGTCCGCCTTTATTTCGTAAACGTAGGTATAGACGGTATAACCGCCGTCTTCGCCCGCTTCGACGGATTGATAAAACACACCTCTCCGCCAACCCGCAAACGCCCAGTCTTCGGAGCCCGTTTTGTAAGCGCGGAGAGTGAACACAAGCGTCTCCCCGTCGTCTCCCTCGGTGACATCGAAGGAATAATTGTACGTGCCGCCCGAAACCGAATCGGAAACGGGAGTTTCGGAGTATCTGCCGCCGACGGCATTCACTTCGAAGCGGGACACCACCGTTACCGTAAACGCCGCATAGCCTATGGCGTAATCTTTTGCATAATCAACGCTGTTTTCGGAGCCATCGGATGGCTTGAAGCGATATAAAAACTCATATTCGCCGGGCTCCGGGACGGCGGAAACCAAGCTCGGAGACACTTCCTCATATCCGCCGCCCGGGATTTCCCTTACGATGTCGAAAGTACCCTCCACTCCCGCGGAAGGCGTGACGGCGACGTCCTCGAGGGCGGAACCCCAATTCAGTTCGGCGGTTCGGGAGCTTAAGGTTATGCCGGCGTCCCTTCTGAAAATGGTGAATTTGACGCGGCTGACGCCGAACACTTCACCGTTCCGGGTGATCTTTGCCCTGTGCTCGTAGCTTCCCGCAGATTCGGGAGCGATGGTGGAAGGTCCGTGCTTCTCGCCCGTGCCGTCGGTGAAACCTAAATTTAAGTTGCCGACGTAATATTGCGTCGGTTCGAAGCCGGGAAGCGCCGTCGTGTTAAGCGACGGGCCTTGCTCTACGCCCGGATTGTATATGTATCCCGCGCCCTGCCCCTGTACTGACGGGACACTCGGCGCAAAAGAGTTAAAGTCGGCGTTGTATATGAAATATGTGCCGGAAGGAATCAGGGAAGCCGCACCTTTGTTTATCACTTTGCCGGTTTCGGATATGCCGTCCTGCCAGCGGTTGAAATAGAACCCGGTCATCGGTATGGCGGTAAACGCGACGTCTTCGGTCAGCCCGTAGCGGATAGTCTGACTGTTGCCGTCCCCGGTGAGAGAGGGAAGAGCGGAAAGCGCCGCCCCGTATTCGTCTATCAGTTCCTCATTGCTTGCGGTGCCGTTTACCGCCGCGTCGGCGTAGTTTCGATAAAGTTCGCCTTGATCACCCTGAACTATCTTTCCGTAGGCTATGTTGTCCGTCGAAACGTTCAGCACAACCTCTTCGAAATCAAAGGCGAAAAGGAAATTTCCGTTTATCGTGCAAGATACCTTGTTGGTGATGCTTTCGTTGGAATTATTAATCCTTTGAAGGTAAAAAACGGGACTGAGCTCCAACTTTATCGTCGAACCGGTGACGAGAGTGTAGTCGCTCGTTATCTTCATCGGTTCGGTGGTGTAATCGAAGGTTGTTTCATTGAGGACGTATGCGCTATTATCGGCATCCCAGCCGCACTCCGTTTCCGGCACCGGGTTGTCCGCGATACCGTCGCTGTCGACGCCTTCGGGAATATCGAACCCTGCGTCGAAATAGACGTACGGCTTGTCTAATTCATCCCCTCCCGCGGAGCTTCCGGTCAGCGTTATCGTTCCGACAAACCGGATATCGACATTCAGCCTGCCGCTCTCGGCGGCTTCCTTGAGCTTTCTGTCAAGATTGACCGTCCCGGTATAATAGACTTCGGACACTTCACCGAAAGCGCTCGCGACAACCGTTCCCGTACCGGAAGCTTCGCCTTCCTCCGTTACGTTGTTAAAAGGTATCGTGACGGACGAATCCTTCCCGTCGGCGTAGCCCCCTTCGAAATCTTTTTCGGAAATGGCAAACTCGCCTCCGACGCTTGCCGGAGCTGCCTCGACCGAGGTGGAAGCCGATGAAATAAAAGGTACGAAAATCAGCGCCGCCGCAATCAGCGTCGCCATGGCTGTCATCAAAATCGTCGTTTTCCTTGCTTTATCGGTCTTCAACATATCGGCTCCGGAACTTTTACTTCACTGCCATTATAACATACGCGTAATATAAGACGAAACGCGCGGGAATAAAGTTTTACGGAAATATTACTTAAACGCGCGTACTAAACGCCGACCGACCGCAATATCTTGTGCTCTCCCCGTTTTCCGACCACAACGGCGCCTTTTGCCGCTCTCTTCGGAGCCATCCCCCGAGCCCCTTCCCGAAGGCTGCTCCGTCCCTTCAACGGGTAAAAAACGAGCCCTTTTTTCAAAGCTCTTCCGAAGAGTGATTCCGAGGCGAATTTGGTTAGCACAATAATTTTATTTTACATTTTTCCGATGATTTTAAAAGCAGTTTATAACGGTCACGGAAAGGCGGCGTTCACCTTTTAAAAGGACGGAAGATAAAATGTAGTAGACGATCAATTACGGAGGTGACAAATGTTTTGTTGTAACAATAACTTCCCCTGTCGTCCCGAACCGGAGCGCTGTTGTCTGCAGGGTCCGCCCGGGCCTCGCGGGCCGCAAGGGATACAGGGAATCCAAGGGGTTCAGGGCGAGCAAGGGCTTCGCGGAGTGACAGGCGCCACCGGCGCCACCGGACCGCAAGGAGTCCAAGGTATCCAGGGAGAGCGCGGGGCGCAGGGCATCCCGGGGCCCACCGGTCCCACCGGCGCAACGGGCGCACAAGGCGTTCAGGGCTTACAAGGCAATACCGGCGCAACGGGCGCAACCGGCCCTCAGGGCATACAGGGCGTGACCGGAGCGACGGGCGCTACGGGCGCGCAAGGCGTTCAGGGCTTACAAGGCAATACCGGCGCAACGGGCGCAACCGGTCCTCAGGGCATACAGGGCGCGACCGGAGCGACGGGCGCTACGGGCGCAACGGGCGCTACCGGAGCGACAGGCCCCACAGGTCCCGCCGGTCCTCAGGGCATACAGGGCGATATCGGGCTGCAGGGTCTCCAAGGCGAAGCGGGTGCCACCGGAGCTACGGGCGCGACCGGAGCGACAGGCCCCACCGGGCCCACCGGACCCCAAGGGCCGCAAGGAGCGCAAGGCTTACAGGGAGCCGAAGGACCTCAGGGTGCGCAAGGTTTACAAGGTGCAGCGGGTGCCACCGGAGCGACGGGTCCGACAGGTCCCACGGGACCGGAAGGTCCTCAGGGACCCGCGGGGCCTCAGGGTGCGCAAGGCGACCCCGGACAGGTGACGCCCGGCACGGCTGTGACGGACGTCACGGCGAGCCCCTCGACAACGGAGCTTGCAACCACTTTGAACCAGCTTCTCGCCTCTCTTCGCGCTGCGGGATTGCTTGCCACCTGAATACTGCTTTGGGTAACCAAAAAGGGTGCTTCGGCACCCTTTTCTTGCTTTTTATGAATGACGGACGGGGCAGACTATTTCGAAAGATATATCTTTGTCGCGGGGGCGTTCCCTTCCAGAACGGCTTTTATACCGTAGCGCGAATTGGCTATAAATACGGTGGTGCCGAGCTTTGCGGGCTCCTTTATATACTTCAATTTAGCTGCCGCACCGTTGGCTCCGCGGCGGCTTGCGCCTTCGCAATAGCCGACGTAGTAGTCAATCTTTTCGCCGAGCTCGTCGGGGTCGGAGGCGGTTATTTCCTTCACCAGGGAATCTTCGCGGTGTATGTCGGTATAGATGCCGTTGACGCCCGTCAGGATAAGGAGATAGCGTGGTTTGACGAGGCAGGCAATCTGTCCCGCGGTCTCGTCGTTATCGATACACTCCACCACCTTCTCATGCACCGAGCGTAGCGCCTGTATCTCCATTTTGCGGTTTTCTTCGCTGCAGACGGGGTCGTTGTAGTTGATTATCGGAATGGCGCCCTGCTTGGGACAGCGCATCAGCGCGGCGCGCAGGTGTTCGCGCTTCATTTCGTCGTTGAAGTGCTGGTGCTCCACCAAAAACTGCCTTAGCGAAAAGCGGGAGTCCACAAAGCGGCGATAAGTCTCCATAAGGATCGCCTGCCCCTCGGCGGAGTAGTCGGTTTTGATGTCGTTATAATCCCCCGTCAGCTCGTTTCCTACCCTGTGGATATAGTCGAGCCTGCCAATCTCGGTGGCTCCCGAGGTCACCCAGAGGCAGCCCGGTCTCAGCTCGCGGGAAATCCTCGCGATGATATTGTAGTCGATATCGTTATATTCCTTGTTTATGAGCGCCATCGAACCGATTTTGCCGACGAGCTCCACGTCAAATGCAGTCATACACTCTCTCCGCAGCGATCCGCCGTTTCCGACGTTTGAATTATTGGTGGCATTCCGAGGTGATTATATAATTTTTTCCCCTTTCAGTCAAGAAAAATCGCCCCGAAAAGCGCTTTTCCCTTCCCGGGGCAGAGAAACGGCACTTTATGCGCCCGTTGAAGGCGGCGCCGCGAAAGCGCTTCCGACGCGGAAAAGAAGTCATGAGCTTGAAAAAATCCTGCAATCGGCTTCCTGCCTTCCGTAAAAGCCTTTAAAAGGGGCTTTCGGGGGCGTTTGCGGGCGGAGCCCTCTCTCAACGCCGCCGACGGCTTTATTCACGCCCTGCCGCCTTTATCGGCCCGCTCCGAGGGGCTTTCGGGGCGATAAAGCTTTTGCCCTGCCGCCCCAACTTAAAACCGCCCTCGCGGGCGGTTCTAAGGTAGGTAAAGCGGAGCCCTCTCTCCCGCCGCCGAGGGCTTTATTCACGCCCTGCCGCCTTTATCGGCCCGCTCCGAGGGGCTTTCGGGGGCGATAAAGCTTTTGCCCTGCCGCCCCAACTTAAAACCGCCCTCGCGGGCGGTTCTAAGGTAGGTAAAAGGGGGTGTTTATTTGTCTTGTTTGTTACTTCCGGTCTAAAGCCCGGCTTCCGTTTTCCGCGCGGCAAAATCAATAGCCTGTTACGTCATCGATTTTTTTCCCACTTCGCCCGGAATACTCTGTTGCCGGTGCTGCCCGCGGGTATCCCGGTCACTTTTTTACCGTCTTCATCGTACCAGCCAAGGAACTTATAACCTTTCTTCGTCGGATCGCTGAGCTTGATTTCATCGTCTTCGACGTCGTATTTCGGCGGATTGCCTTCGGCGTTCGTGCCGCCGTCAAGGTTGTAGGTGATTGTGTACTCTTCCGGAGTCCACTTCGCGTAGAATTTCTTGTCGCCGGTGCTGCCCGCGGGGATGACCGTCACCGCGGAACCGGTAAATTTGTCGTTGTCGTACCAGCCACGGAACTTATAGCCTACTCTGTAAGGCTCGGGCAATTCGACTTCGTCTTCTATCGTATACTCGTACTCGGAAGGATATATCTCGGCTCCTTCGTAGACGATATAATACGGAACGGGAGTCCACTTCGCCCAGAAGGTCTTGTCCCCGGTGCTGCCCTTGGGGATGACCGTCACCGCGGAACCGGTAAATTCGGGGTTGTCGTACCAGTCAATGAAATTATAACCCTTCTTCGTCGGCTTGGGCAATTCGAATTTTTCTTCTATCGTATACACGGAAGAAGATATCTCGGCTCCTTCGTAGCTGATATAATACGGAACGAGCTCCCACTTCGCGGTTAAGATTCTGTTACCGATATTGTCTTCGGTGATCTCAATTTTTTCGACAAGATTGCCGTTTTCGTACCAGCCTTCGAAGGTATAGCCTGCTCTGTAAGGCTTGGGAAGCGTGGCGTCCTTGAAGTCGAAGTAGTATTTGTCGTATTTGTCGACACCCTTCACTTCCTCTCCTTCGAAGGAGATTTTTTCAAATGTGAGGGTGTATTTATTGAATTTTTGAAGGGTTATTTTGTTTTTACCGTCCGGAAGCTTCCAACCGGAAGTCAACTTGTAGTCCTCATCCAGAATATAAAGAATCTTTCCGCAATCGGAGCTTTCGACGCTTTCTTCGCCTTTGCGAAGGATAAGAATGCGTCCGTCGCCGTCACCGTAACTCCAGCCGAGGAATTCCCCTTCGCTCTCGTCATTTTCGCCGCTTCCCGCCGAAAGAGAAGTTCCTTCGGGAATAAACATAAACCCGGCGTCGTTCCCGGCGTCGTTGTTGGCGGTTATGGTCAGCTCGCCGGTGCCGGCTTCTATCGTCGGATCGTTTTCTTCAGATACAAACACGGCTTTCAGAACGCCGATTCCCTCGTAGAGCACGTCTTCCTCGGGATCGAAGAGCTGTCCCGCGAGATAATCTCCGTTTTCGTCTCTTATCTCCCAACCTTTAAATTCGGTACCCGCTTTTTGGGGTTTGGGATACTCGGTAAGTTTTTCCCCTTCGGTTCCGCGGAAGTATTGATATCGGCTTCCGTCGCCGGAGATATCGAAGGTGACGTTGATGTTTTCGGATTTACGGTTGATGACGATTTCGGTTTCGTCGAAAACTCCTTTGGCTCCGCCGTAAACGGCGCCGTATACGGCTTCTAGCCTAAACCTGTTTTCGCCGGGCTCCAGCGGCAGCACATATCCCGTGACCGCTTCGCCGTCAAAAAGAGTTTCGATGACCTCGACATTGCCATCAAAGGCTTTCAGCTCCGCCCAGTCGGCGCCCTCGATTTTAAAGTTATCCCAAAGCGCGTAGCTGCTTTCGTAGGTTTCGAAGTAGTAGCCGTCGTTATAGAAATCTTTTATGCGTTCAAACTCCTCGGAGGGCGTGATTTCGGCATAGGGAATGTACCTACTATCGAGGAAAAGTTGATAGAGCTCGACGTCCGCCGACACTCTGTCGGAAAGAAGGCTCATTCCCGCCTCGGCGTTTCCCTGCTCCGTCGTCCAGCCCATGAATTTCTCGCTGTCGCTATCGTTGTAGTCGATACTCGGTATAGCTTCCTCGGGCACTAAGTTCCCTTCCGCCACCATGACCGATCCGGAATAGCTCCCCTCATCGGTATAGAATCTGACGAGGTACTCGGGGTTTTCGAGGCTTTGCATTCTGGCGTAGACCGCTCCCGGCAGGCTTTCACCGTTTGCCAGCATGGCATTAAGCTTTTCAAGGGTGAACTCCTCCTTGTAGCCCTTGCCGGTGGCGTCCATTGTATACCAACCAACAAACTCATATCCCTCTTTTTGGGGGTTTTCGGGCCACTCGGGCTCGATGGCGGCGTCGGCTGCCAGCTCCTTAAAATAGTTCGCCAACCCGCCGAGGTTTAATTGATAATATTGGGTGCCGTCCAGATAGAATATCACCCCGGAGGGCTTTTTATATTCGACCTCCGGATTCTTGTTGCACGCGCCGAGTATGCCTATTACGAGCGCAATACATACCGCGAATATTATCAAAAGAGACAGTTTCTTTTTCATACTTCCCTCCGACGGAGTCAATTCCGCCTAAGTTCACACTTTACCCTGTGACAAACGGGTTTCTAGATTTACGGTTCGACGACGGGTTCTTTTTCCCACTTCGCGTAGAAGATTCTGTTACCGATATTGTCTTCGGTGATCTCAATTTTTTCGACAAGATTGCCGTTTTCGTACCAGCCTTTGAAGGTATAGCCCTCCTTTTCGGGCTCTTCCGGGAAATCGACCGGCTCGGTTTCGACGATAGTGTATTCCGTAACGGAGTCAACTTTGTCGTCTACAATGTAGGTTATCGAGTAAGTTATAACTTCCCACTCCGCGGTGAAGTTCTTGTTGCCGGTGCTGCCGGCTTCGATGGTAGCGTCGCCTTCTTTCCAGCCTTTGAAGGTATAGCCGGGTCTATAAGGATCTTTGAGATTTATCTCGGATTCAATATTGTATGAAGTGGGATTCTCCGCATTGTTATAGCCGCCGTTCAGGTTGTAAATTATCTCGTACTCCGTCAGCTTGAAGATGGGCTTGAAGATCAATTCTGCGCCGTCGCACTCAATATTCCAATTGCCGGTGGTGACCGCTACGTTTCCGTTGACGGCAAGGGTTCCATTTTCGACCCAAAGTCGTTGTTGTTCTCCGGATCCATACTCCCAGCCTTTAAATGTATAGCCTTTTTTTGAAGCCGTCGGTAAAATCGCGGGAGCGTCGAAGCTGACAGAGACTTCCGCTTCTCCTATCAACGTTTCGCCTTTGCCTACCGTAAACGTAGCCACATAGTAAGGAACGGGCTCGTAGCAGGCGTACAGAATTACTTCGCCGTAGTTTTTCTCTTCTTCTTCGAAGATATCCGCCGAGACTTTGTCGGTAGCAAAGTTCCAGAATTTGGCGGTCTTACCGTTTCTTAGCTGCCAGCCGATGAAGTTATAGCCTTTTTTTGTGAGATCTATGTCGGGTTCCGCTATGAAGCCGTTCTCATCGATTGTACCTTCTTCGATACCGCCTTTGTCCGCCTCAATGTAATTGAAGACGGCTATATATTCCCCTCTCGTACGGGTAACAGTGATCTCCTCCGGGTTTCCGATATAGTTTCTCTCGCCGTCAATCGTTTCGTAGAAACCTTGAACTTCAAACTTGTTGACGCCGTAAGCAAGCGGCACCGCCTCGTCGGAAGCATTGTCGGCAATAATCGCGTTGGTAACGGCGTCGCGGATTTCGAACCGCAGCCACTCCTCGGAAGTTTTTACCGCGTTGCCGAAGTCGTATGCGGCGACCGCGGCGCCCACCGAGATGTTCTCTTCAACGGTAAGGGTCGCGTTGAGGCTTTCCACCAGAATGGGCTGCAGATCGGCGTCGGTCAGTACCGCTTCCCCTGCCCCGAAGAACCACGCCTTACCGGTGGAAAGTTCCTTCCAGCCCACGAAAGTCTTGCTGCCGGAGCCGGTGATTTCCTGCTCGTACAAAGAGTTCGGAATCTCCAATGCGGAGCCCCGTGCGACGATGTCGGATTCCAAGAAGACGCCGTCCGCGGTGTAGAAGGAAACGACAAATTGCTGCTCTTCGGGCTTAGCGGAAATCCACCTTGCAAATACGGAAAGATCTTCCTTCCCGTCGTAGTCTCCGATGTCGAATTTTTTATAGGAGTCCCTGCCGAAGGAGTTCTCTCCGTTATAAACATACCAGCCCGCAAAGGTATATCCCGCTTTTTTCGGGTCTTCGGGCATGGTGCGCTCCGCGTCGCCCTCGGCAATCGAGACGTGATAGACACTTCCGTTTTCAAAATTGTCGTAGAACGTCACCTTCTTCCCGGTGGGATTGCACGCGGCAAGAATGCCCGCAACCAACGCAAGGCAAACCAAAACCATTATCAAGAGCGAAATCTTACGTTTCATACTCTCCTCCGGCAAAAGTTTATTTATGTCAGGGGTCTGTTCGCCGCCAAAAAAGGCGGAACGCCCCTCCTCATACCACAAAATATTTCGGAAACTTCGGAAAGAACCGTCCGCGAACGAGCCTTCCCGCTCCCTTCGGAATTCACGTTCCGCTTTTCATCGGATTTTCATCGAATACATTGAAGCGGTTCGGAATTATTTATATTATAATAGTTATAAGATACCGTGTCAATGGTTTTTTTAATTTTACCGATTATCGATGTTTTCATGAAAAATACCGATTCAAAATAAGCGAATAATATCTTTCGGTATGACGGCGGACGCGCTTTTTTCATCGAATAATGTATTCGATGAAAAGATTCTTGCCTTGTTTTTGACTTAAAAAGTAGTCGAAACCGTTATCCGCGGCAAAAAACCGCCATGAAAAGCGGTTCGGAAGAAAGCGGATTTATGTGAATTTCGGGTGAACTTATCTTTTTTTCGGCGGGCGTCCGTCCCGCCTCGGGAACGCTTACTTCGTCCCGCAGGAACGCGGCTGTTCCCGGCTTATAAGCGAACGCTTTTTTGTCTTTTTCAGCAAAAACCGTGGTTGTCGGGGTCGCGGAAACTTCTCTTCCCCGTATCCAGCGCGCGGATGGCTGCGACGTCCTCTTCCCCGAGTTCGAGTTCCGCCGCGCGGAAGTTTTCGGCGATGTGCGCGGGATTCGTCGACTTCGGAATGACTGCCACCCCCTCTTTCGTCAAAAAGGAAAGCACGACGGCGGCGGGAGTCACCGCGTACTTTTCGGCGACGGCTTTTATCGTCTTATCCTCCAATGCCCCGCCTCTTAAAAGGGGAGACCACGCCTCCGCGACGATGCCGCGTTTTTGAAGGTAACCGAGCGTTCCGCGGTTTTGAAAGTAGGGATGAAGCTCTGTCTGATCCCACTCCGGCTTAACGGAATACTTCAATTCCTCTATGTGGTGGGGAAGAAAGTTGGACAGCCCGATATGCCTTACCGTGCCTTCGGCTTTCAGCGCTTCCATGCCCGCCCAGACTTCGTCGTTAAAGGGCGTCGGCCAATGGATCAACAGAAGGTCCAGCCGCTTCAGCCCCAGCCTTTCAAGGGAGCCCGCTACGGCGCGCCTCACTCCTTCGCGGGAGTTGACGTCCGTCCAGAGTTTCGTCGTCACGAAAAGCTCCTCTTCTTTTAAACCGGAAGCTTTTATGGCGCGCCCTACCCCCTCTTCGTTTTCGTACATTATTGCGGTGTCTATCCTGCGGTAGCCGCACTCCAAAGCGCTTAAAACTGCGCTTTCGGCGTCCCGATTCGTCATTTTATAGGTCCCAAAACCTATGATATCGATTTTCTCGCCATTCAGATCGATGTACTTCATTTTAGTTCTCCTTACCGTTTCCCGGCTGCCCGTCCCGCTTACTTTAAAGCCGTCTTTTCGAAAAAACACAGCCGCAATAATCCTGGCGGTACAGCTCCAATTCCTCCGAAAGCGCCTTCGAGCGGAGCACTCCGCCGCGCTTTTTGAAGTCGGTTTTAAGGTACTCCGAGCCCGCCGCTTCCCCGGCACGTTCGCCGATTTCGTTGATAAGCCGGGCGTTTTTCAGCGGCGAAAGGGTCAGCGTGGTTGCAAAATAATCGTACTCCCTCGCGAGCTCGGCAGTCTTTTTCAGCCGCATTTCAAAACAGACTTTGCAGCGCTTTCCCCCTTCGGGTTCGTTTTCGGAGCCTTCGACCGCCTCAAAAAAATCTTCGCCGTCTCCGCCGTCGATTACCGGCACCGAAAAGTGCTCGCCCAGCCTTTCAAGCTCGTGAAAACGCTTTAAATATTCCTCTTTTTCGGTAATATTCGGGTTGTAGTAGTAAAAAGTGAGCTCGAAGACGTTGACGAGCCGCTCGACCGCACCCGCCGCGCAGGGCGCACAGCAGCAATGCAACAAAAGCGTCGGGCGCGGGGAATTTTCGCTCTTTTCCCCGAAGGACGCCCGGGCGGGAGCTCCGAAAGCGGGGTGATCGACGTCGACAAAGCCGGGGTGAAGGTACTTCATCAAATACCCGACTCCCCGAGCGCTTCCGTTACCGCCTGCGTCCATTTTTCGGGCTCCTCGAATATCGGAGAGTGCGCCGATTCCCCGAAGGAGTACCATTTTTTATAGGGGGCGGCAAGACGCCCGAACCACTCCCTGCAAATTGCCGTCGGGGTGTTGAAGTCGTGCTCGCCCTGGGTGACGACGATGGGAACGGGGAACTCCGTAACGCCGGAGTAATCGATTCTGACGATGTCGTCCCACAACACCTTCGGAAGGTACATCGCGCCTTGAATGTAGCCGGAAAGCTCCTTCAAGGAGTATTCCTTCGACTTTATAAGCGGCATCAAAAGAGACTGCACCAAGCTCTTCTGCTCCTTCAGGACGCCGCCGCCGTACTTGGAAAGGTAGTTGCGTTGGGTCATCATTGCTTTATTGTTTGGGTACCTTCCTTCCACGGGACGGATACCCGAAAGTGCCTTTATCGCTTTTTTGTCACCGCGGCGGCGAGCCTCTTCCAGACAGAAAAGATAGCTTTGAAGTTCGTTTTCGGCACCGTTTACGAAGACGCCCTGGGCGATATAGCACCTGACGTTTTCCGCACTTTCCATAACGGCGGGGAGTCCTATTATCGTACCCCACGAGTGCGCCGCCACGACGATTTTTTCTTCGTCAAACATCTTTTTGACGAGCGCTATCATCTCCTTTGCGTCGTCTATATATGTTCTGACCGTCAGTTCCTCCTTTTTTACGGCGGGGGAATAGCTTTTCCCGGAGCCGCGCTGATCCCAGCACACCAAAGTGTAGTTTTCGGCAAGCGCCGATTGGTTTTTTAAAACAATGTGCCTGTCCGCGACGCCCGGTCCGCCGTGCAGAAAGAGTATGACGGGAAGCCCCTCTCTTGCCGCCCTCACGCGAATGTTCTGGCGGGAGCCGTTGACGACTACGTCGGTGGAATAGTCGAGGGTGTATTGACTCATTTTTATCTCCTTTTTCCGTTTTCTCGGTTTTTAACTCTGTTTTTTTGCTTTTAGCAGCTTCTCCCGCGCGGGACGCCCTTCGGAAGAGATGAAAAGCCTTTAAAGTTCTTCCGTAATCTTGTCGAGGAGCGCCTCTATGTCGGGCATCTTCGAGGGTTTCGGCTTGACGAGGAGGCGTCCCCTTGCCGAAATATATTCGATTTCGGAATACGCACGAGGGTCTTTTAAAGGATTTTCCTTCAAAATGACGATATCTGCGGACTTTCCGACTGAAATCGAGCCCGTCTCATCCGCGATCCCCAAAATTTCGGCATTTCCGAGCGTCGCCGTCCTCACAGCCTCGCCCGGGGTGACTCCGACGCGTTTTGAGTAGTAAACGAGCTCCCTCCACATACCGGACTGGGTGCAGAACGGGCAGGAAGCGTCCGTTCCGAGCCCTATCTTTATGCCGTAAGCGGGCGCGCTTTTTGCACACTCCGTCATGCCGTTCATGACCACTTCGGAGTTGAATTTCGCCGTTTCGTCAAGCTTTGTCGCCTCCGCCCCGAGAAGGGCGTTCGGAATGGCGGGAGAGTAAGTGACTACCACAGCGCCTCCGCGACTGCCGAAGATTTCCGCCGTCCCGCCTTCAATCGGCGCGCCGTGCTCTATCGTGTCGACGCCGCCCCGAACGGCTATCTCCGCGCCGAGGCTGCTCTGTACGTGAGACGCCACCTTCTTCCCGTAGGAGTGCGCCCTGTCGCAGACGGCTTTTACGAAGGGAAGCTCCATCCTGACTTCGCCCGGAGCACCCCGCCTTTTAGCGTCCATCACTCCGCCCGTAATGCAGATTTTTATAAGGTCGGCTCCCTCGCGGACGGCGTCGTCGACTAATTTTTCAAGCTCCTCCGGAGTGTTTCCCGTCAATGCGAAAGTACCCGCGCCGTGACCTCCCGCGACCGTTATGGCGTGTCCGGAAACCAGTATCCTGAGCCCCCGCGCGCGGCTTCTCCCCTTCTCGACGTTCCTCTTCAATTTGAAATCGACGCCCGAAAAATCGCCCACGGTGCGGATGGTGGTCACGCCCGATTTCAGCTCAGTCTCCGCATTGGACTCCATAATTTTATAAAGTACCGCCTTCCCCACCGGCGTACGCACCAGCCTGACAAGCCGCTCCTGCGCCTTGCCGCCGCCGAGCGCCTTCGCCGGGCGCCCCGTGCCGAATAAATGCACGTGTAAATTGATAAGCCCCGGTGCGGCATACATCCCTTCGCAATCGATGACTTTCATGCCTTTTTCAGGCGAAACATCGCCGATTCCGACTATTCTTCCGCCTTTAACGGCAATATTTCCCTTATAAACGGCGCCGGTTAAGACGTCCGCGATATTTACGTTTCCGAAAAATAAATCCATTTTTTCTCCTTAATAAAATATTTTAAACCCGCGCGGAAAAATTGTCAAAGTTTTCTTTCAAAAGAGATTGTTTTAAGGGCGTGAAATAACTTTGGACTTCGGGCGGCGTCTTAAAGCCGGCGCTTCGGATTGCCTTAATGCGGGCTGAATGATTTCGACGTCTTCTTTCGCCGTGCGCTCTGCTTTCCAACGAGCTTTTCTGCGGCTTTTTCGGTAGCTAAGGCTACCGTATCGACACGATTATCGGTCGAAAAATTTTTCGTTGAAAATTACCGACGGGTGGCGCGGATTCAATTCCTTTGCCTTGAGGTGCGCCTCTTTTGCGCCCTCATAATCCCCTAGACGCCACAACGCGGCGGAAAGTTCTATGTACGGGATAAGCGCCCTTTCTTCGGCGCGCTCGAAGTCGCCTTCCGAAGAGTGGTCGCGGGCGTTCAGAGCGGCTTTAAACCAGAACACCGCCTCTTTCAAAGCTCCCGCTTCCGCTGAAAGCCGCCCGATCCCGTTCAGCGCGCGGGCGCGGGGTTCTCCGAAGAGGAAGCTTTCAAGGTAGCTTTTTTTAGCTTTTTCGGGGTTTTTCAGAGATATCTCCGCTTCGGCTATTGTGTTGAGTCCCTCTATGCAATTGACATAAAAGGCGTCCGGCTTCCGGAGCGCCTCGCGGATGACGGCGATACCCTCTTCCCGAAAGCCGTTGAAAACAAGTTCCCGTCCGTAATAAAACAGATCTCTTGCGTTGAGCTCCGTCCCCCGCGCTATCGCCTTTTTATAAATTTCAAGGTTGCGTCCCGCCTTGTTTTTCCTTCCCGAAGGTCGGTGCTCGATACGGATGTCGCTTTTTGTCGTTTTTCCGAAGGGCGCTATGCATTCATGAACGAAGCCCACCCACTTTGCGCGCGGGTCGCGGCGGACGAGGCGCTCCCTGTAGTAGCTGAAAACCGGCTTCCCGTCGGCGTCGAAAGCGGCGTCGTAGAGGCAGTATACGACGTCTTCGGTGACGGTTTCTTTCAAACGAGCCAATTTTTCGGCGTTTTCCCGTGTGACGACGTCGTCGGCGTCCAGCCACATCAGATAGTCGGCGGTTCCCTTCGAAAAGGAGTAGTTCCTCGCCGCGGCAAAGTCGTCCCGCCAGGTATAATCATAGATTTTATCGGTGAACCTTGCGGCAATTTCCTTTGTGGAATCGGTCGAGCCGGTGTCTACGACGACAATTTCGTCGGCGAAGCTCAGTCCGCCGAGCGCCCTTCCCAGCAACTCTTCTTCGTCTTTTACTATCAAGCACACTCCGACAGTCGCCACAGCCCACCTTCCGTTAATTTATATGCTCCGAAGGCGGCGGACGACAAAGCCCGCGCTGCGGCGCGGGCTTTCCGAGTTAAGTTATCGTCGTTTTTTTTGCGGTTTTCGCGCCTCACCGAAAGGGCTTTTCCGCCATCGGAAAATTTTTGTTTGCGGCAGACTTTTACGCCCTCGGCAAGGTACCGGTTGTTCCCCGGAAAAAGTTTTAAGCCTTTCCGGTCAGGCGGTCGTACAGCGCACGGTCGTTCGGGATCTGTTCGCCCGGCATTATTGCGGGTGCGCCCGTTTTGTAGTCGGCGCTGATGATGAGGGGGTTGTTGTCAACTCTCATGCCCTCTACTTCCGGCACAACCGCGCTGATCATATCGATAATTTCTTCCGCCCCCGAAAGATTACCCAACGGCTTGCCGTTTTCGTCGTGCATCGGAAGTTCTACCGCCATCATTTTGCTCTCCGGCGAAAGCGACATTCTTTCGGGCGAAACGGTATTCATTATACCGAGTATCGATACGGCAAGGGAGCAATATTCCTCTCCGCCGTAGCGGAAAAAGAAGTTTTCGTATTCACTCTGACTTACGACGGTGGTCATTATGTCGGCGACGGCGTCGGATACTACCGAGGTAAGACCTCCGAGATACGCCGCAAGCATCGTCGAAATCATCGTCGAGAAGACGTCCGGGAGCTCTTTTCTTGTCTTCCAGTTATAGACGTCCATAAAGCCCTGCACTTCGATATAAGGCGTGATGGAAGTGCCCATGTCGCCCCCGAGATTACGGGGCGTCACCATCAGCGACGGGCCTTTCGAGGTTTTGAAGACGTTGTTTTTCAATACCACCTTACAGCCCGACGCGTGGTTTGCTTTGCTGAACGCCAGTTCGCCGCCGGTACTGTAATTGTCGCCTATTATGCAGCCTTCCAACGTAAACAGGTCGCTGCCGTGACCGTGCACGCCCTTGGTGCAGTTGTAAATCTGACAATAGCGGTAGGTCAGCTTCTCTCTTGCCCAGCTGCGGCAGAAGAAGTAGGAGGCTTTTCCCTGCTTTTCGGAAACTTCGACGAGTCCTTCCATCGTAGGATAACCGCTTATCCGCATATCCTCGAAGATTATGCCGCGGTCGTAGGCGGTGCCGTCGGGAAGCTCCTTCCCCTTGTAGAAATGATAAAAATTGCCTTCTATGCCGAATATGCTGACTTTGTCGTGCGGGGCGACGCCCGTCATCTGGAAGAGGAAGCCGTTGCCGCAAATGCTTGATTTCATGTCTATGGCGTCGACATCTTCCTGTAACGAAGCGTAGACTTCGTCGGGCACAGTGATCGCCGCCTGCATAAAAATATCCCTGTCATATCTTTCGACAACGTATCTCATCTCGTACCAATCGTAGACGTTGACGGAAGGGATGTCGTGGAACTTGAATGTAAAGCTTGCCGAGACGGAGTCTATGGGTCTGTTTTCGACGTAAGCCCTCGCGGTAAGGGTGAGGGTGGCTCCGTACATTTTTTCGGGATTAAGGCGCATTATGACCGCTTGCGTGCCGTCCCCGGCAGGAATTAGTTTCAGATATTCCTCTTCCGTTATCGGGGCGAGCTGTTCCTCGGTTTGTTCGGCGCCGCCGAGAACGGTGAAACCTTCCGTGCTTTCATCGAAGCGTTCACCGAAGTAGTCGGTGATGACCGCCGTCCAGATGACGTCGAAGGTGTCGGTATCGCCCTTTATGCCCATCCTGAAATCGCTTGTCAGCGTCTTATTGCCCTCTTCGTCCGCCGTCACCCATTCGGTGCCCCAGGTTCTGTCCATGCGGATACCGAGCTCTTCGTCCGCCGCCACGAGATCCTGGAATATGACCAGCGGCCTTTCCCGGACGGTGAGACTCTTCGAAACGCTTTCTCCCCCGAATTCCGCCGTCAGAGTGATTGTCCCCGCCTTTTTGGGCAGCATGCGCCACATCCTTTGAGAGAATGTTACCTCTAAAATGCCGGGGTCGGAGGAAGTAAGCCTGACTAAGGAAAGTTCCTCTTCGGAAAAGGCGCTGCCGCCGATATACCCGAATCCCGCAATGTAATTGCCGTTATTGGTGTATACGGTGGAATAGCCGTCGGTGAATTTCCATTTTGCGCCGCCGATATTGACGTTCAAATTAAATTCAAACTCCACCGTCCCTCCTTCTTCGTCTTCGTAGGAGCCGGTGACGACATAAACGCCGTCTGCTTCGGCGGGCTCGTAGGAAAAGTTCAGATTGCCGATGCTGCCGCTGCCGACAAGAATGACCTCTTCAATAGCGTCTGAAAGATCCTTCTCGTCTTCGACGTAAACGGAGCCCGAAGACGTCACCGCTTCGGAAACGTCGACGGCAAAATACCTTTCGTGAAAGGCGGCGCCCTTGTCCCAAACCTCGAGTTTTATCACCGCAACGGAATTTCCGCCGCCGCTCGCGCGTTTTAAGGGGCGTACAACGCCGTTTTCGACGGCGACGAGTCTTTCCTCGTCGTTTAGTTCAACGACGCTCCAGCTCGCGATATCGTCGCTTAAAGCGTCTATCGGGAAGGCGTCGAAGTAAAACTTCGTCGGCACGGTCAGTTTATAAGGTTCCAGCGAAACGTAATCGTCCCGGTTTGTCGTCGTTTCGACCGGGTTTCCTTTTTCGTCATAGATGTTCAACTTGTTTATCTCGGTGCTTTCGACGTAAAAGTTCAATTGCTTCTGTACGTTGATGTTCTTTTCCGCGCGCACTATAAGCGAAACTGCGCCCGCGCCGGATGCGACTATCGTATAGCGGTTGCTTTCGCCCTGCCGCACAAGCTCTACCGAAGCGGTGGCACCCTTCACTTCATCCGTGACAATGTTTTTATCGGGAGTTATCGTGGGATAAATTTCGATGATAAGATAGTCTTCACTGTCCGTCGACGCCATGATGAGAGTGCCGTCCTCGATAATGTTGTTTGAGGAATCCTTGATGACGATACTTTCGGGGTTGACGGGCGCAAAACGCAGAATTATGTCCGAAGTAGCGCTGAGCGCCAGCACCACTATGACGGGAATTATGCATATTACGGCTATAAGAAACTTTTTCATTTCGTTACGTTTTGTCCTTTTCTGTGCATTCGTTTTTTATGTTTACGCCGCTTCGGAAACCGCTTTCCGGGTTATCGGCGTCCGGTTCGGGGAAAAACCTAAGAGCTGAACTTGTCCCAGGGCATTTCGTCGCCTTTGGCGGCGGTGAGTTTGTCATACATCGCCTCGCTGGACGGCACGGGGTCGTCCGGTCCTATCTCGGGAGCGCCTGAGGCGAAGTTGTTGCATATCATCCAGCAGGACTCGGAAACCGTTGTCAAGCCGGGGACCTTTAATCCGTTCACTATCGTTTCCAACAGCGACATGGCATCATTCAGGGTACCGTCGGCGTTGCTCATCCTGAGCTCGGCTTTCATGACGGCTCTTGCGGCGGCTCCCGCAAGGTGCATGTCGTCGGGATTCCAGCCGTAGCAGCATCCGGCGCCGAACAACCCCAGCCCTATATATTCTTCACCGCCGTATTTGTAATACAGGCGATCGTTTTCGGAAATTGCCATGAATTCGTCCACTACCGGCTCCAGGAGTGTATTCAGCCAATATTCGGCTTCATCGAGAGCGCCGGGACCTTCCTTCGACGCTATGCCCATAATATAGTAAGTTATGAGGTCTACTATCGCCTGTCTGAATTCCTTTTTCGTCTTCCAGTTATAGATCTCCGCCATCCCTTCGAAGTAAATGTTCGGGCAAGCCGAGAAGCCTCCCCAGTCCACGCCGTTAGGAGTTGAAGTTCCCGCAAAACATATCGCCGGTCCCTGCGTACGCTTGAAGACGTTGTTTCTGAAAGTGAAATTGTAGCCGGGGCGGGTGTCGTCGGTTGCGGTGTTCGGACCTGTAACGCTCGAGGGGTCTTTTCGGTCCGCATAGATATAGTTCGGATACCGCCTTTCGGGCATGACGTGGTTGTAGCCGAATACCGAGTGCTTGTAGTTGTCGCCCAATATGCAGCCTTCTATCAATACGTCGTTGACCCTTTCAAGCTGTATGCCGCGTTCGGAGTTATAAACTTCGCAATAGCGTATTGCCATCGGCGGGTCGCGCGGAGTGTCGGCGGCGGTTATTTCGCGCTCATTGTACATGCCCAGAGCGTAACAGAGCACGCTGAAGGTGTTGTCTGCCGCTTCAAGAGTCTCCGCCCCGCGCATTTTGAGGTTGTATATGACGAATTCGTCCACACCTTTTTCGGCAAAATAGGCTTTCATATCCCCGGCGGAAGGATTCCCCGAAGTGTTGTGCTCGGCATTGTACATCGCCCGCATCTTCTTAAGGAAAATTTCGTAACGATAGCTCAATGCACCCTGGTCGTTGCTTCTGACCTGCACGTCCGAAGCGTCGTAAAGGAAGCCGTTTCCGTATATCGAGCCCATCATGTTCGGGAAGACGTTGTCGCCTCTTGTCGCATCGCCGCCGAGGTCTTTATCTGCCAAAAATTCGTCGGTTACCGCTGCGGCGCGGATGTCGCTTTGAAGAACGTAATCGTAAGTGGGGCGCTTATATACGGCTTTGAAGTCCTCGAAGTCGTAGACGTTGACGGAGTTTCTCTTTTCCAGCATGTCGAAGGTGAAACTTCTCTGCACCTCCTCGACAACGCGGTTTTGCATATAAAGCTTCGCTGTCACGGTGATGTCGCTTCCGGGAGCCTTTTCACGGAAATCCAGCGTCACGCCTTCGTAAGAGTGCCCTTTTACGGTCATGACGACGTAATCGGCGAGCTCTTCTTCCTCCACCGGTACGCCGTTCATGTCGGCTACCGATACAGTCCACTGCACTTCGAATGCTCCCGTCGCGTATTGCGAAGCCAAGCCGAAATCGAATTCCGTCACGAGTTCGGAGTTGTCCGCACTCAGCCAATAGCTTCCCCAATACCTGTCGCGCGCTATGCCGCGCTCGCCGTCCGTCGAGGTCAGCTGCAGCGCAAAAGTTACCGGACGCTCCCTGACGGTGACGGTGTACGTTTGCGTCTCGCCACCGTAAGTCAGCACGATGGTCGCTACGCCCGCTTTACGGGGCTTTAAAAGCCCTTTTGCCGCGTCCACGACCAGAATGTCTTCGTTGAGGCTTATCGCCGTGTAGCCCGTTATTTTCTCGTCCGGGACGTCGCCCGCGGCATAATTCAAACCGTCGTAACTCACCACCGAGAAGCTCTGGTTGCCGTTACCGGCGTAAATTTCCCCGGGAAGAGCACTCAGTCCCCATTTATAATCGCTTTCAATGACGGTTATCTCAAAAGACGCGCCGTCGCCCGCGTCGCGCGCGGCAAGCCTGACCGGTTCCGTCACATTGAAGCGCCAGACGTTGTTTTCATGGGATTTAAGCGTCACTTCGGCTGTTTCGGAAACAACGAGGTTGTTTTTGACCCACTCGGTCATTTCGGCGTCGCTTTTCCCCGTCTCGGTGCACACCGCCTCGGTGCTTTTCACCACCACTTCCGACAAATCGACGTTGAATGTGGCGAGAAAGGCGTTTCCCGCCTTATCCGATTTCAGATACACCGTCACCGTGATGACGACGTCCGCCCTTTTCAGCGGCGTCACCAGCCCCGTATCGTCGACATGGAGATATTCCTTCGCCGACTCTCTTTCCGTAACCTCGGTCTTTCCCGTATCTTCGTCCGAGGAGTCCTCGTCGTCGCCGGAGCCGGCAGAGGAAAATGCTCCTATCCCCCACTCCGTCTCGTCACCTTCCAGCACCGTAAAGGCACTGAACGGCGTCGCAGAGGTGTAGAAACGCTCCGCCTTTTTCAATACCACCGTCTCGGAAACCGGCTCGGCGCCGTCGGCATAAGCCGTCGCAACGGGCTCGGAATGTCCTTCGCGGTAGACTTCGAAACGGGTGATCTCCGTCGTCGTTACGTTGAATATTATCGTCCTCACAACGTCGTAGTTGCCTTCCGGACGGATTTCCATCGTGCACACGCCGGGCTCGACGGGAACTATCCAATAACGGTTCGACGAACCTTCCATCTTTTCAAGCTCCACTTCGCCCGACATTCCTTCCTCTTCGGTCAGCCGCCAGGTGATTTCCTTGTTCTGCACCATACCCGGCAGAACGTCGATGACGAGGTAGTCTTCGAAGTTGCTGATGTCTATTTCGATTGTAGCGCCGTCTTCGACTACACTGTCGTCGAATCGGCGTATCTCCAACCTGTCGGGATTTGCGGCGGTAACCTGCAAAATGATGTCGCTCGTCACGCTTAGCGCGAGCACGACTATAACCGGTATTATGCAGATCACCGCAATTAAAAACTTTTTCATCTATTTACACTCTTTTTTTTCGTTTCTGCCCATTTCGGAGAGACGATTTTTCGATTTTTTATTTTTTCCCCGTTCTCCGGGTACCCAAACTCGCGTTTTCAGCGCGGTTTACTTCGCAATTTTGTTATAAGCTTTTTTCAGCCCGATCGTGTATCCGAGCACCGCTCCGACGAAGAAAATCACCACCATCGCCGTCACGACGTAATACATGATATCCGTCGTGAAGGCAAGCTTCATCGGTTCGTAATTGGCGTCGGTGTACGGCAGCTCGATGCTGAAACCGGTGTTGCCGAGATACCCCAAAAACATACAGATTATCCCGACCACGACGGCTACCGCAAACCCCATTCCGACCGCCAGCGTCGTCGAAGCGTTGTTGTTGACGACTTCGCCTTCGCCGGAGAGATTGAAGTACGGATGGGCGATATCCATTCTCATCGCGATAAGCGTTTCACCTATCGCCGCAAGCTCCACCATCGCAAACAGCCAAAGGGCGTCCTCCAAGCCGACTTGCTTTGTGTAATACAGCACCACCGCACAGACGGCATTCGCCGCCACGGACACCAGGAGGAACATCGTGAACTTTGCAAAGAGCTGAGTTCGTATCGAGACGGGCGCCACCTTGGTGTGGTAGAAGTTGTCTCCTTCCCTGCTGGTCGAAGTCGCCGCAAAGGAAGTGATGACCGTCGCGAATATCAGCATGACCAGCATCGTCATGCCCAAAGCTATCTGCTCGCCCACTTGATCTTTTCCGAGCCTTCCGGTGATCTCGTTGCAGAAGTAGACCATGACCGGCATCGCGCACGCCAGCACGAAATATTGGAAAGAGTAGTTGACGGAACGGAAAACCTGTAAAAACTCCTTCCTGAGAAGGGTGATGAAGATAGGTCTTCTGCGGTTGCGGGTGACGTGCTTGAAAGCGGAGCCCTCCACCTCGACGTTTTTAAGGAGCGTCTCGGCGTAGAGGAAGTAGATTATCAGAATCATGCCGATAAGCGACAGCCCCGTCAGCCCTATCAGCGCGGGATAGGCGACATACAGCTCCTTCCCCACCATGATGTCGGCAAAGTACCTCGACGGGATCAGCCATTTGCACACCCCTTCGATGACTTCCACCATGTCGTCGCTGAAAACCGAAAACTCGGTATCGTTCATATATGTGACCATGCCGTTAAATATGGTCATGTACAGCGCGAACGCCGCAGTCACCAGCAGCGCAAGTCCTATTATTATCAGAACGAACTTGTTGCGGATGCGGTTTGTAAGGTGCATTATCGGTATCGCGAGAATGTTGCTCAAAAAGAAGTTGATGAACACCATCAGCAATATCGGCACCGGGATTTTGGCATAGAAGGAGACGCCGAGTTCGGAAACTTCGCCGTACGCCCACAGGAAGGGCGCCATCACTATCGCCGTGATGAAAAATTGGTTGAGGAACAAAAACAACGTCTTCGAAATGAAGACCTCCGCGCCCGACACGGGATAGCGCATCAGGATCTCGTTGTCGCCTTTGTAATACAACACTTTTATCGTGCTCGAAATTCCCGTAAACAACATGAACAGGAAAATAGCCGTCACCACCAGAACGAGCGCTTCATAAAGCATGCCGCCCGTCAGGAACATGTCGAAAAACAGCCCCGCCACCCAATAGATGGCATAAAAGATGACTCCGACCAAAGCCAGTGTGAATAAAAGTTTGAAGTAGGATTTGTAGTCGGTCAGCGAATAAGCCGAAAACCGGTTTTTTATCTCCAACCTCAGTAATGTGCGGATGTTGCCGTTCATTCAGCCCCTCCTGAGAAGAGTGCGCTCGTTGATGATGTCCTGCTCCGTCGCAGTTATCTCGCAGAAGCGCTTTTCGAGGGTCTCTTTGTTTCCCTTGATGTGAAGATCGATGACGTCCTGAAGTTTGCCGTCCCTGATTATCGCCGCCCTGTCGCAGATCTTGGCAACGAGGTCGAGGTTGTGCGACGAGAAGAACACCGTGTTGCCTTCGGCGCAGTGGTCGTCCATCCTCTTCAATATCTCCGCCATCGACTGGTGATCCAAACCCATCATCGGCTCGTCCAACACCCACAGCCTGGGGTTGTGTATCAGCGCCGCAATAATGCAGATCTTCTGCTTCATGCCGTGGGAGTAGGACTTGATTTGCGAATCGACGGCTTTCGTCAGCTTGAATTGGCTGACATATCTGTCGAAGCGGTCGTTTCTGTCCCTCTTGGAAACCTTGTAAAGGTCGGCGGTGTAATTGACATACTCCCTTCCCGTCAGCTTTTCGTAGACGGAGTGGTTGTCCGGGACATATCCCATGTTCAGCTTGGCGTTGATGGGATCTTTTTGTATGTCGTACCCGCAAATTGTGATGGTGCCCGAGTTGAACGGATATATCCCCGTCAGGCACTTGATGGTCGTCGACTTACCGGCGCCGTTCTGACCCAGAAATCCGAAGATCTCGCCCGGCTTCAGCGACAGCGACAAATCTTCCACCGAAAAGCGTTCGGAGTTCAGGTACTTTTTGTACAGATGACTTATTTCCAGCATTTTTTCTCCTGTTTTCACGCGCGCGTATACGTAAATGTAATGCGCGCGCACGCGTATTATTATATATAAACTTATAATATATTATCATAATATATATGGGCTGTCAAACGTTTTCAACATTTTCTCTCCTCCGCTTACTTGTCAAAATGCAAGCTTAGCATCCGAAGAGGGAACATTTTTATGCATTTTTGACGATTTTTTGAAATTACGGTAACCGTAACGCCGCTTTTTTATAACCTTCCGCGGCGCAAATTTTTGCCGGATTTTTTACTCTGTTTCCGTTTTATTGCTTTTTTGTCGCCTCTACGAGGAAAGTAACGATGTTTTCGAAGCGTTCCTCCGCTTCCAATCCCTTTGACCTGAATAAAATGACCGGGAACGCCCTTGGCGTCAGCACCGCCACGTCCGAAAATTTTTCGAGAGCGTCCAATACGGCGGTGTTTTTGTAGACGGAAGCGTCCTTGAACTCCAAGCCGGCGCCCGTCTTCGTCGAAACAACTTTCTTCACTCCGAGTTTCTTTGCGAGGTTTTTCGCGAGTCCGATCTTTGCCAAAAGCTTCGCCGAAGAAGGCGATCTGCCGTAAACGTCCTCCGTTTCGGAAAGGAATTTTTTCATCTCTTCGGGACTTTCGAGCGCCGCCGCTCGCTTATAAAACGCTACACGCGCGTTTGCGTCGGAGATATACTCCCTGTCAAGTTCGGCGTCCCCCTCCACCTCCATCGTCACCTCGAAATAGCCTTCGGTTTTGGTTGAGCCGCCTGTCAGTTCGTCGACGGACTCCTTCAGAATCCGGCAATACATATCGTAGCCCACCCTCTCCATGTTGCCGTGCTGTTCCTTTCCGAGAATGTTCCCCGCTCCCCTTATTTCGAGGTCGCGCATCGCTATCCTGAAGCCCGATCCGAGCTCGGTATAAGCGGTTAGCGCTTCAAGGCGCTTTGCGGCGTCTTCGGTTATTACAGCGCCTTCTCTAACCGTAAAATAAGCGTAGGCAAGCCGCGGGCTCCTGCCTACTCTCCCCCTGAGCTGATAGAGTTCACCCAGCCCGAACTTGTCGGCGTCGACGACTATCATGGTGTTGGCGTCCGGGATGTCTATGCCGTTTTCGATGATGGCGGTAGCTATCAGAATGTCGGCTTTTTTGTCGTAAAAAGCCTGTATCTTTTCGTTTAAGTCGTTCGGATGCATCTGCCCGTGTGCGTAAATTATTCCGACGTCGGGACCTAAAAGCTCCTTGACGTGCGCGGCGAACTTTTCGATGCCCTGTACGCGGTTGAACAGAATGTAGACCTGACCTCCTCGCCCCACTTCGCGCATACAGGCGTCTTTTATGAGCGCGTCGGTCAGTTCGACGACATACGTCTCCACGGGAAGCCGCCCCTCCGGCGGCGTTTCCAATATCGAGATGTCCCTGATGCCGCTAAGCGACATATGGAGCGTTCTCGGGATCGGCGTCGCCGACATGCTGAGCACGTTGACGTTCGCTTTCAACGCCTTGATTTTTTCCTTGTGCTCGACGCCGAAACGCTGCTCTTCGTCCAGCACCAACAGCCCGAGATCGCGGAAAACGACGTCCTTCCCGAGCAGTCTGTGCGTCGCCACCACGACGGACGTCTTCCCCTCTTTTATGCGGTTCAGGACTCCGGAAATCTCTTTTTGGGACACCAAACGTGAAAGAAGGTCAATCTTGATCCCGAACGGCTCCAGGCGCTCGGATATCGAATGATAATGCTGGTTCGCAAGTATCGTGGTCGGCGCAAGTACCGCTGCCTGCTTTCCTTCGATGACGGTTTTGAAGATGGCGCGCACGGCGACTTCGGTTTTGCCGAAACCGACGTCTCCGACCAAAAGCCTGTCCATGACTTTCCCCGATTCCATGTCGCTTTTTATCTCCGCCGTCGCCACCAACTGGTCGTCCGTCGGGGTGTAAGGGAAGGCGTCTTCGAGCTCCTTTTGCCAGATTGTGTCCGGTTCGTAAACGTGCCCCTTGGCGTGGAGTCGTTTTTCGTAGAGCGATTTTAAGTCTATCGCCATCTCCTTTACCGAACGGCGCACCCGCTCTTTGACCTTGTCGAATTCATGACTCTTCATCGAGTGGACGTGCGGTTTGGCAGCCCCCGTGTACCTTTCGACTTCGTCAAGCCTGTCCGTGGGAAGGTAGAGCTTGTCCCCTCCCTTGTACAATATGCAAAAATAGTCGCGCGTCCCGAGCGACGTCGTCAATGTCTGCATACCGTCGAATATGCCGACGCCGTGCCGCTCGTGCACGACGTAATCTCCCTTTTCCGGCATGACGAATTCGCGGCGCCGGACGGAGACCTTTCTCTGTTCCGCCCCCTTCCTTAGAACGTCCTCCGTTCCGATGACGACCAGCCCGTAGTCGGGATACGAAAAGCCTCGCCTGAGCCGCTCGGGCACTATCAAAAGGGAGTAGCTGTCGGATAAATCGCTTGTTATGTGCGCATAAAGTCCGTGTTCGTCAAAAAAACTTGCCAGCGTTTTCGCCGTGCCTCCGTCGCCCGCATATACGATTACCTGCCGCCCGATACCCATCGACGCGGCGGCGTCCGACGCCAGCGACTCGAAATTTAAGTGATATTGCGTCAGATTCGGCGAATTTATCGACAAAAGCTTGTCGGGAGCAAACAGCGGACATTGCTGAAACAGCTGCATGAACCCGACCGCTCTTTTCAGCTCCGCTATCTTTTTCAGCACCTCTTCGGGGGAAGCGACAGCCTCGGCGTGCCTGGAGGAAACCGAGCCGCATTCCTTCAAAGCCTTGACACGCGTTAAGTGCTGCTCCCTCGTAAGGAGTACCTTGTCCCAAATCGCACGCGGCTCATCAAAAGCCGTCACTGCGTCCTCAGGGAGAAAGTCGAACACCGAGGAGCGCTCGTCAAAAAACGGCAGCGACCACACAAGCGCGGGATCGGTCGGGTCCTCGTCTAACTTCCCGAGTTGGTCACTTATTATTTCGCCGAGTTCCCTGTACGCGTTTCGCTTTTCTTTTAAAAGCTCTGTTTGGGCTCTTATAATTCCGCTTTTGGATATCAGAATGTCGCTTCTCGGGGAAATTGTCAGTTCGTCAATCTCCCTCACCGACAGCATTGTTTCAGGCGCAAAAAGCCTTATCGACTCTATCTCGTCGCCGAAAAATTCTATTCTCGCGGGCATGTCGGACGAGCTCGTCCAGACATCCAAAACGTCGCCGCGGCGGGAAAACTCTCCTACCTTTTCGACGTTCAAAACGCGCTTGTAGCCGCTCGCCGAGAGGAGATCTTCCAGCGCTTCGGGCTCTGCTTCGTCCCCTTTCGCCAACTGTCTTATGGCTTTTTTGAAGAGGCCGACGTCGGGGAAACGGTCGAGGAGCGACTCCGCAGATATCGTCGCCGCGACGGCTTCACCCGTCAGAATATCGGAAAGCGCTCCCGCGCGCTCGGCTGCCGATTCAGAGAAGTTCAATTTCGAATTGACAAGGGCGTCGCGCTGCTCCGGGATGAAAACCACCCGACCGCCGCAGTAGTCCGAAAGGATCTCACGCGCTTCGACGGCGGAAAGCCTGTCCGGCGCAACGTACAACACAAATCGCCCCGTCGTCGAGGCTATATGGCGCCTGGCGTTTTTTGCGGCGCCCGCGACTATAATTTTTTTACAGGCACCGAGTTCCGCGTTCAGCTCGCCGAAAGCTCCGCCCAATCCCTCGGCGCGCAATTTATTCGGCAGCATCTTTCCTCCGGAATATCGCCGTCAACTGTCCGCCGGACGGCGCCAATCCTCCACTTGCGGCGATCCCCCCTTCCACCGATTCAAGCTCCCACTCCCCTTCAAGGAAGGTAGGTTTGTATGAGCGCCCCGCAGGGATAAATTGCGTTTCGCCGTAGCTTAGAACGGTCAATTTTAAACGCCCCTCCCCCATCGACGTCCTGATTTTAGTAAACGCACCGCCTCTTTTATAATCATTAGAAATGCCGTCGTCTTCAAACATCACGTACTTGCCGTTTCCGGGATTCAGCATGAGTTCCACGCATTCCGGCAGCGAAGTGTCGCGCCGCTCTTTTTCGGCAAGCGGAAGTATTCCTCCTTCCCTTAAATACGCCGGGACGGATGCTAATCCGCGCTCGGCAACGAACCGTCCTCCTGTTCTGATTTCCCGAGTATGGATATCTATCCAACGACCTTTGGGAAGCCAAACTTCGGTTTTCGCAAGTCCGGTACGTTTGTCGGTTTTGGATGTGACGGGAGCTATGATAAGTTCGGAACCGAAGTAATATTCGTTTCTGAACGAATATGCTTCGCGTTCGGTGTGCTTGTAGTAAAGCGGCTGTACCAAAGGTTTGGCGTCGCGGTAATTGTAGTAGTTATGGGTGTAGATGTACGGCACCAGCCGCATCCTGAAGCGCAGCGCTTCGGCGGCTTCCCGCGCCACTGCGGGATGTTCGTCGGGGTCTTTGGAGCGGACGGTATTCGAAGAGTGCAGTCTGAGTATCGGAGAATAAACTCCGAGCTGTATCCACCTTAAATACAGCTCGTCGTCCCCGGGACTTCCGAGGGTGTGCCCGCCGATGTCGTGCGACCAATAGGTATATCCGATATTTGACGCCGAGGCGGTAAAGTACGGCTGGAATTTAAGGGAGCGCCATGAAATTATTGTATCCCCCGAAAAGCCGACGGGATAGCGGTGGGAGCCAACTCCGGAGTACCTTGAAAGTATCATGCCCCTCCTTTCGGGGCGGTCGGAGTCGAGATAATGGAAGTGGTTCAGCGCCCATAACGGGTCCAGTCCCTTGAAGCCCGAACGCTTGCCCTGCTGCCAGTCGATCCACCAGAAGTCCACGCCGTCACGCTCGTAAGGGTGGAGCAGCACGTCAAAGTAATCCTGCCGCGCCTTCTCGGTGACAAAGTCGAAGGGCACTCTTTCTCCTTTGCCGACTCCCGCGCGGCGCGCCATCTCAGGGTATTGCGTTTCGAAGCTTCTTACTCCTCCGTGCGGGTGGAGATTCAGCCCGATAAGCAGCCCTTTTTCCTTCATTTCGCTTAAAAACTTTCTGTAATCGGGGAAAAGCTCGTCATTCCAGCTGTAACCCGTCCACCCTCTTTGCAGCATATAGGAACCTTGGAGGCTTTTATATCCGAACCGCTTTTTGACGTCCGTCCAGTGCCAATCCATGTCCACCATCAGCACCGAAAAGGGAATGTCTCGCGCAGCGAAACTCTCCGTCAGCGCCCTCAAATCTTCGGCGGAGTATTTATAAAAGCGCGACCACCAATTGCCGAGCGCCGCGCGCGGGATCATCGGCGGTTTCCCCGTAAGTTTATACAAAAGTTTTAATGCCCGCACCCGACCCGGACAAGCGAACACATACTCGTCCGTTCCTTTTACCCGCCGCGGCTTGAAATTGCCGCGCTCGTCTATCAATATCGATTCGTCCGTCAGCGCCGCCACGCCGTGCTCGCCGATGACGCTCCTTCCGAGCCGCTTGTAGCCGCAGGTGAAGTCCAGCGTACGCGCCGTCCCCGGAAGATTTTTTTCCTTGTTTAATTTTATCCGCCTTCCGTAAAGTTCCACCTCGGTCACTCTTCCTTTTTTGCGTTCGAAGAAAAAGCGGGCGCGCTCGGTTATGACCACGACGAATTTTTCGCCGAATTCCAGCGAATAAGGACATGGTGAAAAGCGCCTGTTAGCAACCACAAGGCTTCTTAAATCGGTGTACTCGCCGCTTTCGGAAGTCTCCACCCTGATGAGGTCGGGCTCGAGAACGGTAATTCTGTGATGTGCAAAGGCGCTGATTTGGTCGGGATGCGCCATCGGATCCCCGTACAACTTTGTCATATCCATATCGGTTCCCGTTTTTTATGTAGGTAAGCCTCAGATTTCGGTGTACTCACCCTTGAAATCCCCTTTCAGCACTTTGCTCATAAACCGCACTGCGGCAGCGTTCACCGAAGCGCCTGCCGCGGAATCGGGCTTCAGGTAGAAATCGCGCCTGACGACGGAAAATGCCGCTCTGTATTCCGAACAGGGCACTCCCGTCCGCCGTATCGCCGATTTCAGCTGTGCCGTCCCGGCAAACGACAGGTTGTCGGCGTCGGAATGCGCGAAAAATACCGGCGGCGAATTTTCCGTAAAAAGCCGCGCTACGCCCTCCGGTAACGTTCCTTCCTTCCCTACGCCGAAGCCTGTTTTTATCATCTTTCTCGCCGCACGAAAATCGAGTTTTGCAAGTTCCATCGGCTCATAAACTCCGGAAAATCCCAGAAGTCCTATCGGTTTTAAGAAGAAACTTTCATCAGCACATGCTTTCAGACCCGCCGTGAACGCCGTCCATGCGCCTGCGAGATCTCCCGAGAAAAAGACCGAATTCAGCTCCAACTTCTCTCCCGCACCCCAGAATTTTAGATGCTCTGCAAACGCCTTCGCCGTCCCGACGTTGTCCTCGCCGCTCTGCCCCGGAAGCGAAGTCACCATCACCGCGAAGCCCGATTTCGCAAGCCTGGACGCCATCGGCGCATACTTCGAACGCTCCTCCGGCTTTGCTCCGCTGAAATGCACGACGACGGGGGCGCGTTCTTCGCCCATCCGATATACGTCGAAGGAATGCCCGTCGCCGTATTTCAGGTTCAGCCTCTGCGACACGCCCTGCTCTACCGCCTCACCAAATTTTATGCCGAAAATTTTCATTTTACCTCTTTGTATGTTTTTATATGCGCAAAAATCCCGAAAACCTATTTTGTCTCGGGCTATTACCATACCGTTTCGTTGTCTCCGCCGAAGTTTCCCCGTCGGAACATTCTCCGCCGAAGAAAGCGCCTTCGCCGCCGCGAATTCCTCATCACGGACGCTTTCAAAGCTCTGCATATCGGAAGGCGCCTTCCGCAGGCTTTGCGGCAACCCGTTCGCGAAGACTTCTGACAATTTTATTTTATCATCCGTTTCCCGACTTGTCAAACCGCATTTTCCTATCATCCAAACAACTTCCCTGAGCCTTGCTTCCACCTTGTAGTGCAAAACCGCCATGATTACCGCAACATTGCCACGATTTAAGCGAAGTAAAAGAATATCGCAACGCGTTTAAAAGATATTCCGGTTTATCCACCTTTTTATCCGCGCAGCAGCTACCTTATGAATCTTAATTTTACTCTGCGGGAAGGGCTACGACCTATCAAACCCTCACTATAAAATACAGCCGTCGAGATGTAGACTATCGTGTAAAGTACGAGCTACGAAGCGGATTGGGGCGAAAAAAGAGATGTAATTGGTTTAAATGTACATACCGGTGAAGCCTGCTTTACCGTTTATTATAGCAAATTTAATATGCTCATAGTACCCCGCTATATTTCAATAATACCGCTTCGAAGAAATTTCTATCGCCTTACAAATTATCTTTTGTGGCGGAGTATAGAAATATCGTTCGCGGCATACGTCGTATGCCGCTCTCTCATTTCGTCACTCCGCCGCAAAATCTATCTTTCTAAGACGATATCTCTTCCTTCTCTTCGGTATTATCAAGGCTTAACTCCAAAACGGACAGTCGCTTCGCTCCTGTCCTTCTACGCGGGTATAATTTTCTTCCCGCAATCAGGTCTTACCTTATGAAAAAAGTCCGCACGGGTGGCGAACTTTTTTATAAGGGTCTGTTTTCGCGAGCAATTAAAGTTCTCTTACTTAACTTTTGCGGGAAGAAAATTATACATTAAAGCAATTCTATTATCTCTTCTCCTTTTATTATCTCGTCCATGTTCCTCTCCCTTGGATGTCGTACGCTATCCTCGTCGAAAAAGTTCTGACTGAGCGGCGGCACGGGGAGTCTTTTCGCTATTTCCGCGAGTTCGCTGTCGTTATAAAGCTCTATTTTCTCTTCAAGGTTGAATCTTTCTCTTAACCATTCTGCCGACATTTATTTCCTCCTCTGTATCTGTTACGAGCGCTTTGACGCACGATGCTCAATACGCCAAGTCCGGTTATTGTGGGACACAACACTATCCACACCTACATTATATTGGATTTTTTGAATTTATTCAAGAACCTTTTAATAAATAATTGACAAACATACAATATAAACAAACCTGTTCAAGCGCTTCCTGCCCTCATCAGGTTTGCTTCGCAAACTTGCGCACCAATCCCGCTAAAGCGGGCTGGTGCGTTAGTCCAACAGGGGGAGTCACAATAAATATCCACCCGCCGAGCGGGTGGTATTTCATTTTCGGGTATAACCCTAATCACTACTGGCGGCACATAAATGCGCCAGAGAATTGGCCTGCCAGCCATGCATTTGTTACTTGCTACCCTTAAAAGGGTCTCTCATGTCGAATAGGCTTAACTGGTCGCTCGCCTTATCCTGCTTTAATTGGTTTGATATGTATTCCTTTATGGCTGCAGCATTTTTTCCTACTGTATCCACATAATACCCCTTGCACCAAAATTCGCGATTTCGGTACGCAAATTTTATGTTTCCCCATTAGCTACTTTTCCCTTTCAAATATCCCATAAATCCCGAAACGCTCATTTTGGACAGGATGCTTACATACATGTGTATATGATCCGGACTACTTTTCCCTCTATGATCTCCGCCCCTTTCCATTGGCACAATTTCCTTAGTATTTCTCGTATCTCTAATCTTTTCTCTTCAAAAAATACTTTTCGTCTGTATTTAGGAGCGAACACTATGTGATATTTGCAATTCCATTTTGTATGTGCTAAGCTGTTTACGATATTATCTTGCTCTTGCATTATGATATCCTCCGATTGTGTATTTGGCGACCGGCAGATCTTCTTCTATTGTACACAATCGGAGTTTTTTGTCTGCTTCATCGGCTGAGCCTATTTTGAACTCCCGCGACTATCGCGGGGTTTTCGTTGACACAAAAAAAGCGCGAGCATTGCTCGCGCTTTTTGTATATCTTCCGGGAAGAATATTATTCGAAGATCTTAGCAACAACGCCCGATCCGACAGTCCTGCCGCCTTCACGGATAGCGAAGCGCAGTCCTTGCTCGATAGCGATGGGGGTGATAAGGGTGATGTCCATGTCGATGTTGTCGCCGGGCATGACCATTTCAACGCCTGCGGGCAGTTTGATGGTGCCGGTCACGTCGGTGGTACGGAAGTAGAATTGCGGACGATAGCCGTTGAAGAACGGAGTATGTCTGCCGCCCTCTTCCTTGGTAAGGACGTAAACCTGACCTTCGATGTGGGTGTGCGGATGGATGGAGCCGACCTTCGCGAGAACTTGTCCTCTCTCGATCTCTTTACGGTCGATACCACGCAGCAACGCGCCGATGTTGTCGCCGGCCTGTGCGTAGTCAAGAAGTTTTCTGAACATCTCAACGCCGGTGACGGTGGTTTCGCGGGTGGGTTTGATACCGACGATTTCAACTTTGTCGCCGACTTTAACTTCGCCACGCTCAACTCTGCCCGTAGCCACGGTGCCGCGGCCGGTGATCGTGAAGACGTCTTCGACAGGCATAAGGAAGGGCTTGTCGTTGGCGCGCTCGGGGGTGGGGATGTAGGCGTCGACGGCGTCCAAAAGCTCGCGGATGCAATCGCAGTCGGGGCTTGCGGAGTTACCGGCGGCAGCGGCTTCCATGGCTTTCAAAGCGGATCCTCTGATGACGGGGATGTCGTCGCCGGGGAAGTCGTATTGGGTCAACAGTTCGCGGATCTCCATCTCGACGAGGTCGAGGAGTTCGGGATCGTCGACTTGGTCAACCTTGTTCATGAAAACGATGATATAGGGAACGCCGACCTGACGGGCGAGCAGGATGTGTTCGCGGGTCTGGGGCATCGGTCCGTCGGTAGCCGCAACGACCAGGATCGCGCCGTCCATCTGAGCGGCGCCGGTTATCATGTTCTTAACATAGTCGGCGTGCCCGGGGCAGTCAACGTGCGCATAGTGGCGGGTAGCGGTCTGATACTCGACGTGAGCGGTATTGATCGTTATACCTCTTGCTTTCTCTTCCGGAGCCTTGTCGATTTGGTCATATCTCATGACTTCTGCGTTACCCGCAGCAGCCGCGACCATGGTAATAGCGGCGGTAAGAGTGGTCTTACCGTGGTCAACGTGGCCGATGGTGCCGATGTTGACATGCGGTTTAGTTCTGTCAAATTTAGCTTTTGCCATTTGGATATTATCCTCCCGATAGTATTTATTTTTTTATGGCGCTACCGATATATTTCAACCGATAGTAGCCTTATTATATAATAACCGGAGCGCATTGTCTAGTTATTTATGACTTTTTTTCTAAATTTTAAGTGCAGCCGGCGTGAACAACTCCGTTTGGGAGCTATTTTTTACCGGTAATGCGCTCAAATTCGGAACGCGGCACTTCGGTATAGTGACTCAGCTGCATGGTATAATTACCTCTTCCCTGCGTAGCCGAACGCAAGGTAGTGGCGTATCCAAACATCTCCGACAGCGGGACTTCGCAATCGACGACCTTTATGCCCTTTCTGTCTTCCATGTTCTTTATCGAGCCGCGGCGGGAGCTGATGGTGCCGAGAACGTCGCCCAGGTATTCGTCGGGGCAGGTGATTTCGACCGCCATGACGGGCTCCAGAATCGTCGCGCCCGCCTTGTGCGCCGCCTCTTTCAAAGCCATACTTGCCGCTATCTTGAACGCCATTTCGGAAGAGTCGACCTCGTGAGAAGAGCCGTCCACCAACGTGCAGCGGAAATCGACGAGTTCGTAACCCGCCACAACGCCTGCTTTGGCGGCGTCGCGGATACCCTCTTCGACGGCTTTTATGAACTCCTTCGGAACGGAACCGCCCACGGTAGCGTCGACAAATTCGACGCCCGAACCGGGCTCCAGCGGAGTAAGCTCTATTACGACGTGACCGTATTGACCCTTGCCGCCCGATTGCCTGATGAACTTGCCTTCGGCGGAAGCGGCTTCCTTTATCGTCTCGCGGTAGGCTACCTGCGGTTTGCCGACGTTGGCTTCGACTTTAAACTCCCTCAGGAGCCTGTCGACTATTATTTCCAAATGCAGTTCGCCCATACCGGCGATGATGGTCTGCCCCGTCTCCTTGTCGGTATAGGTTTTGAAGCTCGGGTCTTCGTCCGACAACTTCGAAAGCGCAATGCTCATCTTCTCCTGACCGAGTTTGGTCTTCGGTTCTATTGCCACTCTGATGACGGGATCGGGGAACTCCATCTTCTCCAGAACGACGGGTTTACCGATGTCGCAAAGAGTGTCGCCCGTCGAAACTTCCTTCAACCCGACAAGCGCCACGATGTCGCCCGCACCGGCTTCCTCGATGTCCTTTCTGGAATTCGCGTGCATCCTTAAAATCCTGCCGATACGTTCTTTTTTGTCCTTTACGGAGTTCAATACCGCCATGCCCGTCCTGATGACGCCCGAATAAATACGGAAAAACGCCAACTTTCCGACAAACGGGTCGACCATTATCTTGAAAACCAACCCCGAGAGCGGCTCACCGTCGTCGGGATGACGAAGCTCCTCCCTGCCGCGGTACTCCCCTTTTATTGCGGGGACGTCGGTAGGCGCCGGCAGCAAATCTACGATGGCGTCCAGAAGTATCTGTACTCCCTTGTTTTTGTACGCCGAACCGCAAATCACCGGCACTACTTGCATAGCTATCGTTGCCTTCCTCAAAACCGCCAGCATCTCCTCGGGAGTTATCTCCTCGCCGGAAAAGTACTTTTCAAGGAGAGTGTCGTCCTGCTCGGCGCAGGCTTCTATCAGCGTCTGACGGGCAAGTTCGGCGTTTTCTTTGAATTCATCGGGGATTTCGACAACGTCGTACTCCTTGCCGAGATCGTTGTCGTGATACATCAACGCGTGGTTGCGCACAAGGTCGATGATGCCGCGGAAGGAGTCCTCCTGCCCTATCGGCAACGTTATCGGCACGGGATTGGCGTTCAACCGCTCCCGCATCATTTTCAAAACCCTGTCGAAATCGGCACCGTTGATGTCCATTTTGTTGACGAAGGCTATCCTCGGAACGCCGTACTTGTCGGCTTGACGCCACACCGTCTCCGATTGCGGCTCCACGCCGCCCTTCGCGCAAAACACGGCGACCGCTCCGTCCAGCACTCTCAGCGAACGCTCCACCTCTACCGCAAAGTCGATATGCCCGGGAGTGTCGATAAGGTTGATGCAACAATCTTTCCAATGCGTGGTGGTAGCCGCCGAAGTTATCGTGATACCGCGCTCCTGCTCCTGCACCATCCAGTCCATTGTGGCGTCGCCCTCGTGAACTTCGCCCAATTTGTGCGTCTTGCCGGTATAAAAAAGTATACGCTCCGAAGTCGTAGTCTTGCCGGCGTCGATGTGCGCCATTATCCCTATGTTTCTGATTTTATCCAGCGGATACTCTCTTGCCATTGTTACTCCACTCGTCCTTAAAGGGTGAAAACGGTCGGTTATCCCCCGACCGAGCTTTGCCGAAAACCGTCCGGATACCCCGTCCTCCCTGTCGGGAGAAAAGCAAGGTGCCTTCCGGCTCCGCTACATGAAAAAAGCCGGAACTCGTGCTCGCAGGCTGATTTCACCACATTGTTTTGTTGATTCCGGGCGGGAAAAAGCCTTCCTGCCCGGATGTTGTATAGCCGCTTACCAGCGGAAGTGAGCGAAAGCCTTGTTGGCTTCTGCCATGCGGTGGGTGTCTTCCTTCTTTTTGATGGAACCGCCGGTATTGTTGTAAGCGTCCAGAATCTCTCCCGCAAGTCTCTCCGCCATCGTCCTTTCACCGCGCTTTCTGGCGTAAGCCACCAGCCAGCGGATGCCGAGCGTCTGCCTGCGCACGGGACGAATTTCAAGCGGTACCTGATAGTTCGCTCCGCCCACGCGGCGAGCCTTGACTTCCAAAACGGGCATAACGTTCTCGAGCGCTTTGAAGAAAACTTCGTCGGGAGCGTTGCCGGTCTTGTTCTTGATGATATCGAAGGCGCTGTACACGATCTTCTGGGCGGTACCCAGTTTGCCGTCGTACATGACCTGATTGGTAAGTTTGGTAATGACCTCGGAATTATATACGGGATCCGGAAGTACGTTTCTCTTTGGAACTCCGCCTCTTCTAGGCATATTTATATCCTCCTGTAGTTAAAATAAGGGTGAAAGGCTCCGATTATTTCGGGGTCTTTGCGCCGTACTTGGATCTTGCCTGCTTGCGCTTTGCGACGCCCGCCGTGTCCAGCGTGCCGCGGATGATGTGATATCTCACGCCCGGCAGATCCCTGACTCTTCCGCCTCTGATCAAAACGACCGAGTGCTCTTGCAGGTTGTGTCCGACGCCGGGAATGTAAATCGTTCCTTCCATTCCGTTGACCAAACGCACCCTTGCAATTTTACGAACCGCGGAATTAGGCTTTTTGGGAGTCGTCGTCGTGACCGAAAGGCAGACACCCCTCTTTTGCGGGCAGCCGTCCATGATAGGAGTCAAAGACTTCTTGGTCTGACGTTTTCTTCCTTGCCTTATGAGTTGGTTTGTAGTTGGCATTTGGGTTCCTCCTTTTTTTCTTTCATCCGCCTTCAACCCGGTAGCGGAATCTACAGTCGGTTACTTCAATATCCCCACCGCGGAACAGCCGACGTCGATACCGACTTCCCTTCCGAGTTCTTCCATGGAAGGCAGCATTATCAGCTCGGCGCCGCTCAGCGCGCATTGGGATCTCAGCTCCCGCAATATATGCTCCTCGGCGTCCGCGGCAGCCACTACACACCTGATCTGACCGTCACGAAAACCGCGCATTACTTGTCTTAATCCTACAACTTTGGGCTGACGAAGCAGCTCCGCTGTTCCTGGTTCCATATTACTCCTGCAACACGGAAATAAAAACCTGCATTCAGCAAGCCTAGTCATTATATCCATTTTTTTTTAATTCGTCAAGCAAAAATAAATAATTTTCTTCCCGTAAAGAATAAAATATAGGGCTTTTGTTGCTCGCAAGAATCTTTTTTTATAATTTTCTTCCCGCAAGATTAAGTGAGAGTACTTTTATCGCTCGCGAAAACAGACCCTTATAGAAAAGTTCGCCACCCGTGCGGACTTTTTTCATAAGGAGCTATTGATGCGGGAAGAAAATTATAGTACACCCGCGGCTAGGGGCGCTCTCGGGGGTGCCTTTCCGCGAAGTGTATAGGTTTATAAGGGTCTACACCCTACGGGCGCCTCTAGTCATGTACATCTTTGTACACTCCTGCCGGCGCTTCGCGAAAAATCACCCCCGATATCGGCGAACTTGTCTTTTGTCGGTTTAAACTGCGTATGTTTATCGCCTTCGCCCCAATCCGCTCCGTATCTCATAGTTTACACGATAATCAACATTGTTACGGCTGTATTTTATAGCGAGGGGTTTATTTGTTATAGCCCTTCCCGCGATTATAAATTAAGAGGACTTTAATTGCTCGTGAAGAAAGAGTTATATGGGCAAGCTTGTCCACACGTACGCGCGTATTACATAAGGTATGATAGATACGGGAAGTAAATTATTTATTTTTGCTTGACTCATATAGTCGCATCTTATCCCGTATTTCCCGCCCTATGGCGCGAAAGGTATTGAGTTATTATTGTTGACCCCCTTGACGCGAAGCGTCTGCAGGCTCCTCGGCGAGTATCCCGATACACGCCTGCGGAGTTTCGCTGATAGGACGAAAAATCCGGGTAAGCTGCTGCAAGACTCATAGTTCCCATCGTTTGTCAACATCGTTTCCGATTCGTTTATAGTGACAGGTGCTATTCGTATTTACTTTTCTTCCCGTAAAGAATAAAATATAGGGCTTTTGTTGCTCGCAAGAATCTTTTTTATAATTTTCTTCCCGCAATAGTAAAGTAAGAGTACTTTAATTGTTCGCTTGAACAAAATCTTATGGAAAAGCTTGTACGGACGTACAGGCTTTTTTCATAAGGAGGGGATTGGGCGGGAAGAAAATTATATAGCCGCGTGGGCGGTTGGGTGGGTCTAGTCTAATCGGAGCAAAGCGACCACCTTGTGATGTAGAACTGCAACGATAATCTCGACTTATCTATGATTTAAACGAAATATTAAACTATGCAACGATTATTACGCCTCTGCCATATCTCACCGAAAAAGCCGTAAAACCGCCATGATACTCACCATTCTGCCTTACTAAACGAACAACGCCGTAAAACCGCCACGATATTAACGACTTAGCTATGATTTGAACAATAATATAATACCGCCACGATATGCACGACTCTGCCACGATTCGAGCAGACACCCGCCGCGCAGCTTAGCCCCGGCAAAGTGCGCACACTAACGCCTCCGCCCCTCGGCGGTAATCGCAACCCTATCCCCTTATATTATATCACATTATGCCTATAAATGCAATACTTTTTGTTAAATTATTTGATATAATTTTCGATTTTATATTTAATTTCCTGCTGAAATTAAATAATTAAAATGGTATGTTATATCAATAATATTCCATATGCTTATATGTTTAAATCATATCGGAGCTAAATAACACATTTAAATTTAATATTGCCATTATTTAAGCGAATTGTAAGAATATCGTAATGCGTTAAAACAAATTTTAGCTTATCCATTCCCTATCATCCGCGCAGCGGCAACACTGTGAACTGCTACTGCGAAAGGTTTGCGGACAACTGCTTACTTGCCCTTTTATTCTTAATCCGCAATGCAGCTTCCTTGTGGAAAACTGCTGTAATGGATATAAAGGATAACAGCATGATTATTTTATATTTCCAATCCGCGTAGCGGCAACCTTGAGAACCGATATCGCAATGAGTTAAAAGCAAAGGTATACTTACTTTCTTCCCTCTTATCCGTGAAGCGACAACCTTGTGGAAAGATGTAGTCATGAGAACGCGAAAGCGGAATAACGATATGCGTAATATCAATATCCCTATCCCGCGCAGCGGCTGCCTTGTGGGCGGTTGGGTGGGTCTAGTCTAATCGGAGCGAAGCGACCACCTTGTGATGTAAAACCGCCACGAAAATTAACGACTCTGCCACGATTCGAGCGAGCGCGGGCGCGCACTTTTGCGGCAGCAAAAGTGCGTAGCCCAAGTGTTTGCCCCAAGGGCAAACACCCTTCGAGCCGACGGAGCGAGAGCTTATCGAGTATCCGTATCCGTCCCCTATAATTATATCATAATGGGGGATAAATTGCAATAGTTTTTGTTAAATTTTTGAAATTAATTTTGAGATTTATATTTATTTTTTTACTGAATTTTTAATAATTTACGATTGTTTGATTCTTTAATGTTTGTGTATATACTCTTTTTAATGTAGGCAGCATTAATACGCTGCGTACTGTATTTTTTTCATTTTATAGTTCCCTTCTTTTAATCACAATAATACCGCTTCGAAGAAATTTCTATCGCCCTAGAAATTATCTTTTGTGGCGAAGTATAGAAATATCGTTCGCGGCATACGTCGTATGCCGCTCTCTCATTTCGTCACTCC
>CALVTP010000006.1 GCA_944362765.1 uncultured Clostridia bacterium | reverse complement strand
TTTTTCGCCTTTTTCATCATTCCTACGCCGGCAGAAGTAATCAATATCGCAATGCCCACTTTTATACCTTCGAAGGCATACTGCACCGGGGTAAACGCCATGAATTCGTCATAGAAAAGGGAAATTATAAATATTATGACGAAGCTCGGAATGCATACCGCCACCACAGCGACGAACGCACCCCAGAACCCCACAAGTTTAAACCCGATGAATGTCGCCGAGTTTATCGCTATCGGTCCCGGAGTCGATTCGGCGATGGCGATGATTTCGTAGAATTCCTCCGTCGTGATCCAACGGCGCTTTCTGACGTACTCATTTTCGATAAGCGCTATCATCGCATAGCCGCCGCCGAATGTGAAAAGCCCTATCTTGATATAGCACAAAAAGAGTTTCAATATAAGTTTCAGCCTGCGGCGAATGCGCTCCTTCGGAGTCTCGTTTTCGGGAACGATGAGATCGGGGGAAATATCCTCCGCCCGTTCAGGCGCCGTTCCCGAAAGCTTTTCGTCGACAGCCTTCGCGGGCGTCGTCGGCTCCGGGATATCCGTCGGATCGGGTTTATTATTGTCGTCGGCGGGTTTATTGACCATTGCTCTTCTTCAATACCTCGCTTACCAAACGCATATCGCACTTTCCGGCGTACTCCGCCTTGAAATGACGCATGACGGCGGGCACGGACTTGTCGGGAAGGGACGCTATGACCGCCGATATCTCCTCCGCCGACATCATTTTCGGCATAAAGGCTCTTACTGCGGCTATCTGTTTGTCGAGATCGTCGACCTTTTCGGCTCTTCCCGCCTTTTCAAAGCCGCCGCGCTCGTCCAAAAGCTCTTTTTCGCTCTTTTGAAGGACGGCTACCACGTCGGAATCTTTAAGTTCCTCCCCCTTCGCGCGAAGCTCTATCTCCGCAAGCATTATCTTGTTCAATACTACGCTCAACACACCCGACGCGTTCTTGTCGTGATTTTTCATTGCCGCTATCCGCGCCGATTTTATTTCGTCTTTCAGCATCCTGTGTCCTCCCTGAACGGATAAATTGATTTTTTTATAATAGGCTTTCGAATCCGAGACGGCTTACATTTTTATCGAAAGCTTTGTCGCTATATCGAAAAATTTCCAGGGCGTTTCCTCCTTCGGCGGATAGACTCTGAAAACCATCTTTTCCCTGGTTGTGGGGTGCGAAAAGCGTATTTCGGTAGCCCAAAGCGCCAGGTTGTAACCTTCGGGGCTCTTCCCCGCTCCGTACTTCATGTCGCCGAAGATCGGGCAGCCGATTGTCTTCAGCTGCACTCTTATCTGGTGGCTCCTTCCGGTATAAATATGTATGTCGAGGAGCGCAAGATTTTCCTTCGTCTCCATCGTGTCGTACTCTAAAAGTGCAAGCTTTGCGCCCTCGGTTGCTATCGGGACCGCATAGACGGTGTTTTTTGACTCGTCCTTGTAGAGAGCGTTTTTAAGAAAGGCTTTCTTCTCCTTCGGAAGACCCGCCGTCACCGCAAGGTAGCGCTTTTCGAAGTCGCCCGATTTTATGCTCTCCTGAAGTCTCGCCGCCGCCTTCGAAGTCTTTGCAAACACCATAACTCCGCCCGTGGGTCTGTCGAGCCTGTGCACGAGACCGAGATACGCCTCCCCCGGTTTTGCGTATTTCTCCTTCAGGTAGCGTTTCAGCGCCGACAACAGGTCGTCGTCGCCGCTCGAATCGAGCGCAACGGGGATGTTTTGCGGTTTGACCACCACCAGAATATGGTTGTCCTCGTAAACAATGTTGATGTCGTTATAATCTATAGTGTTTTCCATATATAAACTACCTTTTGCGGCATAAATCCCTACTCTTAAAATGTTGTAAAAGCGCTGGCGCCCGACGGCAGCAGCACCTCTTTCCGCCTCGTCGGAAGGGTAAGCTCGTACGACAACGTATTTCCCCTTCCGTTCAATGCAATATCCGAAATGTTTTTCATGACGGTGGGTTGCAACCCCGTCGTATAGGAGTTGATGAGAAAAAAGAGGGGCTCATCCGTCAGAAGACAGACCGCCTTTCTGACAAAATCGAAGACGGTGTCTTCAATCTTCCATATCTCCCCTTTCGGACCCCTGCCGTAGCTCGGGGGATCCATGATGACGGCGTCGTAGCGGTTGCCGCGGCGGATCTCGCGCTCGACAAACTTCAGACAGTCATCGACAATATATCTCATCGCCCTGTCGCCGAGCCCGGAAAGCACGGCATTCTTTCCTGCGCGCTCGCACATTGCCTTTGCGGCGTCGACGTGGGTGACCGAGGCGCCTTCCTTGGCGCAAGCCACGGAAGCTCCGCCTGTGTATGCGAAAAGATTCAAAACCTTGATTTTTCGGTGCGAAGAAGCGATAAGTTCCCGCATCTTTGCCCAGTTGTAAGCCTGCTCCGGAAAGATCCCGGTGTGCTTGAAGCCCATCAATTTCAGGCTGAATTTAAGGTCGCGCCAGCCGATGACGAACTCTTCGGGAACTTTGTTGAAATACTCCCAGAACCCGCCGCCCGACTTCGAACGCCTGTAAACGGCGTCGAGTCCCGGGTACTTTTCCATTTCGAAAGACGCCTCCCAGATGATTTGCGGGTCGGGACGCAGCAAAGTCACCGAACCGAAGCGCTCCAGCTTCATGCCGCCGCCCGTTTCGATGACTTCGTAATCAATCCAATCCGAGGCTGTTCCGATCATTGGTCGCTCTCTTCGTTTTGCAGAATTTCGGTTGCCAGCGACTCGTAAGCCGAGGTGTTGTCGATGTTTTTAAGCGCCGACCAGAACTCCTTGGCATCCGTCCTGTGATTTTCCCTTGCCAGAAGCCTTATGATGTTGATGAGCCCGAATATCAGCTCGTGCCGACAGGCGTTCCTGGCGTTTTTGAAGTCGGCATAGTCGAGCTCATAACAAAGATCGCCCTTATACAGACGGAGAATATTCCTCATTATCCTCACTTTTTCGACGAGCGACTCGGTCTCCGAAAAATCGCGGCTGAGTTTTAAAAAGCGGTGATAGTCGCAATTTAAGTCCTCAAGATGCAATACGTAAGTCGAATTGATGTATTCGAGTTTGAATTTTATGCCGTATTGCGAGAGCGTTTTCCTTATTATATTATTGGTGGTTTTTAAGTTGTTTATCGCAGAATCATAGACATAATCTTTCCACATATAGTCTATGATGACGTTTCTGTCCATCCCGTTTTCGCCCGCTAAAATGTAGTGCAGGAAGAGCTCCTTCGACTTTCTCGTCTTCCATTGGATCTCCTTGCCGTGCGAGGTTATCGACGTCACTCCCGAACCCAGCATCGTCACGTTCAATACTCCCATGTCGGAACCCGAGCCGCTCTTGGAGTCGATGAGCGCCTTGATTTTCGAAACGATCTCCGGTTCTATATTGTGAGCTTCGGCTTCCTGCAGAATGGGTCCGAAAACGGCGGTATCGGTCAGCACCATCCGCATGCCGTAATTTTCGCTGCAACGGAGTATGTTGGAAACTATCGACTCTACGTCGCGGATACCGCCCTTTGCAAGCAGGCAATTCGCCGCCAGCCCCATACTGTAAAGCCATACGAACGAGCGGTTCTCGGCGGCGTCAATGGCAAGCGTCGCCGCTTTATAGCTTTTCGAGCGGTTCCCCTCTTTCAGCGCCGCATAGGAGTATATCTGATACATCATCGAGCGGTAGCCCGGCGCCATAGCCTCCGACTCGTGCAGATAGAGATTCGCAAGGTTTTCGGCATAAGCCACTCTGTTGAAAAGGCAGTTCAGGTAGCACCTCACATAGACGGTAAAATACCTTTCAAAGCCGTAATCCCCCGTCATGCTGCCATAAGCCAGGTCGGAGTATTTAAGCGCCGACTCCTCGTTGCCGTAAAAACTCTCCATCAAAGCTTTCACGGAGTAAAGCATATGAATGTCGTTGAAAAGAGAGTTGTTGATGGCGTAACTCAGCGCCTCGTCCACAAGGCTTTTGGTGCGCTTAAGGTCGCCGTCGAAATAGTTCATCGCTATTATCCTCAGCGGCACCACATATGACGGGAAAAGCCGTTTTATGCGCTCCGCCGTCTCCATCGACTTCCTGTAATTGCCGATGCCGAAGTAGTAGGTTTCGATGTTCTCCATCAATTTAAGCGACCAGAAGTGCCTGTCTCCGCCCGGCGCGTTCAACGCAGCCTCCGCTTCCGAAACGGTGATCCCGCCGTGTCTTAACGAATCCGTCGTGATATATTGGAGCACCTTAAAGTAGAATTCATATTCTCCCGAAAACTGCTCTTTGAGTTCCTTAAACAGCATTTTCAGGACTACATTGTCGCCTTTTTTGGAAATGCAATAAATTTTCAAGTATTCCGCGCAGGCGACCGAACGCATCTTGTCGCCTCGCTTTAACACCTCTATTATCTTGTCGGTAGCTTCTAAGACGGCGTCGTAATTTTTTTCGTGCTTGGCGGCAAGGCAGGCGCCGAGGAGCGCAACGAATGGATATTTTTCGGGACTCACCGCTACGCGCATATCGATGTGCGCGGCGATGTAATTCATCGAGTTGATGATCTCTTCGTCCGAATTGACAATGCTTTCGAGCGCCTTGTTCATCATGTCGTAGTTCAGAATATTATACGCAAAAGTCAACGCGTCGTATCTGGATACTTTGCCGAAAAGATATCCGAATATGCGTTCCTCAATCGGAGTGGAAGCATACTCTCCCATATGTTGATCCAATTGCGTGCTGCGCGCCGAAAGGTAGTCGACAAGCTCCTTTTTAAAGACGAAAAAGCTTTCGCCGACGGTGTGTTTTGCTACGGTGATGTAACTTCCGTGCGCCTTGGTCAGCTGATGGAATCCCGGGAGCGCTCCGGGAGCGATTTCGGCAATTATACCTTCCGGTACAAAGCCGTATTTCCCGGCGTACTTCAATACCGCAACGTCGTCGAAGGAAACGGCGCTCAGATACATCTCCGGGGTGCAGAACTCCGAAGCGGGCGGGAGCAGTTCCTTATCGATAAAGCCCGGGCACTTCGGCTCGAGTTTTACGACGGGGATATTCAGATATTTGTCCGAGGAAAGTATTACCCTTACATTTGAGGGCGCTTTTGAAATGAGATAGACATATTTTTCGAAGACGGAACCCTTCGGCAGCAGCTCCAATCTTTCGAATATCAATAAAACCTTCTTTTCGAGACTTCTGATGTAATCGAGTACGACGCGTATCCCGACGTCGGAGGAGTTGTACTTCGAGTCGCAAAACATTATCTGCTTGATTCTGAGAAGTTTTGCGGGCTGATTCGACAACACCTTTTCGGCAAGAGTTATGCAGAATTGACTGAGGTCGTCGACGGCGGCGTTGAAACGGTAACAAAATTCGAACTTTTCCGAAAGTTCCTGTAAAAAGCCCTCTTTGTCATACTCGGAAGGAGCAAACAAAAATGTCGCCGTCTGGTCGGAAGACACTATATCGTTTATCAATGCGCTCATGCCGGTTTCAAGTTTCATTTGTTCTCCTGCTCGAATCCCTTTTCACAATCGTTGTTTGGTAAATATATTGTAAATTAATAGTAAATTAAAGTCAAGTGAATTCTCGGTGAATGTTCTTGAATATGTCGTTTTTCGGAATACGTACGCAGCGGTTTTAAAATTTTCAAATGTTTTACGGTTTTTTCTGCGGTAAAACTTTTTTCCTCTGCCGAAAGCACCAACCGCCCGCCGAAAGCATATATTGAGGCGGGGGTTATATGAATATCAACGATTTTATCCGCAAAAAAAGCAACCTCTCTCCCGAAGAGGCAATAAAAAAGTATGCTGCGATGGACGAGGAAAGCCTTATGGCGGAACTGTTCAGAACGGCAGCCGAAGGGCGCGCTTCCGGTGAGCTGACCGACGAAGTCATCGATAATTTCTACTCTACCGTCGCCCCGATGCTCTCCCCGGAGCAGTCGGAAAGAATGCGCGAACTCATTCTGGAGCTTAAAAAGTAATATGGATATCTCCGCCCTTCTCCCCTTTCTTCTGATGAACGGTTTCGGCGGCAACGGCGCTTCCGGCGCCGGCGGCAATCCGGGAGGCGTAGATTTCATGAGCCTTCTGAAGCTTTTTTCTGCGTTGAACGGAAAGGGATCCGACCTCTTCGGAGCACAAAACGGTTCCCGGAACGGCTCCGACGCTTTCGGAAACGCTTTCGGAAACTTTTTCGGGAAGGCTTCGACGCGCCCGGACAGAAATCATTCTTCCGGCGGTCGGTATTCTTCCGGCGGCGGGTATACTTCGGATAACTCTTCCCGCGAGGGAAAAGGCTCGTACGATAAAAACCGCTCCCGGGACAATCTGAATGCAATGTTTCCGGAAGAATTACTTAAAATGCTGCGCGGGATTTACCGCGGTCGATAGAAAAGGCGCGCTGACGGTGAAGCGATGAAATAAGACAAAAAAAAGACGCCCTTCGGCGGCCGATCCGTGGGACTAAGGATTAACAAACCCGCATATGTGCAGGTGGGCGAACTATCGCTCCCTTTTGTCTTCCCCTGGCGTCGGACATCGTCCGGGGGGCTTGACATTATGAGCTGAACGCGTAAGCCCTTTTGATTGTTAGGGTTCCACACGCTTAGCCCCACATCTCGGCAAAAATATTATAGCACAATAGTTTTAAAATGTAAATACCTAAATTTTATCATCAAAAAAAGCCGCAAATTTTTTGATTTTGCGGTTTTTTTGATTAATTTTGACTAAAACGAATTACAATGAGAAGTTCAGCGTCTTCTTTTCGCCGTCTTCAAGGTACTTTATCGTGAAGTAGTTCTTGTCCGAACGCTCCGCAGAAATTATCATTGCGTTCGACTTTTCAAAGGTCTTTACCAGCAGTTCCAGCTGTTCGGCGCCGAAAGTGTTGACGTCGTCCGAGACGAAAAGCACATTCCCGAAGAGGTGGTTTACCTTGGCAAGCAGCTTTTTCTGTTCCGTGTTGTAGCTAAGGTTGTAGTCTCTCAGGAAGAAGACGTCCGGATCGTTGCAGAACGCTCTTCCGTCCAGGTGACGGCGGAAGACGGTCGAGGTGATGGCGTTTTTCGCGGAAGGTATCTCGTTGTTGATATTGATGCGGTGGTAGAACCTGTCCCTGAACCTCAGCGACACGTCGCAGCTTATGCGGCAGGCGTCGACTATTCCGAAAGCCGAACCGAGCGGCACTCCGCAGCCTAAAATCAGCTTATCCCCTACGCACTCGCGCAAAAATTCCATGGCGTCTGCCATGATCCTGCCGCGAGTCAGACCGTTTCTCGGCACCATGCATTCGGAATAGAGGAAATCGAGTTTTACCATGTCGTATCCCCATTCGTTCAGAATGACGTCGAAGAAATGGCGGATGTGCTCCCTGACTTCTTCGTTGTAGATGTCGAGGGTGTAGGCGCCTCCCCAGCCCGGGCAGCCGAGTATGGGTTTTCCGGCGGCGTCCTTTATCAGCCAGTCGGGGTGCTCTTTTGCGGTGCGGGAGACGCGCTGGACGTTGAATGGAGCCAGCCATATCCCCGCCAGGAAGCCCTTTTCATGAATGGAATCGGCTATGAACTTCATGCCGCGCGGGAATTTTTCGCATGGGTCGAGCCAGTCGCCGACAAAAGTTTCGAATCCGTCGTCCACCTGGAAGATGTTGACCGAGTCGGAAACGCGGGAAATGCCTTCCAGATCTCTGAGGATTATCTTTTCGTCTATCTTCTGAAAGTAGTTGTACCAGCTGGTATAACCCGCCATGTGGTCGATTCTCGGCTTCGGCACGCCCATTCTCTGGAAATATTCGTCGAAGACTTCTTCGTATCTTCCCTTTATTTTGGTGACATTCATCAGTTCGAAGCTCTCTCCCGCCTTCAATTCGGCGCCCTCAACGTCTTTGGTTATGACGAAGGAGCCTTCATCCATACCCACATAGAACACGGTGAAGCCCGACGACTCGTTCAGCGAACCGTACAGTTCTACTTCTTCGTCGAGTCTGAAATAACAATATGTGAAAGCGTGGAAGTTACCGCGCTTTTTGGAGTATTCCGTAAACAGATAATCCCCCGACGGTGCAGCCAGCTTCCTCGCAAACGGCAGCGCCTTTATAAATCCGGGCAGACCCTTTTGCTTGTCGTCGGCGGTGTACTCCGCAGAAGTCGTCCACGATTGATAACCGTTTGCGTAAAAGCGCTCCTCGTTGACGCACTTTCTGTTGTAGCTTAACGAAAACGAAATAAGTTCCAGCTTTTCTTTCGGCGTGATAACCGTCTTTATGCCGTCGTCGCCCGCCTGCTCGTCTATGACATAATGTTCGTTCTGGTATAGGTCGTCTTCATAGACCCTGCCGCCCAAACGGTACTTTATGCGCATTCTTTTTTCTTTCATGGTTTCCTCCGAAAAGCCCTTCGGGGCTATATTTCCTGTCATTAAATTAAATTATAATATATCTTTCAGCAAAATTCAATAAATTTTTTAACGCATGACGGTTTTCGGGCTGTTTTCCGATTTCCGACGCCTTCCAGACCCTTTTTAAGCACGCAGTCCCACGGATTTTTCGGAACGTGGGAGTTATCGGTTCTATCCGTCCGAAGCCATAATAAATTAAGGATAGTTATGTCGATTGCCGTTCACCCTTCTTTTTTTGCGGCGGCAGCGGTGCTCCTTCTTACGGGGAACGCCGCCGCTCTGCCGGCGGCGCTTGCCGTCGTCCTCGTCCACGAACTTTTTCACGCCCGCCAAGCCTATGAACGCGGCTACGCGCTGAAAAAAATTTCACTGACCCCTTACGGAGCCGTAATCTCCGGCGAAGAGATCTTTTCGGAGCGCGACGCAGTCGCCATTGCGGCGGCGGGACCACTTTCAAACGCCGTCATTTGTCTGGTCCTGTATGCGCTGTGGTGGCGCTTCCCGGCAGCATATCCTTACACGAAAACGATATTCGACGTAAGTTTTGCGATAGGCGCATTCAACCTCCTTCCGTTCTATCCTCTGGACGGCGGCAGAATAATTTTAGGAATATCGAAAAATAAGCTTCGAGCGTTGAAGGGACTGAAAGCGGCAGGCGTCATCGGCTCTTTTCTGATGATTGTCTGGTTCGTCGTTTCGGCTTTTTTCACCGTCAATCCGACGCCCGCCGTCATGGCGGTTCCGTTGTACCTCGGCGCCGTAGGCGGAACCGAAAAAGAGCGGTACAGGTATCTGTATGAGTGTATCTCGGAGTCCAAACTTAAAAAATCTCCGCTGGAAGTCAAAACCGTAACGGTGCATTGGGGACTCAGATTAAAGACGCTTTTAAGGCGTATCGAGAAAAAATCGCTTACAAATTTTATCGTGTTGAACGACGGACTCGAAGAGGTGACAAGGCTGACGGAAAACGAGTTTTTAAAACTTCTTACCGTAAAGCCCCTGTCCGCTACCGTCAAAGAATCTTTAGGGTTTTAAGTTTGCAGTCTTTAAGCGAAATTTCGACGCCTATCCCGCCCGCCGCGCGGTAGAGGCGGAGCTCGAGGCACCCTTTCTTGTATTCGAACCACCCTCCCAGCACCCTGTCCAGGTCGTTTAAAAGAGCGCGACCGAAACCTTCCGGGAGACGCTCCGAATGACTTAACACCTCCGCCATCCGGCGCTCGGCTTCACTCAGTTCACGAGATTCGGGCTTCATTTATCCCTCCTTTTGAATGCAAATAATTTGCGTTTTGTTTTTACTCTGTACCCTTCTCCCCCGTTCAGAAGCGTTTCGGCAAGACGGATATACGCCTCCCTCGCTTGGCTCCTCGGCGGCGAAAGCGCATTCCGAAGGATGTAGTCGCTTTCCGGAAGTTCCCCCAACAGCTTTACCCGCATAAATTCGGCAATCAGCTCTCCCCTGATCTCCTCCCCTCTTTCAAGCGCGCTTTGACGTACGCGGTTGACGACTAGTCCTTTTATGTCGATGTCGTAGACCCCGAGCGCCGAGCGCGTCCTGTCGGCGTCCTTGACGGCGCTTAATTGAGGAGTCGTCACTATTATCGCCTCTTTCGCCGCCGCTGCCGCGCGGTGAAAACCGCTCTCCACACCTGCGGGCGCGTCGATTATGACGAAGTCGGAAATGAGTGCGTAGGAGTCGGCGACGGCTTGAAACGCCGTCTGACGTATGCCGTCACTCCCTTTCACCGAAGGAAGCAGCCGAACGCCGGGAAAATTTTGGCTTCCGACAAGCGCTTCCTCGGGAGCGGCTCTCCCTTCGATGACGTCGAAAACGTCATACACCACCCTGTCCTCGAGCCCCAGCGCGAGATCAAGGTTGTTCAGCCCGACGTCGGCGTCTATCAGCGTCACCTTGTAACCCATACCCCCTAAAATGACCCCGAGGTTGGCGGTGACGGTAGTCTTTCCCACGCCTCCCTTTCCGGAGACAACGACTATTATCCTTGACATAAAAAATCACCTCTACCGAGGATATACCATTCGGAAGAGGCGATTAAAGGAAATTTCGTCGAAATTTATAAGGTTGAAGAGATTATTCCGTTTCAGCCGATATAAATATAGCCGGATGCAGTCTACTTCAAGTCCTCAATGCGTTTGACAAGTTTTTCGCGTTTCAGCTTGTTTTCTTCGAGCTTTCTGCGTTCCTGCTCCACCAAAGCTTCGGGCGCTTTCGCGACAAATCCCGCGTTCGACAGCATACCCTCGCCGCGGCGGATTTCGTTTTCGACAGACCTCAATTCCTTTTCCAGCCTTTCGGACTCCTTTTTGAAATCCACAAGGTCTCCGAGCGGTATGAAAATTTCGCCGTCCGCCATGGCTATGGAAACGATTTTCCCGCTCACGTCGGCTTTCGACTTCACATAGGAAATCGTCTCGACGCCGGCGAGCTTTTTAAGATAGACTTCGTTCCTTCTTATATAACTTTCGGCTTCGCCGCACACCGAAACGCCTATCTTTTTGGAGGGTTGAACGCCCATCTCGGCACGCACGTTTCTAAGGGAACGAATGACGTCCTTGACCTTTTCGAAGCGTCTGAATTCCGCCGTGAAGAGGAACTTTTTGCTGTAAGAAGGATAGGTTTCGAGCATTATCGCGCCGACGTCGCCGCACTCCTTCCATATCCTTTCGGTGATGAACGGAGTAAAGGGATGTATGAGTTTCAGGATCTGTTTCAGCACATACATAAGTACCGACAGCGTCCTTGCCTTCTCGTTTACCGATTCGCCGTAAAGCGCGGGCTTGGTCAGCTCTATATACCAATCGCAAAAGTCGCTCCAAATAAAATCGTAAAGCTTTGCGTTAGCCATTCCGAGTTCGTATTTTTTAAGATAAGCGTTAACTTCTTTTACCGTGCGGTTCAATTTATAGAGTATCCATTTATCGGCAGAACTGTAATTAAAGCTACCGAATTCGGGTAAATTTATGCCATCGGCGTTCATCAACACATAGCGGGAAGCATTCCAGAGTTTATTTAAGAAGTTCCTGCTGGGTTCCATCTTATCTTCGCTGAAACGGATGTCGGAACCGGGAGCGACGCCCGTTGTCAGACTGAACCTCAATGCGTCGGCGCCGTATTTGTCGATAAGCATAATGGGATCTATGCCGTTTCCTAAGGACTTAGACATTTTGCGACCTTCGGCGTCGCGGACTATGCCGTGGATCAGCACCTCCGGGAAAGGGATTTCTCCCATGTGCTCGAGTCCCGAGAAAATCATTCTCGCCACCCAGAAGAAAATGATGTCGTAGGCGGTGACCAAAAGATTTGTGGGGTAGAAATATTTGAGATCTTCCGTTTCGTCGGGGTAGCCAAGCGTCGAGAAGGGCCATAGCGCCGAGGAAAACCAGGTGTCCAGCACGTCTTCATCTCTTTTCAGTCTGACGGAACCGCACTTCGGGCACTTTTCGGGGTCGTGTTTTTCGACTATAACCTCTCCGCATTCCTCGCAATACCATGCAGGAATCTGATGTCCCCACCAAAGCTGGCGGGAGACGCACCAATCGCGGATATTCTCCATCCAATTGAAGTAGATCTTTTCGAAGCGTTCGGGAATGAAGCTGATCTTTTTGTTCCTGACCACTTTGATGGCAGGTTTGGCAAGCGGCTCCATCCTGACGAACCACTGTTTGGAAACGATGGGTTCTACGGTGCTGTGGCAGCGATAGCAGACTCCGACATTGTGCTCGTAAGGTTCTATCTTTTCCATCAACCCCTGCTCACCGAGGTCCGAAACTATTCTCTTCCTCGCCTCGTCGCGGTCGAGCCCCTTATAAGCGTAACCGTTTTCGTTGATGACGCCGGAGTCGTCCATTATCCTGATGACGGGAAGGTTGTGTCTTAAACCGACTTCGAAGTCGTTTGGGTCGTGCGCGGGAGTTATTTTTACGCAGCCCGTTCCGAAGTCGAGTTCGACATAGTCGTCCGCAATGACGGGAATTTCCCTGTCGGTCAAAGGCAGTTTCAGCATCTTGCCTATCTTGTCGGCGTAGCGGGAGTCCTTCGGGTTGACGGCGACTGCGGTGTCGCCGAGAAGGGTTTCCGGTCTCGTCGTCGCAATGACCATGTAACCCGAACCGTCCGCGTACGGGTAACGGATATGCCAAAGATTGGACTTTTGCGGCTCATATTCCACCTCGGCGTCGGAAAGCGCCGTCCGGCAATGCGGGCACCAGTTAATTATGCGGCTCCCGCGGTAGATGAGTCCCTTTCTGTAAAGGTTGACGAAGACTTCCCTTACGGCTTTCGAGCAGCGCTCGTCCATCGTAAACGCCTCTCTGGACCAATCGAGGGAACAACCGAGGCGGCGAAGCTGCTGAACTATCCTGCCGCCGTAAGCGGCTTTCCACTCGTAAGCGCGCTTTAAAAACTCCTCTCTTCCGATATCTTCCTTTTCAAGCCCCTCTTCACGGAGTTTGTCGACGATCTTTACTTCCGTCGCTATGCTCGCGTGATCGGTACCGGGAAGCCACAGCGTCGAATAGCCCTGCATACGCTTGTGCCTGACGATGATGTCCTGAATGGTGTTGTTCAGCGCATGTCCCATGTGGAGCTGCCCCGTGATGTTCGGCGGCGGAATGACTATCGAAAACGGAGGTTTCGAATAGTCGACTTCGGGAGTGAAATAACCGTTCTTCTCCCACTCTGCATAGATAGAGGTTTCGAAACTTTGCGGCTCGAAATTTTTCTCCATGTTCATTACGTAGTTCCTCTTAAAGAAATATTTTTTTACAAATTTGTGCTCCCAAAACCGAAGTTTCGGGAGCCGTTTTTAAGCTTTATTTGATTACTTTACTTCCTCTTCGGAAGCGTCGCCCGAGCCGGGCGCGGGGTCAGGGCTGCTCGCGTTGCCCGCCTCGCTCCCGGCTTCCGCCGCGTTATCGGCGCTTATGGCGTTATCGGCACTTTCCGGGGCATCGGCGTTTACGACGCCATCTTCGTTTTCACTTGAAGCTGCGCCTTCTTTTGCGGCTTTCTTCCTCGCGAGAATGCCTTTGATGATGACTATCGCCTGCTTTAAGTAGTTGAAGAAGGCGACATACGTCAGCACCAGACCTATCCCCATCACTATCCAGTCGAGGTAGAAGACCTTCTCCGCCCAGAAGGCGTGGAAGAAACTCATTATGATGGCTCCGGATATAGTCGCCGACGCCACCTTACCCCAATAGTTGGCTTTGATGTTTTTGCTGTCGCCTGCCATGAAGACGCCGCCGACCACCATCGTAGCTTCTTTCAATAACAATATTACGATGAACGCCCAGTGCACATAGCCGATGATGACCAGCGAGAGAATTGTTGCGCAATGCATTATCTTGTCCGCCAAGGGGTCTATCATTTCCCCGAGCTGTGAGCCCTGATTGAAATGCCTTGCTATATAGCCGTCCACCAAATCGCTCGCCGCCGCGACGACCAGAATGATAAGCCCTATGATGGGGAACTCGTATTGTCCGACGTCGATATAGGTGTCCGGATCGATGGTGCACCACATGATGAACGGAACGCAAAGGATCCGAAACAGCGTCATGATGTTTGGTATCGTCCAAAGTTGTTTCAGAAGTTGTTTCACTTTAATTCCCTCCGGAAAAGTTTTATACCCGGGCTCAATGTGCGATACAGCTCAAAGGCGCGTATTATGATTATATCATAATAAATAGCGGAATGCAAACTTTAAACGACATATATAAGAAGCTTATAAATGCCCGAAAACCCGCTTGATATGAAGATTGCACTATAAAAAAATCAATTTATAGGTGCCCGGCGCCCGATCCGACGCACAATAAACTCCTCCCGTTACAGCCCCAAAAGTTTTATGAATTCCTCTTCGTCGATTATCCGGATTCCGAGTTTTTCGGCTTTTGTCAGCTTTGCGCCCGCATCTTCGCCCGCGACGACGAGATTGACTTTTTTGGAAACCGACTCGGAGACTGTTCCGCCGTTTTCCGAAATGAGGCGGGCGGCTTCGGAGCGCTTGAAGCGTTGAAGGGCTCCCGTCAATACCACCGTGTTGCCTGAGAAAACGCCCTCGGCGGGCTCAGGCTTTTCCTCGAAGACTATTCCCTCGGAAATGAGTTCCGCTATTGCCGAGCGCCTTTCTTCGTCCTCGAAATAACCGACGACGGAATCCGCCGTTATCAGTCCGAAGTCGTCCAGAGCGGCTATTTCTTCTCTCGTTCCCGCGATCAGCTTTTCGATACTACCGAAGTAATCGGCAAGCTGTTTGGACGCCTTTTTCCCGACATTCGGGATCCCGATCGCAAAAATAAACCTGTCAAGCGTGGTACGCTTCGAGCGCTCGATACTACTTAAAAGATTGGATATTTTTTTCTCTTTGAAGCCGTCTAGCTCCCTTAAATCCTCCTCGTTAAGTCTGTATAGATCGGCGGCTTTTCTGACTCCCTTCTCATTATACAGCTGTTCGAGAGTCTTTTCGGAAAGTCCGTCGATATCCATACAATCGCGCGAAGCAAAGTGGTCGAGCGCCGACACGATCTGCGGAGCGCAGCCGCTTTTATTGGTACAGTAGAGGAAGGCGCCTTCCCTCCTCACGGGGCTCCCGCAGGCGGGGCAATTTTCGGGCGGCAGAATTTCGCGGTCGTCTTCGTGCGACTCGTATACGCCCATTATTTCGGGTATGACGTCGTTGGAGCGGCGTATCAGCACCCTCGAACCTATCTTGACGCCCTTTTTTAAGATATCGTCGATGTTGTTCAGCGTGGCGTGCTTTATCGTGGCGCCGCCGAGGTCGACGGGCTCCAACACCGCTAAAGGATTGAGTTTTGACGTCCTGGAAACCTGCCACAGCACCTCTTTCAGGACAGTTGTCGTTTCGGTAGCTTTGAATTTATACGCAAGCGCCCAGCGCGGAAATTTTTCCGTGTACCCGAGCTCCTCCCTCACCGCCACGGAGTCGACTTTGATGACGGCGCCGTCGATTAAATAGTCGAGCCCCGCGCGCTCCTCTTCGATGGCGTCAAGTGCCTTCAAAGCCTCCTCGGGATTTAGCACCATGTCAAATCTTTTTCCGTACAAAAAACCGTTTTCCATGATAAAATCGCGCATTTCATGCTGCGCGGAAAAGCTTATCCCTTCATGATAACCGATATTGTAGGCAAAAAAGTCGAGTTTTCTTTTGGCGGTTTCGCCCGGGTTGAGGTTCCTGATAGCGCCGGCTGCGGCGTTCCTCGGATTTTTCAGCGGCGTCTCGGCGGTCTTGTTGAATTCGTCGAACGCCGAAAAGCGCATTATTCCTTCGCCCTGCACCTCGATAAGTCCCTTGAACGGTATCGAAAGCGGCACCGTGCGGATGGTCTTTATCTGTTCGGTGACGTCCTCGCCGGTAACGCCGTCCCCTCTCGTAGCGCCTTTTATAAGGCTGCCGCCGTCGTAAGTCAGCGAGAGCGTCAGTCCGTCGAACTTATGTTCCACCGTGCACACCGGGATTTCGCCCGTCACCTTTCCGATGCGTTCGAAGAAGGCATTGACTTCGCCGGGGGTATTGGCTTTGTCGAGGGAATAGAGCCTTCCTTTATGCTTGTACGGTCTGAAAGCTTTCAGCGGTTTTGCACCCACCCTTTTCGTCGGGGAGTCGGGCAGCACGAACGCAAGCTCCTCTTCGAGCGCTTTCAGCTCGTCGTAGAGAGCGTCGTACTCGGCGTCGGAGACCGTCGGTTCATCCAAAACGTAGTACTCATAGGCGTATTTATTCAAAAGCTTGACAAGTTCAAGCATCCTGTCCATAGTTTACCTCATTCTTTCAGCGTCAGCGGTGCAAGCTGCAAAACAAACTTTTTTACTCCGAGTTCCTTGAAAGAGACGGTGGCGGTCTGATCCTTCCCGGTACCGGAAACCGACATTATAACGCCTTCGCCGTATCTCGGGTGTCTCACTGCGGCGCCCTTGACGAACCCCGACAAGTCCTTCATAACGGCGGGCTTTGCCGGCTTAGCGGGAAGTACCTGTTTCGGGTATCGCCTTTCCGACAAAAACGCCGGCTTCGGTTTCAGCCCCGACACGTAGTCGGAACGTTGTTTCATCAACGTATATGCGCCGACGTCGCCTCCTTTGCTCTCTTCGACGAAACGCGATTGCAGGCAGGGTTCGACATGGTTGAATTTAAACCTTCTCGAAGCGTTGGTAATGAACAGCCTCTCTTTCGCCCGTGTAATGGCGACATACATTACCCTTCTTTCCTCTTCCATGGCGCCCGCGTCGGCTTTCAACGCCTGTGCGGACGGGAAAGTGCCTTCTTCCAGCCCTACCGCAAACACCACCTTGAATTCCAAGCCCTTTACGGCGTGCATGGTGGCGACGGTTACCTTGTCGCGGTCGGATTCGTCCTCGGAGTCGTCACGGACAAGCGATACGGTCTGCAAAAAGTCATTGAGATCGGCTTCGGGGTTCTTCTCCTCGAACTGTCCCACTTCCGCCATGAACTCTTTGATGTTTTCCCATCTTGCCGCCTCTTCTTCGGAACCCGCCGCGGTATAGTATCTTTCAAAACCGACTTTTTCGACAAGGAACCCGACAAAATCCAACAGCTTTATATGCGACCGGTTCATCAGCTCGCCGATAAGCGCGGCGAAGGGCTCCACTTTCTTTTTTATCTGGGCGGGAAGCAACGTGGAATAACACGCGTCCAGCATCGACAGCGATTGACTGCGCGCAAACTCTCTCAACCGTTGCACGGTGGCGTCGCCTATCCCGCGCTGCGGCATGTTTATTATCCTCTCCAGCGCTTCGTTGTCGGCATTGTTGGACACAAGGCGCATGTATGCCAAAACGTCCTGGATCTCCTTTCTGTCATAAAACTTTATGCCGCCCAGCACGCGGTACTTCACACCGGTTTTGGCGAGTGCCGCTTCGAAAAGCCTCGTCAGCGAAGTCGCCCGCACCAATATCGCAAAATCGGACTTTCGGTATCCGTAACGCGCAATAAGGAATCTTATTTTATCGATTACCCAATCCGCCTCCTGCATATCGTTGTAGGCGGAATAGTACGTGACGTCGACGCCGCTGTTTAAAATCGGCACCAGCTTTTTCTCGTGGCGCTCGGTATTGAAGGATATGAGTCTGTTCGCCGTTTCGAGTATCTCCGGGGTGGAGCGGTAGTTTTCTACAAGCTTGTAGATTTTGGTACCGGGGAATTCCTTATCGAAGTTTAAAATATTTTTTATCTCGGCGCCCCGCCAGCCGTAAATAGACTGGTCGTCGTCACCCACTACGAAGATATTGCCGTTGTCGCCCGCTATCAGCCTGACTATCTCGTACTGTACCTTGTTGGTGTCCTGGAATTCGTCGACGTGGATATATCTGAATCTTCTCCTGAGATACCCGAGCGCCTCTTCCGAAGTGAGCAGCAACTCCTTCATCTTGTGCAGAAGGTCGTCGAAATCCATGGCGTTGGAGTTAATGAGAAGTTCGTTGTACCTTTCGTACACGCGCATTATGTCATATGCGGAGTCGACCAGACCGTTGATGTCTTTAAAGTACTCCTCCGGCGAAAGTCCGGCGTTTTTTGCGCGGGAGATGTGCTCTTTCATCGTCTCCTTCAATTGCGCGCTTTCGATTCTGAGCTCCCTCATCGCCTTTGCGATGACGCGTTTGGAGTCGGTCTCGTCGTAAATGGAAAAATTTTGTTTAAACCCGATGTGCTCCGAAAATTTTCTTAAAATCGAGGCGGAAAAGGAGTGGAATGTCGACACCCACACGCCGTTGTCGGCTCCTAAGAGTACTTCCAGCCTTTCGCGCATTTCGGCGGTGGCTTTGTTGGTGAAAGTTATCGCAAGGATATTCCAACCGGGGACGCCAAGCTTACTTACTATGTAAGCGACCCTGTGAGTAAGCACGCGGGTTTTGCCGCTGCCCGCTCCCGCAAGCACCAAAACGGCGCCTTCTGTATCGGTGACAATTTTCTTTTGAATTTCGCTAAGGTTTTCCAGAATATCAGTCATTTTACTTCACTATACCAATCGTATCCGAGGCGTTTTTTCATTTCATCTATTGCGTAAGTGTCGGTCATCGAAGCCATGTAGTCGGTTATTGCCTGCTCCGACGAATCGGACAACCTTAAATAGAGTTCGGGTATGGTTTCGGGATGAGTTTTATAATAGTCGTAAAGTGCCGTCAGCCATTCTTTGGCGCGCGCCTCTTCGCGGATGGCGTGCTCGGCAAGGTAGACGTTTTCGAACATGAACTTTCTTAAAATCGCCGTCGCCTCCTCGAAACGCGCAGACTGCCCCACAAAGTTTTTGCCATAGGAAAGCTGCACTATATCCCATACCATATTGTTTATGCGCGCCCTTTTCCCGGAGCCCAGCACCGCTACTGCGGCGTCGGGGAGCGCCTCCTCGCCGAGGATACCTGCGCGCACGGCGTCGTCGATATCGTGGTTGAGGTAGGCTATTCTGTCGGCAAATTGAATGACTTTCCCTTCCAAAGTGGCCGGTTTTCCGGAGCCGCGATGCTCTTTTATGCCGTCGATGACTTCATAGGTAAGGTTGAGCCCCGCTCCGTCGTTTTCCAGAACGTTCACCACCCTTACGCTCTGTTCGTTGTGTTCGAAGCCTCCCGAAAGAGAGGACAGCACTCTTTCGCCTATGTGCCCGAACGGAGTATGCCCGAGGTCGTGCCCCCAGGCTATCGCCTCTGTCAGGTCTTCGTTGAGTTTCAGGCACCTCGCTATCGTTCCGGCGATCTGCATGACCTCTATCGTATGCGTCATCCGCGTCCTGTAATGGTCGCCCTGCGGCGCAATGAAGACCTGCGTTTTATGCTTTAAGCGCCTGAACGCCTTGGAGTGGATTATTCTGTCGCGGTCGCGGCGGAACTCGGTGCGCATCGGACAAGGAGTCTCTTCCTTCATGCGCCCCTTGGTGTCCCCCGACTTTACGGCAAATTCGGACAAATATTCGGCTTCGAAGCGTAAATATTCTTCTTTCATCGGTAAAATTTTAACACACGCGCGCGCATAAAGTCAACCGTTCCTGCCCGGGGTGCCGCGGTCGGAAATTTCTGCTTGTAAAATTAAAAAAAGTATGCCGCGAAAGCATACTTTTTTTCGGTGTCTTACTGCTTTTATCCGCTAGTCGAGCACGAGATTTTCGACTTCCTCCCGCACCTTTCCGACGAAATCCTCTTCGCTCATCTGACCCAGGTCGCCCGCCTTTCTTCCGCGCACCGAAAGCATTCCCGACTCCGCCTCCTTGTCGCCGATTATCAGCATGTACGGGATCTTGTCGAGCTGCCCCAGACGTATTTTATATCCGATTTTTTCGTTTCTGACGTCGGCTTCGGCGCGGATACCTTTCTTTCTGAGCCGTTGAACGAGCTCGTTTACGTAATCGGCGGTGCGCTCGGTCAGCGACATCACTCTCACCTGTTCGGGAGCCATCCACACGGGGAAAGCGCCTTTGAACTTTTCGATAATCAGCGCTATCGTCCTTTCATAGCAGCCTATCGAAGTGCGGTGAATGATGTACGGACGCTGCTTGATGCCGTTTTCGTCGACATAGGTCATGTCGAAGTTTTCGGCAAGGAACATGTCAACCTGGAGGGTGATAAGCGTATCTTCCTTTCCGTAGACGTTTTTTATCTGAATGTCGAGTTTGGGTCCGTAGAACGCCGCTTCGCCTATCCCCACGCTGTATTTGACACCGAGGTGGTTCAGTATCTTTTCCATTTCGGCTTCGGCTTTCGACCACTTTTCGGGATCATTTATGTACTTATCGGTGTCCTTCGGATCCCATTTGGAGAAGCGGTAAGTGACGTCGCCTTCGATGCCGACGGCTCTTAACATATACCTTGCCAGCTCCAGCGCCCCTTTGAACTCCTGCTCCAACTGAGACGGCATACAGATGATATGCCCTTCGGAAATGGTGAACTGCCTCACCCTGATGAGTCCGTGCATCTCGCCGGACGCCTCGTTTCTGAACAGAGTCGAGGTCTCGCCGTAACGGATGGGAAGATCCCTGTACGACTTCATTCCGTTGTTGTAAATGGTATATTGGAAGGGGCAGGTCATCGGACGCAGCGCCATAACTTCGTTTTCGTTCTCGTTTTCGATTACGAACATGCCGTCGCGATAATGATCCCAATGCCCGGATATCTTATACAAAGCCGATTTTGCCATGTACGGCGTCTTGGTGCACACATAACCGCGGCGCTCCTCCTCGTCCTCCACAAAGCGCGTCAGGATTCTGAAAAGCTTGGCGCCCTTCGGCATCAGCAGCGGCAAGCCCTGCCCGATGTTTTCGTCGGTCATGAATATGCCCATCTCGCGTCCCAGCTTGTTGTGGTCGCGGAGTTTTGCTTCCTCCAAAGCTTTCAGGTGCTCTTCCAGATCGGCTTTTTTGTTGAAGGAAGTGCCGTAGATTCTCGTCAGAACCTTGTTGTGCTCGTCTCCGCGCCAATATGCGCCCGCTATCGAGGTAAGTTTGAAGGCTTTTATATAGCCCGTCGACGGAATGTGCGGTCCCGCGCAAAGGTCGACGAAATCGCCCTGCCGGTACATGCTGATGACTGCGTCGTCGGGAAGGTCGTTTATCAGCTCGACTTTGTAACTTTCGTCCTGCTCGCCGAAAAACGAAAGCGCCTCCTTACGGCTGACTTCTTCGCGCACGATCGGGATGTTTTCCTTTATTATCTTTTTCATCTCCGCTTCTATTGCGGGAAGGGAGTCCATATTGATAGGAGTTACAAAATCGAAGTCATAATAAAAGCCGTTTTCGATGGCAGGTCCTATCGCCACTCTCGCCGTCGGATAGATGCGTTTTACCGCCTGGGCAAGGACGTGCGCCGTGCTGTGACGGTATGCGCGCCGCCCCTCCTCGGTATCGAATCCGAGGAGCTCCACTTCGGCGTCTTCATGTATCGGAGTCGAAGTTTCGGTAACCTTACCGTTAACTTTGGCTACCAAAGCAGCACGAAACAGCGAGTCCGATATAGAACGCGCGATCTCGGCGGGAGTGATACCGTCGGGAAACTCTTTTTTGTCGCCTCTTAAAGTGATTATCATGATTTAAGTACCTCTGTTTATTCAATTGTTTGGTTAAATAATGCTTTAATTTTATTAAGGATGTCTTCCGCTTTCGTGCCGGGGTGTTCGCTCCCGGAAACGGCATAATAATCGTAGTAATTGTCTTCGCGGAAGTCTTCCGATTCGACTACCGAATAGGAGTAGTACGCCTCGCCCTCGGTGGGTTTATGGGTGACGGAGTACTTTATACCGTCCTCCGTGTCCTCGATTTTCGTATAGTCATCCCCCTCGGTATACCCCGGGAAACGATCTGCCATCGACTCACCGTTCTCCAAAATGACGGTTTCGACGCCGTCGACGATTTCCCCGGCGATACCCTGATAGACGCCTTTCATCGCCGAAACGACTTTATCAAACTTCGAACGCCCGTAAATTCTCCCCGCTATTCCGCCTGAAGCGGCGTATTCGAGGTGGGCGTTGAAATCCTCGTTGGTTTCGGTGTTCCCGACCGGTCGGGTAAAGTTTGTATATTTTGAATTTTTATGGCTTCCGCCCGCGGCGCAGTTCGTTACATCCGAAAAATATACCTGTCCCGCTATCCCGCCGGAGTAATTGTTCAGTCCGCTGCCGATTTCCAGGGCGACGTATGCCGAGGAACCTTCAACAGAGGCATTGGAAAGTAAGCCGACTATTCCGCCGACGGAACCGAGGAAGTACTTTGCATAATCGGACAATGCTATATTTGCCGCAATGGATGTCGACGGAGCATGCTCCCCTTCTTCTGAGGAAAGTTCCTTTTCAACATCTTCAGCCAGGTCCTTGGTACCGACCTTTGACTCCGAAATTTTTCCGATATCGAGAGCGCCCGCAACTCCGCCCGCATAAAGTTTGGTGTTTGCGTGAGCGTCTACCGAACCGCTAAACGAGGAGGAGGTGATATTCGTGCGCTGCGCCAAGCCGAAAATGCCGCCCGCCTTGACGGATGACCCGTAAACTTCTAAATCGCCCTCCGAGGTGACGCCCGAAACGGCGACGAAGCTCTTCCCTTCGGAAGTGTTGTTTTCGGTGCGGATGAGTCCCGCTACTCCGCCCGCATAAACGTCATCCGACCAGTTCCTTTCGCCTACAAAAGCAATATTCGGACTCGGGAGAGTTATTCCGACGTCGGTGGAAACGCCTTGCATAAGGAGATCGCCTTCGGCATATCCCAGCATGCCGCCGACATATGAAGTCAGTTTATAGCCGGATACGGTTTCACCCGCAGCGTTATACGGCGCGAGGTTGCCGCCGTACAATGTAATATCCCCGCTCACGGAAATATTTTCAAGCTTGACGGAGCCGTACGCAAACGCCGCAAGTCCGCCGGTATATGTGACTTCCGAGTCCGTCGTCGCCTCTATTTCGATTTTGATCTCGAGGTTTTTGACGGTGGCGTTATAAAGGTAGCCGAACAGCCCCCAATAGCGCGTTTCGGCTGGGAGATATTCCTCCTCTTCGCCGTCGGCAGAGAGCCGGGACGGCGCCGGCTCGGGTTTTAAGGTGTACGTCACAGTGTGACCGCCGCCGTCCAGAACGCCCCTGAACGAAGAATCGACACTTCCGCCAAGCGTGGTGAAGTCGCTTCCGAGGTTGATATCGCTATTCAAGGTGAAAGTGCAGTAGGCGGAGTTTGCGCCGAGCTTATCGGCAATCGACTTAAACTCCTCGGCGTTGTTGATCGTGACGGAATAAGGCTGAGGAGGCGGCTCCTCCGGGTCGCACGCCTGAAGCACTGCCGTCAGCGAAACGGCAATCGTCAACGTCATTAAAATCAGCAGAATTTTTTTGGATTTACTCATTTTCAACGGATTTCAGCGATTGAACGCCTTGTCGATAAACGCCAGGATGTCGGCGTAAACTTCATGCCTGTTGGTTTCGTTTAAAATCTCGTGACGGGCACCGGGGTAGCACTTGTACTCGGCGTTCAGTCCGTATTGGAGATAATATTTATACAATTTTTCGGCAAGCACCGCCTTGTTCGAAACGGGGTCGTCTGAACCCACCGCTATCAGGATCGGCAGCTCCTTCGGAATTGCCGAAGCCCTGTCGCCGTACATCTTCTGGACGCTCCTGAAAAAGTAGTAGTAATAGTCGATGCTTAACGGATAGCCGCAATATTCGTCGGCTTCGTACTCCGCCACCTTTTCGCGATCGCGGGAAAGCCACGCAAAGCGCTGTCCCTGCGCTTCGAAAGGTTTGTTGTAGGCGCCGAAACTCAGCTTGTCAATGAGTTTTCCCGTCTTGTCACCGCCTACCAACGCGCGCTGCAAAGCTGCCACCGCCTTGCCCATTCCTACCAGCGCGCCGCGCATATACGCCGTGCCGGAAAGAACGCAGCCCTTCAATGTGCCGGCATATTCTTCAAGATAGCGCTGGGAAAGGAAGGAACCGTAGGAGTGCCCTAAAAGCAGCACTTCGACGCCGTATTTTTCCTTGGCGTAGTCGACAACCGTCTTTATATCCTTTACCGAATTTTCGAAAGAGTCGGGAGCCACTTTGCCGAGCTCGCCGTCGGGGTTGAATTTATGCCCCCTGTGGTTATCCGCCAAGACCACGTAGCCCGCCTTGTTCAGGCACTTTGCAAAATCGTCGTAGCGGTCTGCGTGCTCCGCCATGCCGTGGGCGATGACCACCGCTCCGACAACGTTTTCGACTTCGTCCCATACGGATACGGTGTTGTACTTGTCGTCAAAGGTCTTCAACTGAATGTGTTGCATATGTCCTCCCGTATTCGCGCGTGTGCGCCAAAGACTTTGTTAGTATATATTAGCACTATTTTGAATATAATTCAACCATTGAAAAGAAATTATTTTTGGCGGGAGATTATTATGCGCACGGTTTTACTGTCGGGAGGAGGCACCGCGGGACACGTTATGCCCGCGATAGCAGTCGCCGAAGAGCTCAGAAAAATGGGCTTCAACGTCATCTTCGGCGGCGGTTCGGGTATGGAAAAAGGTATCGTCGAAAGTTACAAAATTCAGTTTTTCGGTGTCCGAAACGCGAAGTTCAGTCGCCGAAATCCGTTTTCCAACGTGAAGATTCCGTTCTTGCTAAGCCAAGGCGCAAAGGAAGCCGGGAAACTGCTGAAAGAGTATAGAACGGCGGCTCTGTTTTGTAAAGGTGGCTATGCCTCGGTACCGTGGGCGCTTGCGGCAAGAAAGCTGAAAATCCCCGTCGTCTGCCACGAGTCGGATTTAAGCATGGGTCTCGGAAACAGGCTGGTTTCTTCCTTTGCCGAAAAGACGCTGACCTCCTTTCCCGAAACCAAAGGCGGTATTTTTGTCGGAAACCCGGTAAGAAGAGAAATTTTTTCGGGTTCTGCCGAGCGCGCCCGTAAAAAATACGGCTTCGAAGGCGAAATTTTGTTGATCCTCGGAGGTTCTCAAGGCTCCGCAGCCATCAATTCCTGCGTGTTTTCTGCGGTGAAGGCGCTCTCCGTTCGTCAAACCGTCGTCCATATCACCGGTAAATGCGACAAAGCGCCTCAGACAAAGGGATATATACCTATTGAGTACGCAAGCGATATCGCCGACCTGTATGCCGCGGCGCATACCGTTGTCACCAGGGGCGGAGCGGGGGCGCTCTCGGAAATTTCTTCGCTCGGCAAGCGCATGATCGTCATACCGCTCCCGAAAAGCAGATTTTCGCGAGGCGACCAGGTTGAAAACGCCGAATACTACAAAAAAAAGGGACTTTGCCGCGTCATTCCGGAGGAACGGCTCGGCATAAACGAACTTCTGAGGGAAGTCGATCGGGAAGCGGCGCTCCCCTGTCTGAAACCGACAAACGAGCATGCCGCCGAAAAAGTTGCCCGCGTCATCGCGGAAGTCATCCGTCAGAACTCCGATTACTGATTCCGACGTCCCTTCCCGGACGGCACCGAAAAGCGCCCCGTCGGGAGGCGCTTTCCTTCTTATGATTCCGGATTCGGTTTATATAAATATATCTTTTCCGCCGACGGCTCTTTCAAATCCCTCTTTCCGAAGGCGCTAAACGCCGATGATTTTCAGACTTTCTCCGTCGGTGTAGAACACCGTCTCGCTGCCGTCAGAGTCGATAAGCGCGGCATTCCCCGGGAAGGAGCCGAAGTTTCCCGAAACCGTTTTCCCGTCGCGGTCTATCCTTAAAAGCGTCAGCGCTTCGCCGTCGGAATACAGCAGCTTGTAGCCCCCGTCATAACTTATGCAGTCATAGATCCGTTCCACTTTCCCCTTCAGCGCCGTAGACGAAGTGAAATTCAACCGGTAATCGACCATATAAAGCCTGGTGCTCTCGGAATGCAACAAAAGCATGATGTTTTCGCCGTTCATGTAAGCTTCCGCCCTCTCCGCAAGTCCCACTCCGACGCGCTCGATTTCCTCTTTGAGGTCGGTCTTTAAGATCTCCACCCCCTGCGCGCCCCGCTCGACGATGAGATAAAGCTGCTTTTCTTCACTCGGGAGCGGGGTGATACTCAACAGCTCCTTTTCGGGAACGGTAACGGTGGTGACCGGGGAAAGTTCGGGGCTCAATTTGACGACGGAGTAACCCTGAATACCTTTGACCGTGAGAAGGTAGTAGGAGTAAAAGTCGTAGACTGCCGCTACCGAACCGCCCATTATGCTTGCGGAGGAGACGATGACTCCGTCCCTCAATTTATATGCATTTGTCCCCTCTCCCGCCGTAAGAAAGAGCAGGAAGCCTTCGCTTAACGAGAACAACTTCCCGCCGGTCGCAACAGGCATCTCGGTGACGAATTCGTCCGTCAGCTCTTCGGAGAGGACGCCGATATAACATTTGTCGCTTCCTCCGGTAACTACCGCAAGCCCTTCCGAAGTGACCGACGAATCGAAATAGTTTTCACCTCCGGCAAGGTGTTTAAGTGCCGAAATCGTACCGTCCGGAAGTAGTTTAAGCACCGTTACCGTCCTCACTCCGCCGGTATTTAAGGCGCCCTCCTTTCCCGCGTGCGTCACCACCATGTAGCATCCCGAGGAAGAATTGTGCACGGCGTTCAATTCCACCCCGCCTTCCGCCCAGAGGGTCTGGGTATAAGCGTAAACGGCGCTCGGTTCGGGGGGAATGGGGCTGAAAGGTTCAACGGGCGGCGCGGCGTCCCCGGCATCCCCGGCGTCGTCGGGAAGAGGAGTTTCCGTATCGGGCGGCACTTCTTCGGCTGGAGGAGTTTCCGCGCCGGGCTCTCCCCCCGTTGCGGAGTATTCCGCCTCGGGAATGAGAACGGCGGCGACGGAGAGCGCAGCCAACGCCAAAAGCAATATTACCGTCAAGGTCTTCGGGGTGTTTTTCGCCATAGTCGCTCCTTACTTGCTTTTTTTGAATTATACCGCCAAAAGCTCCTCCCGGAGGCACTCGGACAAAACCGGCGAAATTAACTCATTTTCCACGCTCGGCTTCCTAAAATACGCTGCATATGGCTATACGAAAGCACAAAATGTAACTTTTTCGTCAAAAAAAGGCGGTTCCCCGCCCGTAAAAAAATTCAATTCTTACTTATTTTTGTTGAGCTTGGAGCTGAACCCGTTAAATCAACTCTTTACCCGTATCCGAACACTTGTACAGGGAGTCATTTCAGCTTTTTCAAAGCTTCGGCGCTCGCCGCCTGCTCCGCCTTCTTTTTCGATCTCCCTTTCCCGCGTCCCATGGGAGCGCCGCCGATATAAACGGTGGAAAAATAGCCTTCCGGCGGATTTTTGTCGTCCGTCGGGTGGTTTTCAAAGCGGTGTTCCAAGCCGCGTTTGACGGCGATCTCGATGAGCTTCGACTTGTAATCGGTGTAAGTTTTTGGGGAGTAATCCTTAGTCAATACGTCGTTTAGTACTCTTTTTACAAACTTTTCCGCCTCCGCTAAGCCGCCGTCGAGCATAATTGCGCCGGTAACGGCTTCGAAGATGTCTTCCTTGACCTTGGCTGAGCCCGCAACTTCGGCGGACGCCTTCCCTGCGCCGTGCAGCACAAAACCGATAATGCCCAGCGCCTCGATGTGGGCGGCAAGCGTCGGTCCGGACACGATTTCCGCCTTGACCTTCGTCAAAAAACCTTCGTCCTTGTCGGGGTAGCGCTCCATAAGCTCCACCGATACGGTCATGCCGAGCACCGAATCACCCAAAAACTCCAACCGCTCATATGAAGAAACGCCGCGCTCGTTGGCGTAAGAGGCGTGCGTCAATGCCTCGTCCAGATTTTTCGGATCCCTGAAAGAATACCCGATGAGCCGTTCGGCTTCCTTCAACTCTTTTAGCCGCGCCGTCGTCATTTAAGCCTCTGAACTAAGCTCCACCGCCTGCAACACGGCCGCCGCAATCGATTTGGCTTTCGAGGAGCCGTGCGCCTTTATCACGACTTTCTCGAGCCCCGCGAAAACCGCGCCGCCGTAGGCGTTGTAGTCCATCGTCTTTTTGATGTTTTTAAGGACGGGTTTCAAAAGAAGATATCCGAGTTTTGATCTGAGTCCGCCCGCCATGATGCCCTCTTTTAATAAACTCATGAACGCGAGCGCCGTGCCTTCGCAGGCTTTCAGCGCGATGTTTCCCGAAAAGCCGTCCGCCACTACGACGTCGATATCGCCGGAAAGTATCTCCCGCGCCTCGATGTTACCGGAAAAATTCAGCTCCGTGCCTTTGATGAGTTCGAGAGCGCCGCGGGTGATTTCCGTACCCTTGGCGTCCTCGGTTCCGTTGGAAAGGAGCCCGATTCTCGGATTTCGGATACCCAAATACTTTCTTGCCATGTCGGCTCCGAGTTCGGCGAAATTTAAAAGCATCTCCGGCTTACACTCGGAATTGGCACCGCAGTCAATTAAAATAACTCTGCCGCCCTTCACTGTCGGCAATACCGGCGCAAGCGCCGCACGCAGGATCCCGGGCTTCCTTTTTACCAAAAGGGTCGCCGCAGTCAAAACCGCCCCGGTGCTTCCCGCCGAAACGAACGCCTTGGCTTCAGGATCGCTCGTCAGAAGGTTAAGCCCCTTCACCAAAGAGGAATTTTTCATCTTCCTCACCGCCTCGACGGGCGGCATGTCGCAGGTGATTATCTCGGGAGCATCGACGATTTCGAGCCTCTCTTCCGGCACGACGTCGGAGATCTCGTCAATAAGTTCGGTAAGCTTTGCCTTGTCGCCCGTCAGCGTTATCGAAAAGCCTTTCCTTTCGGAGAGCGCCTTCAAAGCTCCGATAATGATTTCTTTCGGGGCGTTGTCGCCGCCGAACGCGTCCAGAACAATTTTCATATGCTTGTCTCTCCGTAAATATATCAAAAACGCCGGCTCGGAGCGATTTTATGCACTCGGGCGGCGTTTGAGCGGTGTGAGGTTAAGTAACTGAACTTTCCTATAAGATTAGTTTTCCTTTTTGTCTTCCTTCGGAACCACAACCTGTCTTCCGTTGTAGTAGCCGCAATTCGGGCAAACCCTGTGGGGGAGTATCATAGTCTTGCATTGCGGGCACTCCGTCAAGCCGGGAGCCGAAAGCTTCCACTGCGCAAAACGCGTATTTCCTCTTTGCTTGGATACTTTACTTTTAGGTACTGCCATGGTGCACCTCCTGTTCTGTTTCTACAAATGCTTGATAATTATATATGATATGTTCCCGCTTGTCAAACGAATTGAGAAAATTTATGCCTTTTCCGCGAGCTCTTTTGCATCGCGGGCAATCACCAATTCCTCATTCGTCGGAATAATGACGACTTTGACGCGGGAATCGGGAAGATGCATCTCCGTTAAACCCTTCGGGGAACCGAGGCTTTCGTTTTTGTCGAAGTCGAATTTGACGCCGAAAACCTCCAGACCCTTCATGATAGAACTTCTTGCGTAGGCGGAGTTTTCCCCTATGCCGCCCGTTAAAACGATTGCGTCCAGTCCGCCCATCGCCGCAACGTAAGAACCGATGTATTTCCTTACGCGGTAGCCGAACATTTCAAAGGCAAGCTTCGCCCGATCGTTACCTTGTTTGGCAAGCTCCGTCAGATCCCTGCAATCGGAAAAGCCCGCAATCCCCTGGAAACCGCACTCTTTATTGAGATAGGTGACAACCTCGGAGGCGGTCTGACCCTTCTGCTCGGCAAGGAAACCTACGGCGGCGGCGTCGATGTCGCCGGAACGGGTGCCCATTACCATGCCTTCAAGAGGTGTAAGTCCCATACTTGTGTCTATGCACTTTCCGTCGACGACAGCCGCAAGCGAAGAACCGTTCCCGAGGTGACACGTAATTACCTTGGAACCCGGGAATCCGAGATATTTTACAGCTTCGCCGGAGACATACTTGTGGGAGGTACCGTGAAAACCGTACTTTCTGACGCGGTACTTTTTATAATCGTCGTATTTTATCGCGTACATAAACGCATACGGCGGCATCGTGGAATGGAACACCGTATCGAATACCGCCACGTTTTTCTTGTCGGGCATCAGTTTCATGCAGGAACGGATGCAGCCGATGTTTGCAGGCATGTGGAGAGGTCCCAAAACAGTGTTGCGGTCGCAGATTTTCAAAACTTCGTCGTCCACGATGACCGAAGAAGTAAAATCTTCGCCGCCGTGAAGCACCCTGTGCCCGATTGCGCCGATTTCGTCCATCGAGGCTATCACGCCCTTTTCGGAGTCCGTCAATGCGTTCATGACCAAGGTGAACGCCTCGGTGTGGTCGGGGATCAATTGCTCTATGGTTATAGTCTTTTCGGGAGCGCCGGGAATTTGCTGCTTTAACTTCCCGGGAAGCCCCGTCCCTATTTTTTCGACGATGCCTTTTCCCAAAGTCTCTTCGTTAGTCATATCGATGACCTGATATTTAAGAGACGAACTGCCCGCGTTCAATACCAATACTTTCATGTTTGTTCCTTTTATGCTTAGATTAGAATTTTGTTTCCTTAGCTACCGATTATTGCAAAGAAGTGATTGCGACGACGCCCACAACGTCTGCGACGGAGCAGCCGCGCGACAGGTCGTTGACGGGTTTTGCCAATCCCTGGCAGATAGGTCCGATGGCGTCCACATTGCCGAATCTTTGTACAAGTTTGTAGCCTATGTTACCTGATTGCAGATCGGGGAAGATCAATACGTTGGCGTTTCCCGCAACGCGCGAGCCGGGCGCTTTGATTGCGGCGACTTTCGGTACGATGGCTGCGTCGAGCTGCAACTCGCCGTCGACGTCGAAATCGAGGTCGGTTCTTGCCTTCAGCGCTTCCGTTGCCGCCACTACTTTGGCAACGTTCGGGTGGGACGCCGAGCCCTTCGTGGAGAAGCTTAACATCGCCACTTTCGGCACTTTGATTCCGGCGATTTGCTTTGCCGACTCGGCGGAAGCCACTGCGATATCGACAAGCTGCTCGGCGGTGGGGTCGGGGATGACGGCGCAGTCGCCGTAAACCATTGCTCCGTCGTCGCCGTAAGGTGAGCCTTCGGGAAGACCCATAATAAAGCAGCTGCTGACCGTTTTGATACCGGGACGGCTCTTGATTATCTGAAGCGCGGGGCGCAAAACGTCGCCGGTGGCGTTCACAGAGCCCGCCACCATGCCGTCGGCATCGCCCGATTTGACCATAAGACAGCCGTAATAGAGGGGATTTTTGACAAGAAGACCGGCTTTTTCCTCGGTCATGCCCTTTTCTTTTCTGAGTTCGTACAGCAGCTTTTGATAATCCTCCGCCTTTTCGCTGGACATCGGATTGATTATTTCGACGCCGGTAAGATCTGTGTCCTCGGCTTTGGCTTTAATCACCCTTTCGTCTCCGAGAAGAGTTATTTTGGCTATTTTTTCGCGAGTAATTATTGCCGCCGCCTGAATAATGCGCATCTCTTCGCCTTCGGCAAGCACGATATGCTTACCGCGCGTTTTGGCTTCGGCTATTATCGCATCCATTATTTTGGACATGGTACCCTCCAAAGTGTAGTTGATTTTTATGGTGAGGTATATTATAATATACGACATAAGTATATTACTACCATGACCTGCCGAAAAGCAAGTCTTTTAGGAAATCTCGGAGTCCGAATATGAAAATCACCGCAATAATAGCCGAATACAACCCGCTGACAAACGGTCACGCCCTGCACCTGGAACGCGCCCGCAAAGAAACCGGCGCCGACACGATACTTGTTGTGATGAGCGGTTCCTTTACTCAGCGCGGCGAAGCCGCAATTGCCGATAAATATATGCGCGCGGAGCAGGCCGTCTATGCGGGAGCCGACATCGTCGTCGAGCTGCCGACGATATACGCCATCTCCCCCGCCGACAATTTTGCCTACGGCGCCGTAAAGACCGTTTCGGCGTTTTCCGACGTTCATTACCTGAGTTTCGGCTCCGAATGCGGCGACATTGCAAAGATAGAGCTGCTGGCAGACTTGCTTTTAAACGAGCCTCAGGAGTTCAGCGCCGTATTGAAGGCGGGCTTGAAGGAGGGACTCAGCTTTCCCAAAGCGCGCGCCGAGGCGTTGAAGGCTTACGCCGAAACCCACTCCGAATACGAATCGGTCAAAGACATCCTCGATTACCCCAACAATTCGCTGGGAGTCGCCTACGTCATGGCGGTCAGGCGGGCGGGCTTGGACATAGCTTTCCATACCGTAAAGCGTGTGGGCGGAGGTTACGATTCTTCCGATATCGACTGCGACTACCCCTCCGCCGGCGCCGTCAGAGCGGCTTTTAAGCGGGGCGAGCTCGACAAAATCGCCTTAGCCGTGCCGAAGTCGGTTATGGGCATGCTCTCCGTCATCTCGCCGCAGGGCGATGCGCTGGGCGACATGGAACTGTTTAAGCTCAAAAGCATTTCCGGCTACGACCTCGAAAACTACTACGACGTTACGGGAGGCATTCATAACCGCCTGAAAATCGCGGCAAACGACGCCCACGACATCGATACGCTTTTAGAAAACGCAAAGACCAGAAACTACACGATGGCGCGGCTGAAACGCATCGCGCTCTACGCCCTTCTCGACATCACAAAAAAGGATTGGGAGGACGCGCTGGCTGCCCCTCCGTACGTCAATATCCTCGCTCTCAGAAAGGAGAGAAAGGACATTTTAAGTCTGCTGTCGATGGGCTGCAAAAACATTCTGACGAGGTATTCCGACGTGTCGCGCGTCGACAAAAGCCTGCGCCGCTTCATCAAACTCGACTACCTTACGCAAGGCACGCTTGAAATAATCAACCGTTCCGGCGTATTCGCAAAAAAGATGTTGCTCATTTAGCTTCCGGAAGCCTTCCGCCTTTCCCGGTATGCGCCCGGGAAGCGTCCCGTCTTTACCGCCTGTTCCGCGCCGATTAAACCGCAGCAGGCGGTTTTTTTACCGAAAAGCCGGGAAAAACGCATTTTACGTGAGACGTTTAAATATGATTGTATGTGAAATTGTTTATCGGAATGCTCTCCTTGACGGCGGCGTTGATGTGTGTATTTCTGACGGGCTACGTCTCGGGACTTTGGGCGGAGGGAGAGGTACTCGAAAGTCTCTTTGACGGCACGCTGCCGCTCCCGCCGCGCGCCGCCTTCGAGCCCGTATGGTCTTTGATATACCTTCTTGAAATACTTGCGCTCACCGCCGCCATCGCCGACGGAAGATTAAGAAAACTTCTGAAGTTTTGGCTTGCCGCCGGGGTGATGTCGCCACTCGCCTGCAAGGCGTTCTTCGGCGGAGCGAAAATATTTTCACTGGGGTTGATGACGGAAATTACCGTACTCTATCTCGTTATCACCTTCAAATTCGCCGAAAAGACAAAGGTATTGTGGCTCACCACGCTGCCGATAGCGTTGTGGCACGCCTACCTTACCGCAATAAATTTTTTGACGGTGATCCCTTAGCCCTCAGAAGAGTCCGGAGTCCGTATAATCAGCTGAGACTTATCTTGTAAAGTTCTTTTGCCAATGCGTATGCCGTAAGCTCCTCCCGATGGGCGGCAAGGTCTACTTTATCGGCAAGTTCCTTGGCTTTTATCATCAATCTTACCGGGAGCATGGCTCCTCCCTTCCCGGACTGCTCTTCGCCGAGCCACTCTCCGGCTCCGCGAAGTTCAAGGTCGCGTTCGGAAATTTCCAAGCCGTCGTTTTCCTCGGTCATCACTTTCAGGCGCGGCTGTTCGTCCTCTTTTTCGGTATATAAAAAGCAGTAGCCTTTGTCGCCGTTCCGCCCTATCCTTCCCCGCAATTGATGTAACGCCGCCAATCCGAACCTGTCGGCGTCGAATACCGCCATGACGGTGGCGTTAGGTACGTCTATTCCCACCTCAATGACGGTTGTCGAAACGATGACGTCGAGAGTTCCCGCATAGAATTCCTCTAAAACCGCCTGCTTTTCCGTCGCTTTCATGCGTCCGTGCAGCAGTCCCACGCGCAAAACGCCGGCGTAGATTTTTCCGAGCTCCTTAAAAAGCCTCTCTGCGGAAGAACTTTCAATGCCCTCTACGTCGCGGATCCTGGGACAGACGACATATGCCTGACGCCCCTCGGAACACTCCTTGGCGATAAAGGAGAGCATCTTTTTCTTGTCGGCTTTCGTGACGACCGAAGTGGTGACGTTTCCTTTGTAGCGCCGTTCGATATTCAACACCTCTACGTCGCCGAAGACGGTCAGCCGCAACGAACGAGGTATGGGCGTCGCCGACAATGTGAGAGTATCTTCGGAGTTACTTTTCGCTATCAGCGCGGTGCGCTCCGCCACCCCGAAACGGTGTTGTTCGTCTATTATCGCAAGCGACAGCTTTTTAAAAGCGACCTTTTCCGATATGACGGCGTGGGTACCGATAACGATATCCGCCTCCCCCGTCCGGGCGGCTTCGATAATCTCTCTTTTTTCCTTTGCGGGAAGCGCCGCCGTCAGAAGTTTTATCCTGACTCCGAACGGAGACAAAATCTTTGAAAATGTCTTGAAATGTTGCGCGGCGAGGATCTCCGTCGGAGCCATCAGCGCCGCCTGATAACCGCATTTGACGGCATAGTAAGCCGTCAGAAGCGCCACTATCGTCTTCCCCGAACCGACGTCGCCGACCAGCATCGCGTTCAACGCCGCCTCACCGCCGAGCCCCGACAAAATATCGCCCAGAGCTTCCTTTTGGGACTGCGTCAATTTGTACGGAAGAGAATCGATAACCTCATCTATTACCGCCGTGTTTTCGCCGTAAAAGAGCACCCTTCTCCGTTTTCCGACTACCAGCCGATAGGCGGCGATACCCTTGACGACGCTTTCAAGCTCCACCCGCTCCCTTGCGGCTTTACCTTCCTGCACGCTCCGGGGAAGGTGAGCGGCGCGCGCCGCCGCCGAAAGAGGAAGCTCTTCACCGGACTCCGGCACCAGACTTTTAAGGGTATATCCCTTGTCGAGGGCGTCCCGTACCGCTTCGCGGAAAACATTCTGACCGATAAGCCCTTTCAGCCGGTAGACAGGCTTGATGCCGCGCCCCTTCGTCTCGACGGCAAGTTCTGCGGTGGGGTTGATAAGCTCCGATACACTCCCCTCTTTTTTTAATTTTCCGTATACTCTGACAAAGGCGCCTACGTGCACGATTTTTGCAACGTAATTTGCGTTGTACCATGTAAGTTTGACTTTTTGCCCGTCCCTTGCAATCCCGCGCGCCCTGAACAGCTGTAACTTCCCGCGTCTTAACGGTTTCGCGGCGTATTCTATAAACAAAACGGCGACCACGAAATCGCCGTTTTCGGCTGCTTTCAGGTCGCTTTCCGCGTCTAAATCGATATAATCCGCCGGCGTTTCGGCTATCAGCTCTTCGGGAGTGAAAATTCCGAGTTTTCCGAGCTTTTCAAGCGTTACCGGTCCGATACCTTTGATTTTCAACAGCTCAGAAGCCATCACTCCACCGAAATATAATAGTAGTAGTGCTGCTGTCCGCCCTCGTAAGCCATGACGTCATGGAAGGGATACGCCTTGGTCAATTCCTCGACAAGTTTATTCGCCGACTCCTCCGTCACGCCTTCACCGTAGTAGAGAGAAACGGAGGCGGTTTCGTCGCTTAACATCTTGTCGACGACGACTTTGGTCACTTCGTTGACGTCGGAGCCCTTCGCCACTATCTTGTCGTAAATCCCGATGATGTCTCCCGAGCGCAATTTGAAGCCGTCCATCTCGGTATCTCTTACCGAGTGCGTCACCTGCCCGGAACGCACGTTCTGAATTGCTCTTCGCATCATTTCGGTATTTTCTTCCTCGCCCGCGTCGTGGTTGAAGTTCATCGCAGCGGCTATGCCCTGAGGGATATTTTTGGTAGCTATAACTACCAATTTTGCCTTTGTTAATTCCTTCGCCTGCTCTGCTGCCAATACGATGTTTCCGTTATTGGGAAGAATATATACCGTCTTTGCTCCCACCGAATCGACGAGGTCGACTATATTCGAAACCGAAGGGTTCATCGTCTGTCCGCCTTCTAAAATCTTGTCGACTCTCAGCTCTTTGAAGATTTTCGCTATCCCTTCTCCCGTGCAGATAGACACCAGCGCGGAAGGTTTTAAGGGGCTCTTCTTTTTCTTCCTCAAAGCCTTGTTCTGCTCTATCATATTTTCGATCTTCGGTTTGTCGAGCTCCCCTATCTGCAACGCATATCCCAAAGCTTTGTCGGGGTGGTTGGTATGGACATGCACTTTGACAAGCGAAAGGTCGCCGACAACGATGACGCAGTCGCCGATCTTATTCAATTTATCCCTCAACTTATCGATGTCGGAAAGAGTCGTCTTCTTGAAAAGGTTGATGATGAAAAACTCGGTGCAATATTGGAAATGTATTTCGTCGGGGTCGTGGGAGTCGGTAAACTCTTCCTCTTCGTGCATTTCGGGAAGGCTGACGCCCTCCTCTGTGACGACTTTTTCCATCGGGACGCCCGCAAGGACGTTATACATCCCTTCGAAGATCAGCAAAAGTCCCTTTCCGCCGGCGTCGACCACTCCCGCCTTTTTCAGCACGGGAAGCATGTCCGGCGTGGCGTCCAGCACTTCGCCGCCCTTATGCAGAATAAGTTTGAAAAATTCCTCGAAATCGTTCTTTTTGGATGAAATCTTGACGGAATATTGGGCAACCAACCTTATCACCGTAAGGATAGTACCTTCCTTAGGGTGAGTTACGGCGTCGTAGGCGGAGTCCGAACCCGCCTTCAACGCGCGAGCAAAAATTTTGGTGGTAATTTCCTCCGCATCCCCCAAAACAGCGCACATTCCTTTGAAAATCTGACTTAAAATGACTCCCGAATTGCCCCTTGCGCCTCTTAAAGCGCCCTTGGCAAGCGCTTGGCAGACGGGTTCCATTCTATCCTCTTCGACGGCGTCCATCTCCTTTACGGAGCTGGTCATCGTCATAGTCATATTCGTACCGGTGTCGCCGTCCGGAACGGGGAACACGTTCAGACTGTTTACCAGATTTATATTGTTTTCCAGGTTGAGTGCGCCTCCCTTAAATAGTTCGCGCACCCGACTTGTATCTATCCTAGTGGTCATTTATATCCTTAGGCATTACGCCTCGTCGTTTCTACAATTTTACCCCTACGACGTGGATATCTACTTTTTTAACGCGCATTCCCGTCAGGTGTTCGACGTTGTATTCGACGCTTGCGGAAAGCGAATCTTTGACAGCGTCGCGATTGACGCCGTCCTTTAATATCACATACAGTTCCACAAAAATACGATTGTCCATCGTCACGATTTTTACGCCTTTACTTTTGGGAACTTTGTTAAAAAGAGTCAATATACTGTCGCTCAATCTGCGACTTTGCAGCTCTACAACCCCGTAGCAATCGAGCGTAACCCTGCTGACAATGACGGCTACGGCTTCGTCGCTTATATTTATATTTCCGTATACGTTAGTGGTTGTAAGCGCCATATTATCCACGTCTTTCGCACGAATTTATTCTCGCGCGCATATTATTATTTAATATAATAAATTAATTTCAGAATTTATGCAAGTAATTTTACCCCTATTTTCACACCGTTCACCCCCTACGCAATTTTAATGCCCGATTCGGACACTTTTTAAGCTAAAATCAAAGCCTGACGTTAAATTTAAATAACCTTCTCATCAGGAAAACGACAATGTACCGCCGAAGAAAAGCGGCTGATCCGTGCATAACGAAGAAGTGCCGATAAAAAAACGAATAAACAATAATTTTTCCGTCAGTTTTGATTTTTTCTTTGACAAACTCCGCCGCATCATATATAATAGCTTAGCACGGATAAAAATATCGGGAGGTCAACATGTCTAAAGTATGTGTAATATGCGGAAAAGGCACAATGTCCGGAAATACTATAAGTCATAGCCATATCAAAACGAGAAGGTCGTGGACGCCGAACGTCCAGAAGGTCGACACCGTCGACGCCAACGGCAACCCCGTAAAAGGCTATGTATGCACCAGATGCTTACGCACCATGAAAAAATCCAAATAATTTTCTTCCCGCAAGAATAAAGTAAGAATACTTTAATTGCTCGCGAAAATTAAACCTTATGGAAAAGCTTGTACGCACGTACAGGCTTTTTTCATAAGGAGCTATTGATGCGGGAAGAAAATTATACCCGCGTCTAGGGGCGCTCTCGGGGGTGCCTTTCCGCGAAGTGTATAGGATTTAAAGGTCTACACCCTTTGGGCGTCTTCGGTCATGTACCCCCATGTACACTCCCTTCGACGCTTCGCGAAAAATCACCCCCGACACCGGTGCTCCTAGCTTCTATTTGCCCAAACAGCTTTCCATTTTCACCTTCGCCCCAATCCGCTCCGTATCCCGTACTTTACACGCTCGTCTACATCTAGACAGCGTTATTTTATAGTAAGGGAGTATCGGTTGTAGCCCTTCCCGCAAAAATAAAGTAAGGGAACTTTAATTGCTCGCGAAAATTAAACCTTATGGAAAAGCTTGTACGCACGTACAGGCTTTTTTCATAAGGAGGGATTGATGCGCGAAGAAAATTATTTATCCGCGTATTGGGGCATATTTCACGGCGCTTTCGGACAGGACAGGAGCGAAGCGACTGTCCGTTTTGGAGCCAACTCTTATAATACCGAAGAGAAGGAAGAGATATCGTCTTAGAAAGATAGATTTTGCGGCGGAGTGACGAAATGAGAGAGCGGCATACGACGTATGCCGCGAACGATATTTCTATACTCCGCCACAAAAGATAATTTCTAGGGCGATAGAAATTTCTTCGAAGCGGTATTATTGAAATATAGCCGGGTACTATGAGTATATTAAATTTGCTATAATAAACGGTAAAGCAGGCTTCACCGGTATGTGCATTTAAACCAACTACATCTCTTTTTTCGCCTCAATCCGCTCCGTATCTCGTTCTTTACACGGTAATCTACATCTCGACGGCTTCATCGTACAGTGAGAGTTTGGTCGGTTGTAGCCCTTCCCGCAAAAATAAAGTAAGAGTACTTTAATTGCTCGCGAAAATTAAACCTTATGGAAAAGCTTGTACGCACGTACAGGCTTTTTTCATAAGGAGGGATTGATGCGGGAAGAAAATTATTTATCCGCGTCTAGGGGCATATTTCACGGCGCTTTCGGGCGAAAGAAACAAGTTTCCCACAAGGGCTCCCTTGATTGTATGTCTAAGAATAAAATCAGAGAACTTTTATTGCTCGCGAAGACAAAACCTTATGGAAAAGTTCGCTGCCCGTGCGGACTTTTCTTCATTTGCAGAAAGTCGGAATTAACGGGAAAACGGTCAGGACCTCAGAATGCGGATGACTTCTTCGGGGTCGTCGGCTTTGTATACGGCGGAGCCCGCCACTATCATATCAACTCCTGCCTCCTTGCAAAGCGCGGCATTCGATGCGCCTACTCCGCCATCGATTTCCACTATCACGGAAAGGCTGTTGGCGTCGATATATTCCCTGCCTTTTTTGACGGTTTCAAGAGTTTCCGGTATGAATTTTTGACCGCCGAGCCCCGCATAAACGCTCATCACGAGCAGCACGTCGCACTTTCGGAGCAGCCCGATATAGTCGTCGAGCCGAACATCGGGATTGATGACTATGCCGCACTTGACGCCCTTCCCTTTGATAAGGTCGAGGGTTTTTGACGGGTCGCGGGAGGCGTCGGGGTGGAATGTAATGATATCGGCTCCGGCGTCCGCGAAGGCTTCTACGTAGCGCTCGGGCTCGGTGATCATCAGATGGACGTCCAACGGAAGGGGTGAAATTTTTTTGATCGCCGCTATCATCGGCATGCCGAAAGTGATGTTCTTGACGTAAACTCCGTCCATGACGTCGCAATGGACGTAGTCGGCTCCCCATTCGGCAAGTTTTTTTACGTCGCGCTCCATGTTGACAAAGTCGGCGGAGAGTATCGAGGGTGAAACCAAAGTTTTTTTCATGGTCGGCTCCTTTTTTCGGCTTCGCGTGCCGGTTTACCGGGTAGCGAAGCTAGTAGCGGTGTTTTTCGAGGTCGGCAACCTCGTTGTAGATCTGTAAATAGCGCTCGTAACGCCCCGGGTCGAGAATCCCCTTTCGGACTGCGTCTTTTACGCCGCAGCCGGGTTCCGAAATATGCCTGCAACCGGTGTATTTACAATTGTCGGCAAATTGCAGAAAGTCCTCGTAATAATATTTTAACTCATCGGAAGGCATATTGACAAGAGTCAACATACTGAATCCGCACGTATCCATTACGTTGCCGCCGAGCGCCGGATAAATTTCGACGTGGCGGGTGGTGTTTTTGCCGCGCTTGATTTTTTTGGAAAGTCCGTCGGTTTTAAGGTCGAGAGACAAAACGGCGTTCAGCAGCGACGTCTTCCCGACGGCGGACTGTCCCGCAAGACAGACGGTTTTGCCGGCGACTTCGCCTTCCAGTTCCTTTAATCCCAGCCTTTCCTTGGCGGAAACGGCGATAAAAGGAAGAAAAGAGTAGGCTCTTTTAAAGTTTTCGAGCTCTCCCTTCTCCTGAAGCTCGCACTTATTGTAAACCAGCACCGGTTTTACGCCCTCTTTAAAACAATTCAATATTATTTTATCGACCAGCACCAGGTCGGGCTTCGGCTCCTTCGCAATGACGATCAATGCCGAGTCGACGTTTGCCACAAACGGGCGTTGGAGTTCGTTCTTCCTTGGCAACACTTTGTTGATGACAAAAGCTCCGCTCTCGCTTATCAATTCCACCCTGTCGCCTACCGTCACCGAACGCGGATTGAGCTTTAAACGCCCTCTCGCCGACGCCTCGACATACTCGCCGTCCGCCGAAACGGTGTATTTGTTTGATAATATCTTGGTGACGATGCCTTCCGCTTTCATCTTATTTTTGCCGACTTTATTGCCGGTTTTCCTCCGATTTTTCCGAAAGATATTTATTTCTCAGCTGTCCGCAGGCGCCTTCGATGTCGTTTCCCATACTCCTTCTGAGGGTTGCCGACACCCCCGCTTCATTCAATCTTTTGATAATTTCCTCTATTCGCCTCCGCCCGAGACCTTTAAGCCCGCGCTCCTTTACATAGTTAAGATTGATGAGATTGACGTGCGCACACCGCCCCTTCAAAAGCTTTATAAGCTCGGCAACGGAAGCGTCGTCGGAGTTGGATTCCGTCAGCGCATACTCGAAAATGACCCGCCGTCCCGTCTTTTTAAAGTAATAGTCGGCGGATGAGATCAATTCCGAAACGGGGTTGGAGCGGTTGACGGGCATCAACGCCGAACGCTTTTCGTCGCTTGCCGCATGCAGTGAAACGGATAACACGACGCCCAACTTTTCGTCGGCAAGCCGCTTTATTTTCTCCGTCAGCCCCGAAGTCGACAGCGCGATACTCCTCGCCCCGAAGTTAAGCCCTCTCGGATCAATCAGCATTTTTAAAAACTTTACGACGTTGTCGTAGTTGTCCAGCGGCTCACCCGAACCCATCAGCACGATGTTGTTCACCGCCCTTTCCGCAGGAGTGCCGCCGTGGAGCGCGTTGACCGCCAATACCTCTCCGAGCATCTCGCCGGAAGTCAGATTCCTTATAAGTCCGTTTAAACCGCTTGCGCAAAAGACGCAGCCCATGCGACAGCCGACCTGCGTCGAAATACAAAGGGAGTTGCCGTAATCATGCGGCATGAACACCCCTTCGACAATGTTCCCGTCTTCCAATAAAAACAGATATTTTTCGGCGTCCTTCCCTTTGACCGTTTCAATTATTTCGACGGATCTTGACCTGAAATGCTCCGAAAAATACTCCTTTACCGCTTTCGGAAGATTATTTGTCTCACTGTAGTCGCGATACCTCAGCCGCATATCGTTTAACTGTTCGGCGCGATATCGTGGAAATCCCTCTTCCGTAACAGCATTTGTCAATTCATTGAAATCGAGATCGTGAAGTAGTTTCATCTCCTCTCCGTTACCGAGACGAAAAAACCGTCCCACCTGTCGTCAGGCATGATGTATCTTCCGAATTCACAATTATTTTTGTAGTTTAAGATACGGAATTCGTCATTATTTTGTACAAAGTCTGAAATGATGGCGCTACTTTCGGCTTTCAAAAGGGAGCAGGTCGAATAGACGAGCTTTCCTCCCGGCTTTACGTATCTTGAAGATACCGAAAGAATGCCTTTTTGAAGCCTTGAAATGGTTTCGATATCCGACGGACTTCTGTTTAATGTGACATCGGGTCGGGCTCCGACTACCCCGAGCCCCATACACGGCGCGTCCACCAGAACGCAATCGAAGGCGCCTTCCCAATCGCTTCTGAATATCGTGGCGTCGTTTGTTAAGGCGTTTATTATTGCGCCCGTCCTCCGGGCATAAGATTTTATAAGCTCGACTCTGTGCGGATGGATGTCGCCCGCGGTGACAGCCGCTCCTTTGTCCGAAGCGTACACCGACTTCCCGCCGGGGGCGGCTGCGACGTCCAAAAAGCTCTTTCCCGCGATGTTGCCGAAGGCGTTGACGCATTCCATCGACGAGGGGGAAATGAAGCTTATCTTTCCCTCTGAGTTCAATGCGGATAACCTTTTGTCGGGTTCGGAAAACCAACCTCCCGCTTCGGAGCTTTCAAGAGCACCGAGCCCTTCCAGATCTTTGGGTGAGCCTTTTTTCCCGAGCCTGAAATGTACGAGACGGGACTTTTCGGGGCGAAGAATCTTTTCGGCGTCGAAACCGTCCTTTTCCAATGCTTCGACTAAAAAATAAGGGGCGTTCAGGCGCGCTTCGAGCTCTTTTTTACCGGTGAGCGGCGGAATTTTATCGACATTTTTCAGGACGGCGTTGACAAAGCCTTTTACTCCCGCGCCGAACCTTTTCCCCGCAAACTCCACCGCGCCGCTCGTGACGGCAAAGCGCGGAATATCGGAATATTTCAACATGAAAAGCGCCGGGAGCAGCAAAGATACCAACGCGGGTTTTACTTTTTTCGGAGCCAGCGCTTCGATTAAAAATTTCAATTCAAAGTAATGTTCGACGGTGCCTTTTACGACAAAATGAACCTCGGCGCGGTGCTTAAACTCCGCGGAAAGCACGATGTTAAGGTAACCGCCCCTGCGGATCACTTGGTCGACGGCTTCGTAGATTTCGGCAAAGGTTTCCTGCATCAGTCTGTTTTACCAATCAATCTGTGACCGCGAAGGAATGCCGAAACATCCATTGCTTTGCCGCCTTCGGGCTGAATTTCCGTTACCGAAACAGCGCCCGAGCCCGCCGCAATGACCAACCCTTTTTTGGGGTCGGAAAGGAGTATTTCGCCGGGAGCTCCGGACATATCGGAGTAATCCGCCTTCAAAATTTTAATCGATTTTCCCTGATAGAAAAAGTAACTGCCCGGAAAACCGTAATAGGCGCGAACCTTATTTAAAATGCGCTCCGCGCTCTCGTTGAAGTCGATGAGTCCGTCCGACTTTTTAAGCTTTTTGCAATAGCTTGCCTTCTTTTCGTCCTGCGGAGTGAAGGTTGCCTTCCCCTCTTCGATGAGATCCAGCGCTTCGACTGCGGCAGCGCCCGCAAGCTTTGCCATCAGCAAAAAGCACTCCTCCGAGTTCAGCCCCGCGATATCGGCTTCCTTTTGGAGGATGATGTCACCCGCGTCCATTTTCAATACCGTGCGCATTATGGTGACTCCGGAGCGACTCTCTCCCGCCTCGATCGCCGACTGTATAGGCGAGGCTCCGCGGTACTTCGGAAGTAGTGAAGCGTGTGTGTTGATGACGCCGTGCGGTGTGAGTTTCAAAACCTCTTCGGTGAGCATCTGCCCGTAAGACGCCGTCAGCATGATATCGGCGGAAAACTTTTGAAGGCACTCCGTCGCATCCGCGATTTTCGGAAACTTATATACGGGTATACCCTCTCTTTCGGCGCGCACCGAAAGGGGTGAGGGGACTATTTTTTTGTTCCTGGCGTTGACTTTGTCGGGCTGACAGACAACCGCCGCCACCGTATGACGGGAGTTCAATACCGCTTCGAACACCCTCTGCGAAAAGTCGCCCGTACCGAGGAAAATAAGCTTCATCCTTTATACTCCCTGTCGATAAACAATATGCCGTCCAGATGATCGGTCTCGTGGCAAATGACGCGCGCCTTGAAGCCGACGGCATACTCGGAGTGGAATTTTCCGAATCTGTCGGTGTACTCGACTTTCAGCCTGTTCGGGCGGGCGATCCTGCAATTTTTCGCGGGGTCGACGGAGAGACAGCCTTCGACAGCCACCTGTACTCCCGTTTTTTCGGAGACGACGGGATTTATAAGCTCTATGATCTCGTCGGAGTCGGGATCGGGCTTTATTATGACTACGCGCTTCGACACGCCCACCTGCGGAGCGGCAAGTCCCACTCCGTCGGCGCGGACCATCGTCTCGCGCATATCGTCAAGCAGCGTCAATAGTCTTTGGTCGATGTTTTCGACGGGGCGCGCCTTGCGCCTCAAAACGGGTTCGCCTTCTTTAAAGATGTTTCTGAGTGCCATATCTTTATCCTCTTCGGCAAATTATCCTCTTCGGATAACCTGAATTTATAACATTTGTTGGGGGTTGACTTCGGCAAAAACCGACACCCCGCCGCGCGAGTACTTTCTGCCGAGTTCGTAAAGCGCGGGACAGATCTCCTCTTCTCCTGCGGAGTCTATCCAGACCACCACCTGGTAGCGGTAACAGGCGCGGATGCGCTTTATAGCCGACTGCATGACCTGCACGCGCAGCACGCGGGATTCCCCGCGCTTTATGGCGACTATCTCTTCAGCCATGCTCCTTGCCGCATGGCGTGCCTCGTTTTCGTTTTCGGACAGGGACAGAAGCCGTATTATTTTGGTGAAAGGCGGGTACTTCGTCAGCTCCCTCGCCCGGATCTCATTTCTGAAAAAGCCCTTGTAATCGTAGCTCTTTGCGTACTTATAGACGTAATGATTGGGGCTGTATGTCTGCATTACCACCTTCCCTTCCTTCTCGGAGCGACCGGCTCGTCCCGCCACCTGCGTAATCAGCTGGAACGTCCTCTCCGCCGAGCGGTAGTCCGAATAATACAGCGCTATATCCGCGTCGATTATCCCCACCAAGGTGACGTCTTTGAAGTCGTGCCCTTTGGCTATCATCTGGGTACCTACCAGGATATCGGCTTCGCGGCGGCGGAACTTGGTCAGAATGTCGACGTAAGCGTCCCGTCTTCTCGTCGTGTCGTTGTCCATCCGCAATACCCTTGCCTCCGGGAAGAGCCGTTTGGTCTCCTCTTCCAGCTTTTCGGTTCCGGTCTTCCCCTCTTTAAGGTCGTCGTAACCGCAAAGGGGACATACGTCTATACTTTTAAACTTGGCGCCGCAATAGTGGCAGCGCAAGGTGTTGTCTTCTTTGTGATATGTCAGCGAAACGTCGCAGTCCGGGCATTTCGGCACATAACCGCACTTTCTGCACCGCAAAAAGGAGGCGTATCCCCTTCGGTTCAAAAAGAGCATCGCCTGGTTGCCGTCCGCCAAAGCCGCCTTGACTTCGCGGATGAGCCGCGCCGAAAACATGCCGGTATTGCCGCTTTTTATCTCCTCGCGCATGTCGACGGTTTCAAGTACCGGAAGCCTCGCTACTCCCACTCTTTCGGGCATTTCCAGGAGCTTGTATTCCCCTTTGACCGCCTTATGATAGCTCTCGACGGACGGAGTAGCGGAACCTAAAATCAGCTTCGCGCCGTTGAATTTTGCCCTGAATTCGGCGACTTCCGAAGTAAAGTACCTCGGGTTCGAATCGGAAATATAGCTGGAGTCGTGCTCCTCGTCGACGATTATCACGCCGATGTTCCGAAGGGGGGCAAAAATTGCCGAACGCGCGCCGAGCGCCACCTGCGCTTCGCCGCTTCTGAGCCTCGTCCATTCGTCGGAGCGTTCGCCGTCGGAAAGCCCGCTGTGAAGTATCGCCACTCCGTCACCGAAACGGGCGCGGAACAGCCCCAGCATTTGCGGGGTCAAAGAAATCTCGGGAACCAGCATGACGGCGGTCTTCCCGTTTCTTAACGCCGATTCGATAACGGACATATAAACTTCGGTCTTTCCGGAGCCGGTGACGCCGTGCAGCAAAAAGACGCCTTCTCCATTCTCCACCGCCTCGATGACCTGTCGCTGGGAGGGGGTGGGCTGCGGCTTTTCCGCCGCCATATTCATGCCGCCGGGCGTTCTGAAGCTCCTGACGGCTTTTTTGTAAATCAATCCTTTCTCCGAAAGCGCCTTTATCGCTTGGGAAGAATACCTCTCGATGAGCTCGCTCTCCCGCACGGCGCCCGCCGAAAGTTCTTTTAAAAGCGCCCGCTGCGCAGTCGCGCGCACGGAAAGTCTGCCCAGCTCCGTCTCGATATCCAGCCCTTCGGTAACGTAAATAAAGTTTCTTTTGAGTTCCTTTATCTCTCCGCCGCGCAGCCTTGCCGGCATGAACAGCCGAAAGCAGTCGATATACCGCAGATTTTTCTTGCGCATGAATTCGGCAAGCGCCAGAAATTCCGGCAAAATGATCGGTTCCGGGTCAAGTATCCGCTCGATAGCCTTCAAGGCGTGGTGGGTGTCCGGGGTTTCCTTTAACCGTAAGACTATCCCTTCTAAGCGTTGTCGCCCGAACGGCACCATGACCCTGTGCCCGGGACACACTCCTTCCGGCGCGATGTAGTCATACACCTTGTCGACGTCGGAACTTGAAATGTCTACTATTACTTCGGCTATCATGACGAAACGGCGTCCAGAATGACGTCGGCAAGAGCGCGCTTATCCATCATTTCAAGGGCGGTCATAGCGCCGCCGCGCTCTATTAAAGTGACTATGTTTGTGTCCGTCTCGAAGCCCGCGCCCGGCGTCGTCACGTCGTTTGAGACGATAAGATCGGCGTTTTTCGCCTCAAGCTTCCCGATGGCGTTAGCAATAAGGTCGTCGGTCTCCGCCGCAAAGACGACAAGTTTTCTGTCCCCCTTCACCTTCCCGACCGCTGCCGCGATATCGGGGTTTTTCTTCAGCCTGAGGAGGAGTGAATCGGCTTTTATCTTATGCGGGGTGTAGTTTTCGACGGAATAGTCGCCGGGAGCTGCGCTCATAATGAAAATATCGGCTTCCGCGGTTCTTGCCATCACTTCGCGGTACATATCCGCCGTCGTTTCGACATGCACGGCTTCCACCCCCGAAGGGAGCGGCACCGAGACGGAGCCGTAAATAAAGATAACCCTTGCACCGCGCTCTTTTGCAGCGTCCGCAAGCGCCTTCCCCATCTTCCCCGAAGAACGGTTGGAGATATATCTCACTCCGTCGACAGGCTCCCTCGTCCCCCCTGCCGTTATCAATACGGTACGTCCGCGAAAGTCGGCTTTTGGGGTCAGAAAAGCGTCGATTCGGGAGACTATTTCCTCCGGTTCCGACATTCTTCCGGTGCCCGTAACTCCGCAAGCCAACAGCCCCGAATCGGGTCCGATAAAATAATATCCCAACCTTGTCAGCTTGGAAATATTTTCTTGGGTCACGGCGTTGGAGTACATATTCCGGTTCATCGCCGGGCAGATAAACACCGGTTTTTGGGTCGCGGTCACCGTCGTGGTCAACATGTCGTCCGAAACGCCGCCCGCAAGTTTTCCGAGAAAGTTCGCCGTCGCGGGAGCGATGACGAAAGCGTCGGCAAGCTCGGCATAGCTTATATGCTCGATTTCGAATTCGCGGTTTTTGTCGAAGGTGTCGACGACGACTTTGTTGTGCGAAAGGCTTTCGAAGGTCAGCGGGGTGACGAACTCCGTCGCGTTTTTTGTCATGACGACGCGGACGTCGTACCCGAGACGCCTGAACCGCGAAACAATTTCGCAGCTTTTATATGCGGCAATGCCGCCCGTCACTCCGAGAATTATCGTTTTCATCGCCAGAAGAGAAGTTTATTTATCTCCTACGATAATCTTGATCTTACCGTCGTAAATTTCCTTTGCTGCGTACGAGACGGCTTTCAGCCCCGAGTTTTTGAGTTCCTCGGAGTCCATATCGAGAAGGTCTTTCGCGCGCTTGGTAATACCTACGACGAGGGCGTAACGGCAAGGCGCTTTCTTGATGAGTTTGTCAATCGGAGGATCGATCATCATATGGCGTAATCTCCTTTTTTTGAGTTAAAATTCTATTCGATGTTCTGCACCTGTTCACGCACCGTTTCGATGACGTTTTTGAGTTCCAGAACAAGTTTCGTTATTGTGATATCGTTACATTTCGAGCCTATCGTGTTGGCTTCGCGGTTGACTTCCTGAGTCAGAAAATCGAGCTTTTTCCCCATCGGAGAGGCTCCCGAGATTATCTCGCGATAGTTTTCGATGTGACTGAAGAGCCTGGTGATCTCTTCGTCGACGGCGACTTTGTCGGCATAGATACAAGCCTCAGTCAATACCAAACTTTCGTTCAGCTCGACCTCTCCGAGCGCCTCGCGGATGCGTTCGGTAAGCTTTTCACGGTACTCCTTCAACGCCTCCGGCGCGCGTGCCCGGACGCCAAGGACAAGTTCTTCTATCGAAGCTACCTTCTCCTCGATGTCCTTTTTCAGGCGTTCGCCTTCCCCGCGGCGCATTTCTGAAAGCGCGTCCGCGGCGTATCCCAGAGCCTCGCGGATGGCTTCAAGCAATTCTTCGTCTTTTTCGTCGGGCTCCGGCGCCTTTATAAGTTCGGGTACCCTGGTCAATGCCGCCGCCCCGAGGTCGTCGGCGAATCCCATTTCGCGCAGTCTTTTCGCGATTTTCAGGTAGTCTTCGGCAAGTTTTTCGTCCAGCACCGCCCCGGAACGCTCCCGTGAGTCGTCGACGGAAAGATAGACGTCGATATGTCCTCTCGAAAACCTTGCGGAAATCGCCTCGCGAAGGACGGCTTCCGCAAATTGCAAACTTCTCGGAAGTTTCAAAGCGACATCCAGAAAGCGGTGATTGACGCTTTTAAGCTCCACCGTCACTTTCAACGCTCCTTTTTCGGCGACGCCTTTTCCGTAGCCGGTCATGCTGAACATTGCCACTTTTATACCTCCCTTTCGAGAAATTCGTCCGAAGAACCGCTGAGCGCGCGCAAAACGCCGTTTTCTTCGATAAATATATCGCCGTCGGTAACTTTTCCGATGACTTTGGCAGGTATACCCGCCTTTTTCAGATCCTCTGTGAGTCTTTCACCGAAAGGCGTTATTGCGATAAGCGCGCCGCTCGAAAGACATCTCAATGGATTTACGCCGAACGCCGCCGCAAGCTTTTTCGTGATATCCGCCACCGGTACCTCCGCCGCGCCGATAACTCCGCCGACGCCCGCCCCCGACAGCACTTCGTATACGGCGTTTTCAATGCCGCCCTCGGTGACGTCGTGCATCCTGACCGGCGTCGAAAGCGCTGCAACGCGTGCGTCCCGGATAATGCCGAGGTTTTCCTTCATGAAAGCTATTTCGTTAAGTTCCTCTTCGTCCAACGGTAAAGGAGCGCGCTCCGCCATCAGCACGGTAGCTTCCATAGCCGCCGTCTTCGTCATGACGATGTCATCGCCCGCCTTCGGAGCAATCGCCGTAAAACCCGGAAGCCGCTTTGCGACAGCCATCGCCGACACCACCGGGCGCGTGACGGCGGAGGTGAACTCCGAATGTCCGCCGACTATCTCCGCGCCGATCTTCCCGCACTCCGCTTCGGCGTCCGACATTATTTTTTTCAGGTCTTCGACGGAAAACTCCTTCGGAAGGAGCACCGTCAATAAAACGGCAACGGGTTCCCCGCCCGCGGCTGCGACGTCGTTGGAGACCACTTTTATCGCAAGAGAACCGATGTCCGCACACCGCCCGGTAATGGGGTCGGTGTGGAGGAGCACCTCGCCGCAATCGACGACTGCGGCGTCCCCGCCCATAGCAGCCGATTCCCTGACCTCGGCGCGCCTGTGAGCGATGACGTCGAAAACTCCCCTTTTCAATTCTTCGGCACTTGCTTTTCTGTCGCGCATAGTATTAATATAATATAACGAAATTATTTTTAAGTAAAGCGATTTTTTATTTTAATCGCGTGCACGTATGCATTCCGTCTTTGTTCGGTCGAAGCGGAGAGTCGCAAAAGCTGTTTTTCACAAAAAAAAGCCCCGCGCCGAAGCGCGGAGCCGAAACCGAAACGAAGGTAATAAGCTTCTAAATCAATATGCAAAGTATAGATCCGCGCTGTTCGTTCACCACCCTCTTCAATGCCTTTCTGAGCTTGGTCTGAACGTTTTCCGGCACCGAGCCGGTCTTCCCGGACATGTTCTCGGCAACAAGCTCCGAAAGCGACTTTCCCAGGAAGTTCGTCTGCCATAAACCTTCCGGATCGGAAGCGAATTTTTGTTTTAAAGATTCCTCCAATTCAGCCGAGGAAGACTCCGAACCGATAATAGGATTGACTTCGGTGACGACATCGACTTTTATCATATGATAACTCGGAGCAACCGCTTTTAACTTTATGCCGTATTGGGTTCCTTTATGCGTCAGTTCGGGAGCCTCTAACTTCATATCCGATAGCGACGGTGTGACTACGCCGTAACCTGTCTCATCGGCTTTTTCCATTGCCGAAGCCACCTTTTTATATTGCTTCAGGCCGTGGGAAGCTTCTATAAGATAGGTTAGCAGCTCGCGTTCGGAATTAAGATTTTCTCCGGATCGTTCCGAAATGACTTTGAAGAAAGCGCCGTCTTTTGCCGAGAATTTCAGTCGGACGACGCCACTGCCGGCATCTGCCGAGATGTCCGGTTCGCCCGCAAGATAGTCGGAATCCGAAAAAATTTCCGTCAGGCGTTCGGCGTCTCCCATCTTACTTCCCGCCTCTCCCGTTTTCAGTGCCTCCACCACTTCGAGCATGGCGGGATGGTCTCCGAGCGCATAAAGCCAGTCGGGAAGTTCGACTTCCACTTTCTTTATCGGAAACTCGCGGACTATCGCTTCGAGAATGCCGTCGAATTCCTCTTTCGAAGCCGTCTGCACGTTGGTGACGATGACCTTTACGGAGTACTTTTCCTCAAGTTCCGCTTTCTTTTCCTGCGCCTCGGGGGAGTCGGGAGCGGCGGAATTCACGACTACCGCAAAAGGTTTTCCGGACTCCTTCAATTCCTTTATCACTCTTTCTTCGGCGGGCGCGTAATGGGCAGCGGGGATTCCTGTAAAGCTTCCGTCGGTGGTCACCGCGACGGCTATCGTCGAATGCTCCTTTACCACCTTTTCCGTACCGAGCTCCGCCGCCTTTCCGAAGGGCATTTTTTCGTCGCTCCAGGGGGTGGAGATCATCCGCGGTTTTTCTTCTTCCTCGGCGCCCAGCGCGCCTTCGACAAGGTACCCCACGCAGTCTATCATTCTTACCGACGCGCGGGCGTTCCCTATCGAAATATTGACGGCAGCATTGGGTACGAACTTCGGTTCCGTCGTCATTATCGTCCTGCCGTTTGCGGACTGCGGCAGCTCGTCCGTCGCCCTTGCCGCCTCTTCGGCTTCGGAGATATTCGGTATGACCGCTTCTTCCATGAACCGCTTTATAAACGTCGATTTCCCCGTCCTTACGGGTCCAACAACGCCTATATATATGTCGCCGCCCGTCCGCGATGCAATGTCGGCGTAAATATTGTATTCAGACATTTTCGTCCTCCTTTTTTGTTTAAGTTTATGACTTTCCCGGGTCGGATATGCCTCATATGGCGGGAAGAGACGTAAAAATGCCTGAACGCCTGCACAAAAACAAAGCCCGCTGAAAAGCGGGCAAGGGTCACGTAACTTCCGAAAAAGTATTTTATTCCTTTTCGAGATAGGCTATCTTTGCCGCGACGGCGAAAATCTCGGTGGCTTCCTCAAGTTCCGATATCGGCGGGAGGGAAGGAGCTATCCTGAGGTTGGAGTCCTTCGGGTCGCGCTTATAAGGATATGTCGCGCCCGCGCCGGTGAAGACTACGCCCATTTCCTTTGCAAGCTCCACCGTTCTTTTGGCGGTACCTTCGGGAAGGTCGACGGAAATAAAGTAGCCGCCCTCGGGTTTCGTCCAGGAAGCCGGGAAATCTCCGAGCTCCCTGTCAAGGATATTCAACACCGCTTCGAACTTCGGACGAAGGAGCGCCGCGTGCTTTTCCATCAGTCTGAGAACGCCGTCCGCGTCCTTTAAAAAGCGGTAATGGGCAAGCTGCGACAGCTTATCGGGACCGATGCTTTGGATATTCATAAACTTTTTGATTTCGGCGATATTCTTTTCGGAAGAGTACATAAAAGACACTCCCGCCCCCGCGAAGGTTATCTTCGAAGTGGAGCCGAAGCCGTAAATCATGTCCTCGTTACCGTATTTTTTTGCAAGCGAAAGAATGTTCGCCTGCTCCTGCTGCCCGTAGAGCGCGTGCACCATATAGGCGTTGTCCCACATCAGTCTGAAGTCCTTTGCGGCAGGTTTCATACGGGCGAGACGCTCGACGACTTCGTCGGAGTAAATAACGCCGGTGGGGTTGGAGTACTTCGGTACGTTCCACATACCCTTGACGGCGGGATCGGCTATGAGCTCCTCGACTTTGTCCATATCGGGACCGTCTTCGAGCATCGGAACGTTTATCATCTCTATCCCGAAAAGCTCCGTCACCGAAAAATGCCTGTCGTAGCCGGGGACGGGGCAGATCCATTTGATTTTCCCTTGCTTGTTCCAAGGTTCTTCGCCGGAAACACCGAACTGCATGGCGCGCTGGATGCTGTCGTACATCAGGTTGAGGCTCGCGTTGTAAGCTACGATAATTTCGCTCTCTTTTACGCCCGCAAGCTCCGAAAAGAGCTTCTTTATCTCGGGAATTCCGTCGGAGATACCGTAGTTACGATAGTCCTGCTTTCCCGTAAATCCGCGCGCGGGGTCGAGTTCCGAAAAAAGAGCGTTACTTAAATCCAATTGCTCTTTCGAGGGTTTTCCGCGACTCATGTCGAGCTTCAGCCCCTTGGCTTTGTATGCCTCCATGCGGCTCCTCTCTTCCGAAAGAAGGCGTTGTCTTTCGCTTTTATCGAGTGTAAGATAGTTCATATATGTACCTCTCAATTAAATATCGTCTGATACGGGACGGCGCCGCAGCGGGAAACGGAAAAAGCCGACGCCCCGGGAGCGCCGTTGCCGCAGCCCCATGCCGCTACTGCTTCCCGCCGAAGCTTTCGTCGTTTCTTGCGCGCACGGTTATCTTTATCGGAGTCCCCGAAAAGTCGAAACTTTTGCGGATACAATTTTCAAGATAACGTTTATAGGAAAAGTGCATAAGCTTCGGGTCGTTGACGAATACGACGAAGGTGGGAGGCTTGATCCCCGTCTCCGTCACATAGAAAATCTTCAACCTCTTTCCGTTGTGCGTCGGCGGCGGATTTACCGTTACGGCATCCCCGACTACATCGTTCAGGAGCCCGGTTTGCACTCTTTGCGTCGTGTGCTCGTAGACTTCGTCCACCAAGGAAAGGATGTTTTTCAGCCGCTGTCCGGTCAGAGCCGAAACGTATGCCACTTTGAAGTAGTCCATGAATTTCAGCTCCTCTTTAAGGATATTCGTCAGCTTGTTCATCGTGGAGGTATCCTTTTCGACGATGTCCCACTTGTTCATGACTATTATCCCCGGTTTCCCCGATTCGTGCACTAAGCCTGCTATTTTGACGTCCTGCTCGGTTATCCCTTCGCGTGCGTCTATCATCACCAATACGACGTCGGCGCGGCGGATAGCCGATATGCTCCTCACGACGGAGTAATATTCGACGTCCTCGTCGACCCGCGCTTTTTTTCTGATCCCCGCCGTATCTATCAGCATATACTTTTTGCCGTCGCGGGTAAAGGGGGTGTCTATCGCGTCGCGCGTCGTCCCCGGTATGTCCGAGACGATGACGCGGTCATAACCCAGAATTCTGTTGACAAGCGAAGATTTTCCGGCATTGGGTTTTCCGACAACGGCAATTTTGACGCACTCGTCCTCCTCCTCGGAAGCGGTGCCTTTGTCAAAGTGACGGACGACTTCGTCCAACAGATCCCCCAGCCCCAGGCTTTGCTCGGCGGAGACAGCCACCGGATCGCCGATGTCCAGTTCGTAAAAGTCGTACATGGCGGAAGAATCTCTTCCGTCGATTTTGTTGACCGCGAGCACCACCGGTTTTTTGGTACGGCGGAGCATATTGGCGATATCGTGGTCGCCCGGGGAAACTCCCGCCTTCCCGTCGGTAAAAAAGATGATGACGTCGGCGATGTCTATCGCAAGTTCCGCCTGGCGCTTGATGTGTTTCCACATTTCGTCGTCGCTTTTCAGCTCCATCCCGCCGGTGTCGACAAGGGTAAACCTGTGCCCGCACCATTCGACGTCGGTATAAAGTCTGTCGCGGGTAACTCCGGGCATGTCGTCGACTATGGACACTCTCCGTCCCGCCATTTTGTTGAAAAATGTCGATTTTCCGACGTTCGGACGTCCGACGACGGCGACTACGGGTTTAGCCATTTTCGTACTCCTCCCTGGCTTTGAAGATGCGCTTCGGGCGAATGCCTCGGACAATGGGTTTTCCTTTGGTGTCCTTCCTTTCGATCCTGATTTCCTCGGTATCGACGACATGAAGTTCCCCTTCCTTGTCCTCGATTACGACTTTATACGGCTCCAGCACCTTACCTGCAAAAATAACGGAGATGTTTTCGCCGTAGATATCTATTATTCTCAACCCTTTTCTGTTCCTCTTCATCGGCGGGAATTCGGAAGCGATGACCCGTTTCCCCGTCCCCTTTTCGGTGACGACAAGAATTTCTCCGAGCGGCATCGGAATGTCTCCTTCTTCTCCCGTCACAATCTCGACGTCGGCTTGCCCCGCGTAAACGACGCGTTGGTCGCGGTTTAAGTTCATGCCTATGACGCCGCCGGCGATCCTGCCCTGTTCGGGATAGTCGTCGGTAAGCGAGTTGACGCACTGACCGTCGGAGCTGACAAACAATATCGTCGAGCCCGGTACAACCACTTCGGCGCCGATGACTTCGTCCCCCTCCTTTAACGTCATCGCCTGATAGAAGATTTTACCGACCACAAGGGCGGAGAATGCGCTCCGCTTTACCATGCCGAGCGCGGTATAGATGTAGACTTCCGACGCAGGCACCGCCTCGGGGTCGAACGGAAGCGCCGCCACAGCCTTTTCGTTTGAGGGAGCGTCCGGCACGATGTCCGAAAGCGCCTCGCCCTTTTCCGTCCACTGTCTGTCGCGGATGGCGGAGGGGTCGAATTTATAACAATTCCCGAGGCTTCCGAATATCAGCACCATATGTCCCGCCGGGATTTCTTCGACTACGGTATGCACGGAGTTGATGTCCCCCGCGCCCGCTTCGCGGTTGGCGCCGAGATAACTTCTCCCCGTCATGAACTTGACACCGCCGTCGGCGGTCAAAGCGGCTATCATGCGCTTGGCTGTCCTCTTGGTGGGGTCGAAAGGTTTGGTCTCGATGTCCTTTATGTCGCCGATTATTTTGGTAAGCCTTCTCGAATTTGCTTCGTTTTTGTAACGGTCGCGGATCTCGATGAGTTCCTGTTTGACGACGGCGGTCTGTTCGCGGACGGAGTCCTTTATTTTCGTCAGCCGCTCGATATCCTTTTTCAGCCCCTTCAATTCCTCGGTGTACTTCCCTACGTCGAGTTTATTGATGTTTCCGAGCTGCAAACTCAGAATCGCCTCCGCCTGAATCTCGCTTAAAGCGTACCTTTCGCGCAGCCTCACTTTGGCTTCGCCGCGGTTTTGAGAGGAGCGTATAAGCGCTATCACCTCGTCGATATCGGGTATGACTGTCAGATATCCTTCCAACACCTCGGCGCGTTTTTTTGCGACTCCGAGCTCGTGGATACTTCTGTTGCGGACTATCTGTTTTTGGTAGTTCAGGTAATACTCCAACACCTTTTGGATACCCATAAGCCGCGGTTTGCCGTCGGCTATCGCCACCATGTTTAAGTTGAATGCCGACTGCAGTTCGGTATGTTTGTACAGGGCATCCAGAAGCTTTGACGCGTCCTCTCCCTTTTTCAATTTGATGACTATACGGATACCCCTCGTCGTCTCGTCTGAAATTTCGGTGATGTTTCCGAAGAGCTCTTTTTTCTTTTCGCGGAGGGAGTAAATTTTGTCTATCAGGCTGTTCGGGTTGACGCCGTACGGCAGTTCCGTAATGACTATGCTTTGCTTGTCGCCGTCCCCTTCGATATCGGCTCTTCCCGAGATGACTATCCTTCCTTTCCCGGTGCGGTAGGCTTCCGTAAGCTCCTTCCCGCCCACCAGAAAGCCGCCGGACGGGAAATCCGGTCCTTTGATGAAGGTCATCAGCTCTTCCAGCGAAATTCTCGGATTTTCAAGAGTGGCGATACAACCGTCGATGACTTCGGTAAGGTTATGCGTAGGGATGTTCGTCGCAAGCCCTATCGCTATTCCCTGCGCGCCGTTGACCAAAAGATTCGGGAACCTGCCCGGGAGAAGATCCGGTTCGTCCAACGTGTCGTCGAAGTTTTTATTCCACCTGACGGTGTCCTTGTCGATGTCGCGAAGAAGCTCCATTCCGAGCGCGCCCATCTCCACCTCGGTGTACCTCATTGCGGCGGGCGGGTCGGTCAGAGTTCCGAAGTTCCCCTGCCCTTTTATCAGCGGCATCCGCATATTGAAATCCTGCGTCAGCCTGACCATGGCGTCGTAAATGGAGGAGTCGCCGTGGGGGTGGTACTTACCCATGCAGTCGCCGACGATGCGCGCCGACTTTTTGAAGCCGCCCTTCGGCTTCATATTCAGGTTATACATCGTATAAAGTATCCTGCGCTGAACGGGTTTCAATCCGTCCTCCACTCTCGGCAGTGCGCGATCCAGAATTACGTGCTCGGAATAGATCATCATCGATTCCGGCATGATGGCTTCTATCGGTTTTTCGGTGACGGTGCTCTCCAGATCGAGACTTAATTGCTTTATCTTTTCCTTTCTCATTTCTGTCCTCCGAGTTTCGATTGGAAGGCGTCAACCTTGTTGAAATTGGCGTTTTCGTTGATGAATTCCTTCCTTCTGTCGGCGTTGTTGCCCATAAGAAGGGAGATCATCTCGTCGGCTTCGGCGGCGTCCTCGACGGTGACTCTGGTAAGCGTTCTCGTCTTCGGGTTCAGCGTCGTCTCCCAAAGCTGGTCGTCGTTCATCTCGCCAAGCCCCTTGTAACGCTGGAGATTGTATTGCCCTTTGGTCTCATGAAGGATTTTGTCGAGCTCGAGGTCGTTATACGCGTAGCGCGTCACCCCCTTCTGCGTCACCCTGTAAAGAGGCGGCATCCCGAGATAAACATGCCCTTCGGTGACCAGCGGGCGCATATATCTATAAAAGAATGTCAGCAGAAGACAGCGGATATGCTCGCCGTCGTGGTCGGCGTCCGCCAGAATTATTATCTTATCGAATTTGAGGTTTTTGATATTGAAGTCCTTGTCGAAGTCTGTGCCGAGAGCGTAAATTATCGTATTTATCTCGGCGTTTTGCAGCATATCCGTCTTCTTCGACTTTTCGGTATTCAACGGTTTTCCTCTCAGCGCCAGTACCGCCTGGAAGGTGCGGTCGCGTCCCTTCTTCGCCGAGCCGCCTGCGGAATCGCCTTCGACTATGAACAGTTCGTTTCTCGAATAATCGCGCCCCGAACAGTTCGACAGCTTTCCGATAGCCGTCTTTCCCGTCATGCTGTTTTTGGAGCTTCTGAGGGCGTCCTTTATCTTTTTTTCTTCCTGACGGATTTTGCCCGCGTTGATGGCAAGTTTTGCTATTAACAGGGCGATATCTTTATTTTTTGGCTCCGAAAAGTAGGCGGTCAGCTTCTCGTAGACGATGGAGTCGACTATGCCTTTCACCTCCGGGTTTCCGAGCTTGGTCTTGGTCTGTCCCTCGAACTGCACTTCCTTCAATTTCAGGTTGATGACGGCGGTCATGCCTTCGCGGTAGTCCTCGCCCACAAGCTGCAAATCCTTGTCCTTGTCCTTCATCAGCTTGTTGCGCTTGATGTATTCGTTCATCGCCTTGGTGAACGCCAGCTTGAAGCCCGTCTCGTGAGTGCCCCCTTCCGTCGTCGGGATGTTGTTGACGTAAGAGATTATATTTTCGACAAAAGTCGTCGTGTATTGAATGGCTATCTGTATCTGAAGCCCGTTACTTGCGCCCGCTTCGATGTAAATCACCTTGTCGGAGCGCTTTTCCTTGTCGGCGTTGAGACTTTGGACAAAGTCCTGAAGCCCCCCTTTGTAGCGGTATTCGAAGCGCTTGTATTCCCCCGTCTCCGGATCGGGAGCGCGCCTGTCTTCGAATATGAAAGCGGCTCCTTTGTTCAAAAACGCCAGTTCTTTTACGCGGGTACGGATGGTGCGCGCGTCAAACTCCACCGTCTCGAAGACGTCCTTATCGGGTTTGAAACGCACAAAAGTTCCCCTTGCCGAGGTCTTTCCGTTCACCTTCAACGGCACTACGGTCTGCCCGCTGTGCACTGTGCCGTCGGCGTCAAATACCCTTTCAAAGCGCTCGTAATAAACCTTTTTATCGTGGTAAACCTCCACTTCGAGCCATTCCGAAAGGGCATTGACCACCGAAGCACCGACGCCGTGAAGACCGCCGCTGAACTGATATCCGCCGTTGTCAAACTTGCCGCCCGCGTGGAGCTTTGTGAACACAAGGTCGACTCCCGTCATGTTCTGCGTTTTGTTTACGTCCACCGGAATACCTCTTCCGTTGTCCTTGACGGAGACCGAGCCGTCGTCGTATAAAACCACTTCGACGGTGTCGGCAAAACCGTTCATCACTTCGTCGACGGCATTGTCGACTATTTCCCAGATCAGGTGATGCAGCCCCTTCGGTCCCGTCGTCCCGATGTACATTCCCGGGCGTTTTCTGACGGGTTCCAATCCTTCCAATACATGGATGTCGTCGGCATTGTAACCCGAAGCTTTGACTTCGTTTTTCTTCGGCATGAGTCCTCCGGAAAATTCTGCCGCCCTCTTTTTCAGGCAACTTAAAAGGCGGCAAAAATGTTTATAGCACAATATATAGTAGCAAAACATAAGATAAAAGTCAATATATTGTATATCTATTATTAAAATTTAAAAAGGGAAATATTTCCCGCAATTATATCGGGTATTCCCGTCCGCCCCGCGCATTACATCGCGGAGGAATACATATAATAAGGCTATGACCGAAAAGCCAAATCCCGTCATTTTAGCGGAGCGCTCTGACCGGGCGGCACTCGATTTCCTCACGGAAAAATTCGACCTTCACGGGACGGAGTGCGCCGTTGAAACACACCTTCACTACACCCGGCTTCTCCCTTCAAAAGAGGCGGAACCCTCCTTCGTAGTCGGCACGGTCGCGGAGCTTATCGTCACCATTTATAAATTCAGGGCTCTTGAATCGCTTATTTCGGAATACCAAAGTCAAGGTTTTGAAATATACGCATTGCTCGGAGCTCTTTTGCAGGTCGACTGCGACGAGGAGGTAAAGCGTATAGAAAAATTGACGGGATACCCGATGGAGATCGCTCCACGCACGCTGTTTGAATTCAGATTGAAAGAGCTTAAAGAGGACTGGGAAGAGTTAAAAGCGCTGGCGGCGTTATTGTTGAAACAATGCTCCTCTCCCGAGGACGTCTACCGGCTCATCCCCTACTTCATAAACCCCGAGGACGGCAGGAGCATAGAGCTCGGGAAAGGTCCCGAGGCATTCCGTCCGGAGCGCGTGGTCATACCGAGATACACCTCCGATAAGGACGCCGACGCCGTCATTGAAGTGGTGCGTCTCAGACCTGCAAGAGTGGTCATAAAGGATCCCGAATCGATGGACGAACGCCTTTTGAACGCTCTCCGCGCTCTGGGCGAATGATATGGGATTCCGCCACCGGAACGGACGTAAAACACCCGATCGGAAACGCCCCGGGCATGCCGGAATTAAAATAAGCGCGGAGATTTCCTTCCCCGCGCCGTTGCATTTACGGAAGATGATTTAATTGAAGTATACCCTGTTTCCCGTTTCGAAAACGGGCTGTTTAACGGGTTATTCCGTTAAAGCGGTAGCAGTCCGCCGTTATAGATGCCGATAAAGAATTTGGCGCCCTCGGTATTGTTCAGATATATCGAAGTAACGCTGCCGTCTGCCGAAGTTATCCCGTTGAAAGTCAGTCTTGTATAATTCGAACCCGACGCTCCCGCCGTAGCGGTCAGCTTTTTGTAGCGGTTTCCCGGGAAGTTGACGGTGATTTTTACCTGATAATCGATATATTGCATTCCGATGTCGATTTCGTAATAGCCCGTTTTATCGGTCGTCGTTTTCCTCGTGAAGGAGTCGTCGTCGGAGGTGAATTCGGCTATTATTTCTATTCCCTGAAGGCGCTTATCGCGTTTCATTTCGACATAGTAGTTACCGGAATCTTCGGTGAGGTAGACATAGCCCGCCACCTTCTGAACGCCCGCCAATTTGTCCGTTCCCAGGAAGTTACTTGCCGAAACCTGGTAATTTTCGATTCTGAATTTATCCAAAGTCACCGCTTTTTCGGTTTTGTCGGAGGTGTTGTAGCTTCTTTGCACGAACTCCACACCCTTTATCGCTCTCAGGTAGGTCGTCGGAGTCCACGCCGAAACGCCGTATTTTACTGCCGAACTCGCCGTCACACCGTCGCGGTTGTAGCCGTCCAGAACGGGGCGTCTGTTGTCGGAATCGCCGTAAGGAATGGCCGTCTGGGCGGAGATGCCGGTGACGTCCGAACCGGTTATCGAGAACATATACCAATCGGAAGCGAACCTGTCGCGGGCACGCGCCCTGCCCTCTTCGGAGTCGCCGAAAGCGCTGAGATATGTCTCGTTGTTTTTGGTGACCGACTCCCTTAAACTTAAATAAGCGACGTTTGAAAGAATGCTTCTGTAAAAGGCGGAGGCGCCCTCTTCGTAGAAGGTCAGTTTGATCTCTTCCCCGTCCTCGCCGCTTGTCGACTCGGCAAAGACTCCGTCGTAGTTTTCGCCGTTATAAGTATAAAAATCGGGGCGGCTTTCGACAAAGTCGAACACCACTCCGGTATCGGCAAGCCTTGAAATCGCCTCGGCGGAATACTCCAATTGCGACGGGATGTTCGTAGTCACCCTGTAATCGACGACGGGGGTGGAGCCGTTGTGCGCAAGGTACGGATTTATCATATCGATACGGTTAGGCAGATACATCGAATCTATCGTGCCCTGTTCGTACAAAGCATTCAGATAATCGGCTGCGGAAACGGCAAGATTGGCGCCCACTCCGACGCCTATAAACCTTATCTCCATCATCCTCTTGCTGCCCGCCGTATTCAGAGCATCGGCGTCGGTTTTCAGCCATTCGGCGATAAAAGCTTCGGTAAGGTTGAAGTAAAGTCCTCCCGTCACCGTCGTTCCGCCCGCGGCGGGAATATAGCTCATCCGAGCCGAAGAGTATACCTTCGCAGCGACGTTATCGGCGGTGTCATCGGCAAAATTTTCGTAATGGAATACGCCGAGATTAAAATCGTTTTCGTCCCAGTGATGGCTGAGTTCACGACTCTCTTCTATCCTGTCAACCGTTTCACCCGAGGTATAGACGACTCCGTCGTTCCCCGTATCGGTGGTGTAAATGTGTTCGTCCAAAACGAGGTCGGTTATGTCGTTATAGTCTCCGACGCCGTGAAAATAAACCACCGTCGGCTTATTGATTTCGAAGTCGGTCAGCCACTCTATTTTCAAAGCGCCGTCATTCAGCCCGGCGGGGATGGACACTTCTGCCTTTTCGACGACAAATTTCCCCGTTTCGGATTCTTCGTCCCGAACGCAGGCAGTCAGCGCCATGACGGCAGCCACGATGCAAAGAGCAATTATCGGCAACAGCTTTTTTGTGCGCATTTCGGTTCCTTATCGTACGATTTTTCCCGCCTTTCACCGGCGGTGACATTAATTATATAATACATAAATGTGAAATTCAAGTGAAATTATACTACACATACTGCACTAATCAATCGCCGAATAATACGGTCGCTTGGCGGCGGCTTATATCCGCTCCCGGCGCGGCAGCCGTAATTTTTGCGTTCCGCACGCATTTTTAATAAAACGATGGACTTTTTTTCTGCCGGGGAGTATAATTTTTTTAAACAATTATTAAAAGGAAGGATGACTCATGAAAGTTTATAACTTTTCCGCAGGTCCCGGCATGCTCCCCGAAGAAGTCAAGCTGGAAGCGCAAAAAGATTTCGTAGATTATAAAGGTTCCGGTATGTCCGTGACGGAAATGTCGCACCGCTCCAAGTGGTACGACGAAATTCACATGTCGGCGCTCAACGACCTCAGAACATTGATGAATATTCCCGAAGATTACTATATTCTCTTCGTACAGGGCGGCGCCAGCCAGCAATTTTCCGCCGTTCCGCTGAACCTTCTCGTAAAAGGAAAAGCCGATTACGTCGTCACCGGAAACTTCTCCGGAAAAGCAGCGAAAGAGGCGGTCAAGTTCGGAGACATAGTCGTTCAGGCGACCTCGAAGGACAAAAACTTTACCTATATTCCCGAAGGAGTCAGATTCCGTGACGACATAGACTACGTCCATATCTGCCAGAACAACACCATTTTCGGTTCCCGCTACACCGCGAGAACTTACCCCGTCGCAAATGCGCCGATAGTCGCGGATATGTCTTCGATGATTTTAAGCGAGGAAGTCGACGTCACCAAGTACGGCCTCATTTACGCGGGTGCCCAGAAAAACGTCGCTCCCGCCGGACTTACGATTGTCATCGTCAGAAAAGACCTCGTCGGGCACGAAAGAGCCGACTGCCCCGTCATGCTCTCTTACAAAACGCAAGCCGACGCCGATTCTCTCTATAATACTCCCCCCTGCTTTACGATTTATATGGCGGGCTTGGTGTTCAAATACCTTCTTAAACTCGGCGGCGTGAAGGAGATCCAAAAAATCAACGAATACAAAGCGGGACTCCTTTACGATTTCATCGACAATTCCGACTTCTACCATAACTACGTCAATCCCGCCGACCGCTCGTTGATGAACGTACCGTTCGTATGTGCCTCCGACGAGCTGAACGCCAAGTTCGTAAAAGAAGCTGCCGAAAACGGTCTTGTCTCCATAAAAGGGCATAAACTCGTCGGCGGAATGCGCGCAAGCATCTATAACGCCATGCCTGTGGAAGGCGTTAAAAAACTTATCGAGTTCATGAAAAAGTTCGAGACGGAGAATAAATAAATGTTTGAAATATTGACCTTAAATGCTATAAGCAATAAAATCTACTCGGTGCTGGATGACAATTATTCGGTATCTTCAGATACCAAATCTCCCGACGCAATATTAGTTCGCTCCTTTAAAATGGATGATTACGAAATTTCGGACAATCTTTTGTGCGTCGCAAGGGCGGGCGCCGGCGTAAACAATATCCCGATACCCCGTATGACCGAAAAAGGAATATGCGTCTTCAATACTCCCGGCGCAAACGCCAACGCCGTCAAAGAACTTGTGATATGCGGAATGCTCTTGGCTGCCCGTGATATCGTCGGCGGCGTCGAATGGGCAAACACGCTGGAAGGAGACGTCGCAAAGCAAGTCGAAAAAGGCAAAAAAGCTTTTGCGGGCTCGGAAATATCCGGGAAGACCTTGGGAATAATCGGACTCGGAGCGATAGGAAAACTTGTGGCGGGAGCAGCGAAAGCGCTTTCTATGAATGTCGTAGGCTACGACCCCTATCTTTCCGACGAAGCCGCAGACTCTCTCGAAAAAGAGGGTATTTCAGTTCAGAAATCGCCTGAAGATATCTATAAAGTTGCCGATTATATCTCTCTTCATGTACCGCTTACCGACTCCACCCGCGAGATGATAAACTCCCGTTCCGTCGGTGTGATGAAGGACGGCGCCGTCGTCATCAATATGGCAAGGGGCGAACTCGTAAATGTCCCGGACGTAAAGGCGGCTCTTGAGAGCGGAAAGCTGAGAAAGTACGTCGTCGACTTTCCGAACGACTCCTGTATCAACTCCAAAGGCATTATCGCCATACCTCATCTCGGCGCAAGCACCGAAGAAGCGGAGGATAATTGTGCGGTGATGGCTGCAAAGGAATTGAAGGACTACCTCGAAAACGGCAACGTCATAAATTCGGTCAACTTCCCGAAAGTCATTAAGGAAAGGGAATTTGACGAGAGAATTACAGTTGTCGGAAATACCGGAGCGGCGCTTGATAAAAGTCTTAAAGAGGCTCTTTCGAAATATAAGTATTCGATGGAATATGCCGAAAAAGGTAGCGTAGGATACGCAATAATCGATTTTGAAGGCGACCTTTGTCACGGTGACGCCTCTGTTACCGACGCCCTTTCCGAACTCGATAACGTCATTTCCATAAGGATTCTTTAAATTAAATCCGGTTCACCTGAAAAGCGGGAGCGAATCGCCGTTCCCGCTTTTTTATTTGTTGTTAATTCTTGCCGAGGGGCATAAAGAAGATTGTTTTCCTCAGTCTACCAGGTTTTCGAGCACCCATGCCACAGCGTCGGCGCTGCTTGGCGGTGCGATGATGTCTGCCTCGGCTTTGGCTTCGTCGGAGCCGTTTTCGACAACCACGGAAAGTCCTGCGTACTTCAACATCCCGAGGTCGTTCAGTGAATCGCCAATGCAGATGGTTTCCTCGCGCGGTATGCCGTATTTTTCTCCGAGACGGCGCATCGCCACTCCCTTATCGATACCTTTTTTTACAAGCTCGACAACGAATTTTTTGGAGGTGTTCGCCAGAATTTCCTCCGAAAAGCGTTCGTTCACCATAGCGATTATTTCCTTGACGCGGGAAGGTTCGACCAGATACAACAGCTTTGTCGGGGAGATTTTATGGATTTTCAGATACTCTTTGGGGCTCATGCCGACTACCAAAGGCGGCGCAAAAGTGTACTTTGCGTATCGGCGGCTCAATTCGTTTTCTTTTTCGATTACGAATGTGTCTTGGTAGTAATATTGTGCCTGAACTCCTATTTCATCGGCAAAATCCAACAATTTTAAGGCCGTTTCAAAGGGAACCTTATCCTCCGAAAGGAACTTCCCGGAGTCAATATCGGCTATGACGGTGCCTTGGTAGCCGACGATTTCGCCGTGGAGTCCCAACTCCCTTGCATACGGCAGTATCGCCGAGATCATTCTTCCCGTGCACAGAAGGAACCTGCCGCCCTTTTCGATATAAGTTTTAATTGCGGACTTGGTTTTTTCACCTATCACAAGGCTGTCGTCCACCATGGTGTCGTCAAAATCGGACGCCACAAGTTTATATTTCATTGTTGCTCCTTATGAAAGTAGTCGTATACGTTTTTTGCGCGCTCGGCGCCGAAGCCGGGCACCTTTTCTATCTCTTCGACAGGCGCCGCTGCGATATTTTCGGGCTTTTTGAAGTATTCGAGGAGCGCCCTTGCGTATTTATCACCTACTCCCGGTATATTTTTGAGATTGGAACGCGTCATTCTTTCGGCGCGCAATTTTCTGTGGTATGTTATCGCGAAGCGGTGCGCCTCGTCTCGGATGCGCTGCAGCAATTTCAGCGCAAGCGAATCGCGCGGCAATATCTTCGGGTAGGAGTCGTCCGGACAAAACACCTCTTCTTCGCGCTTTGCAAGCGAAATAAGTTCTATCCCGGAATCGGCGAGGATTTCTTGGGCGGAGCTCAATTGTCCTTTTCCTCCGTCCACGATCAGGAGATTGGGTTTTTGCGAAAAAGAGACGTCTTTACCGATTTTAAGCTCATTAATCCGCCTTGCAAGCACTTCCCGCATGGAGCGGAAATCATCGGCGCCTTCGAAACTTTTGATCCTGAAGCGTCTGTACAGTTCGTGGTGCGGCTCGCCGTTTATAAACACAACCATGCTCGCCACCTTGTCGGTTCCGGAGATATTGGAAATATCGTAACACTCCATGCGGTACGGAATGTCGATAAGGTTCAGCTTTTCCTTTAATTGTTCCACCGCGCCGCGCGTCATCTCCTCCTTGGTAGCTATGCGTTCCGCCGTCTTTTCCAGATTTTCGACGGCATTGTTGTAACTAAGGCTCACCAGCTGTCCTCGCGCTCCGCCTTTCGGAGTCAGCAGATTTAATTTCCCGCCTTTCAGTTCCGCAAGATAGCTTTTGAGTTCGTCAATGAACGGAAGCTCCAGATTAAAAAGGATCTCGTCCGCGACGACAGGATTTTTCTGGTAAAACTGCATGGCGAACGAAGAGAGAATGTCCTGCCCGTCACCCGCTTCCGATATCGGCATATTTTCGCTGCCCATCACCTTTCCCGCGCGCACGACGGTGTAATTTATAACGCCGTACATGCCGTTCGAGGCGTAAGAGAATATGTCGAGATTAAAGTCTTTCGGGAGATTTATGCTCTGTTTCCGCACGATTTTATCCATCAATTCGAGATTGTCGCGGTAGACAATCGCGCGTTCGAATTCTTCGGCTTCGACGGCTTCGTTGAGTTTTTTGAGTAGGATTTCCCGCGCTTCCTTATCGGAACCGGACAAAAAAGCCATGACTTTTTTGATGACTTCGCGGTACTCTTCCTTCGTGGCTTTACCCGTGCACGGCGCGAGGCAGCGCCCGATGTGGTAGTTTAGACACTCCCGTTTCTCCCGTTTTGAAAGAGTCCCTTTGCAGCTCCTCACCGGGAACACCGCGTGTATAAGATCCAGCGTGCTCTTTGCGGTCAGTCCGATCATGTAAGGACCGAAATACTTCGAGCCGTCGGCTTTCAGGCGGCGGACGACCTCCACCCGCGGAAAGTCCTCTTTAAGGTTCACTTTGATATACGGGTAGGACTTGTCGTCCTTTAAAAGGATGTTGTAGTAAGGTTTATGTTCCTTTATGAGGTTGTTTTCGAGAACCAGCGCTTCGATTTCGTTCCGCGTGACGATGTACTTGAAATCGCGGATCTTTTCGACCAGCAGCATCGTCTTTTCGGTCTTCGTGACGGAGTTTTGAAAGTATTGACGCACCCGGTTTTTGAGGTTTTTCGCTTTACCCACATACAAAATACCGCCTTCGTCGTCCAACATGATGTAGACTCCGCTGGAATCGGGAAGAAGTTTCAGCTTTTGCCTTATAAGCTCCGTCGTCATATACATATTATAGTCAGTAAATTTAAAATTGTAAATTACAAAACATACTTTTCGCTTGACCAACTATCCAAAACGGAAAAAACACACCCCGGAAAATCAAACCCCACACGCCCCGAAACAAACAGGATAATTCTCTCCATATAAAAAAATCACACCACCGCCCAATTCCCCGATACTACAAAAAAACAAACAGAACAACACTTACCTATAAAATTATCAACATCGCCAAATTCCCCGATACTCCAAAATGAATAAAAGGTTTACCGCAATAAAAATCAATAGAATGCGCCAAATTCCCCGCGACCCAAAAATGAATAGCAGCACTATCAACATAAATACTGACACCACCGCCAAATTATCCGAACTCAAAATAAATGAAAAAAACATAAAAATATCAAAACAGCCAAATTATCCGAACACCCAAAATGAACACCAAAACTGTCAACCTACAAAAAACATCAACACCGCCAAATTCCCCGATACTCCAAAAAAACAAACAGAACAACACTTACCTATAAAATTATCAACACCGCCAAATTATCCGATACTCCAAAAAAAAACAAACAGAACAACACTTACCTATAAAATTATCAACATCGCCAAATTCCCCGCGACCCCAAAATGAATAGAAGGGTTGCAGATAGCGTTTTTCTTTCGATTTGGGGGTAAGGGAGTTTACTAAAACGTAAATGACCGCCACCCACAAACGAAAAAAAGCGCTAGATGCGCCCTTATATTCATTTTGGAGATGCGCCCTTATTTTTATTTTGGAGATGCGCCCTTATATTTATTTTTGGGAGGGAGTGTACAATGACTAGTACATGACCGCCGCCCACAAACGAAAAAAAGCGCTAGATGCGCCCTTTTCATCAATTTGTGGTACCTCCATGGGGAATCGAACCCCAGATTCCGCCGTGAGAGGGCGACGTCTTGACCGCTTGACCATGGAGGCATAT
>CALVTP010000005.1 GCA_944362765.1 uncultured Clostridia bacterium | reverse complement strand
GCGACCTCTATCACCGATCCGCCCGTAGAGATCAGATCCTCGACTATTACGGTCTTTTTGCCGCGAGGATCGGCGCCCTCTATGCGGTTTCCTCTGCCGTGGTCCTTGTTCCCCGAACGAACGTAGCCCATCGGCAGCCCCATTTTTTCGGCTACTATCGCGGCATGAGGTATTCCTGCCGTGGAAGTGCCCATCAATACTTCGACTTCGGGATATTGACTTTCGATGACTTCCTTTAATATATTTTCTATTTCCGCTCTGATTTCCGGAAAGCCTAACAGTAACCTGTTGTCGCAATATACCGGGGATTTTATGCCTGACGCCCAGGTAAACGGTTCCGAAGGACGTAAAAATACGGCTTTGGCTTTTAATAACGCTTTTGCAGCTAAGGTTTTATTGTCGGTACTCATATTATTTATGCTCCTTTATTTCGACTGACGATCTTTTCGGATATGCCGTCTATTGACCTATAAATTCCTTTACCGTCCTGAGGTACGCCGCCAACGGATCGTCGGCAGCGGTAATGCTCCTGCCCACCACTATATGAGTGGAGCCCAATTCCCTTGCCAGCGCCGGAGTAGCCACGCGTTTTTGGTCGTTGACGTCGTCGCCGCTTAGCCTGATCCCCGGCGTCACGGATATCAATCCCAATTCGGATATTATCGGAGCCTCGTGCGCGGAGCAAACGACTCCGTCCAGCCCTGCCGCTTTGGCGTTCATGGCATATTTTTTGACGGTGTACGGCAAACTTTCCGGGATCAACAATTCCTCATGCAACGTTCTTTCGTCGGTAGAGGTCAGTTGCGTTATCGCAATAAGTTGAGTTTTCTCGCCGCCGCCTTCGTTTAAGCCCTTCCTTGCCCATTCCATCATCTTTATACCGCCGGCGGCATGCACGTTGGCGATATCGACGCCGAGAGCCGCCAGATTTTTCATGGCTTTATACACGGTATTCGGTATGTCGTGAAGTTTCAGATCCAGAAAAATCTTGTATCCTTCCGCCTTCAGCTTTCTGACCATATCGGGACCTTCCTTATAGAAAAGCTCCATTCCGATTTTCAAATACGGGCGTTCGCCGCCAAGCTTGCCCAAAAATCCGTAAACTTCCTCTTTCGAAGAAAAATCCATAGCCACTATTACGGCATGTTCCGTCATCTGTGTGCCCTCCCTACTATATCGGTTAATTTATCTATACCCAGCCGCTCCATGACGCCGGGCAGATCCTCTATTATCTTTTTGGAACCGCACGGGTCGATGAGGTTCAAAGTGCCCACCATGACGCAATCGGCTCCCGCGTACATCATTTCGATGACGTTTTCGGCGTTCATTATGCCGCCCATGCCGACGATCGGCAAAGATACCGCCTCGCGGGTGTTATAGACGGCATTGACTGCAACGGGGAAAACTCCGGGTCCCGAATAGCCGCCCCTCTTTACGGAAATAATAGGCTTTGCCGTCCTTAAATCTATCCGCATCCCCACAAGCGTGTTGATGAGACTTAATCCGTCGGCTCCGCCACGCTCCGCCGCCTTGGCGAGCACGGTGATGTCCGTAACATTCGGAGAAAGTTTGACTATGACCGGTTTGGAAGACGCCTCTTTGACCGCCGCCGTCAATTCCTCCAGCACCCCTGCGTCCAAGCCGAAAGCCATGCCGCCGCCCTTGACGTTAGGGCAGGAGACATTCAGCTCGATTGCAAAAACCTCCTCGGCAGCCGAAAGAATCGCGGAAGTTTCGACATATTCGCCGAAGCTGTGCCCGCCGACGTTGGCGATGACTTTTTTGGGGTAGACAGCCGCCAATTTTTTCAGCTCTATATCCCTGACCGCCACCGCCCCCGGGTTTTGAAGCCCTATCGCGTTTATCATTCCCGCGGGGCATTCGGCAATCCTCGGGAGAGGGTTTCCGTAGCGCGCTTCGATGGTCGTACCTTTCAGCGCTATCGAACCGAGAACGGAAATATCAAACCAATTATTAAATTCGTATCCGAAGCCGAAAGTGCCGCTGGCAGGAATGACGGGATTATCCATCTCGTTTCCGAAAAGTGTGATTCGGGTATCCGGTTTATGATTATCAGTCACCGAAAATCACCTCCTCGCTCGAAAAGACGGGCCCTTCTTTGCAGACTCTTTTTGCTCCCGCGGTGGTCATGATGCTGCACCCCATGCATGCTCCGAAGCCGCAGCCCATCCTGGCTTCCAACGAAAGCTGTCCGCCTTTGAAAGCCGCCGCCATGCCTTTCAGCATAGGCATCGGTCCGCAGGCATAGTAGCGGTCGAATTCCGGAACTTTCTCCTTTATGTAATCGACGGCGCTGCCGTGAAAGCCCGCCGTACCGTCGTCGGTCGTTATGACGGGAGAAAAACCGCTCTCTTTCAGGAATTCGACGATATCGGAGCGCGACTTGAAGCCTGCCACGAACAGAGGCGTAATCCCCTTTTCCACAAAACTTTCGGCAAGGAATTTCAGCGGCGCAAAGCCCAAACCACCCGAGACTATCAGCGGTTTTTTAACTCCGTTTGTGTCAAAGGAGTTCCCGAGTCCCGTCAGCGCGTCCACTTCCTCGCCCTCTTTCATTCCGGTCATTTTCATGGTGCCTTCGCCGACGACGCGGTAATAAATTTCCGTGATGCCGTCGGCATAACCCGCCACTCCGAAGGGACGACCGAGAAAGCAGCCCGGGATGGTGAGTTCCAGGAAGTTCCCGGGGAGCGGTTTTTCAGCTCCCAGCAGGCACATCTTGTATATATCCGCCGTGATTTGGCGGTTTTCGGTGATTTTCAACCTCTCCGATTTCATATCTCGGACACTCCCATCGTCGTTTCTTCCAACACGTCGAGAAGCACTCTGACGGTATCCAGCGAGGTGAAGACGGGCACGTTGTTTTCGACGGCGGTACGCCTTATCTCCATGCCGTCGGCGTGTCCGGAGCCCCCTTCGGTAATGGTGTTCACTACGTAAGTGACATATCCTTTCCTGAGGCTTTGCAAAATTTCGTCGGAGCCCTGCGACAGCTTCTTCCTGACCCTTGTGCGGATACCGGCGGATTTGAGGTACTTCGCCGTCCCTTCCGTCGCCTCGATGTTGAAGCCGAGGTCATAGAATCTTTTAATTAAAGGAAGCGCCGCGGCTTTATCCTTGTCGCCTATCGTGGCAAAGACGGTGCCGTAGTTGTCTACTCTCAGCCCGGAAGCTTTCAACGCTTTATATACCGCTCTGGTCAGCGTGTCGTCGTAACCGATAGCCTCGCCCGTCGATTTCATCTCGGGGGAGAGCACGGCGTCCAAGCCGGTCAGCTTCGAATAGGAGAAGGTGGGCGCTTTGACGTACCAGCGATGTTTTTTGGGGAATACGCCTGTGTATCCGAGCTCTTTCAGGCTGAACCCGAGCATGACCTTCGTCGCGATATCGGCAATCGGAGCTCCCGTAGTCTTTTGAAGGAACGGAACCGTCCTCGAAGAACGCGGATTGACTTCTATGATATAAACCTTTTTATTGCCGTCGACGACGAACTGGATGTTGAAGGGTCCTATGATTTTCAGCCCCAGCCCTACCTTGACGGTGTAATCGATGATTGTCTTCTGCACCTCTTCTTCGAGGGAGTAGGGAGGGTATACGCTCATCGAGTCGCCGGAGTGCACCCCCGCCCTTTCTATGTGTTCCATGATGCCGGGAATAAAGACTTCCTGCCCGTCGGAAACGGCGTCGACTTCGCACTCCCTTCCGAGAATGTACTTATCTATCAAAACGGGGTGTTTGCGGTTAAGGGCTACCGCTTCACGGAGTATGGGTTCCAATTGTTCCCTGTCGTAGACAATATGCATCATCCTGCCGCCCAGCACGAAGGAGGGGCGCACCAGTACCGGATAGCCTATTTCCTCCGCAGCCCGAACGCCGTCGGAAACGGAGAATACGGCTTCGCCTCTCGGCATCGGGATCTTCATTCTGTCCAGCGCCAGAGCGAACTTGTCGCGGTCTTCGGCGAGCGCGATGCTCTCGGCGTCGGAACCCAGAATCTTCACTCCGGCGTCGGAGAGGGACTCCGCAAGGTTTATAGCCGTCTGTCCGCCAAGCGCCACTATGACCCCCTCCGGACGTTCGAAATCGATGATGTTCATGACGTCTTCGAAGGTCAGCGGTTCGAAATAAAGCTTGTCAGAAATGGTATAGTCCGTAGAGACGGTCTCGGGGTTGTTATTGATGATGATAGCCTCGTAACCGGCGTCCTTTATCGCCCAGATGGCATGCACGGTGGAGTAGTCGAACTCTATCCCCTGCCCTATTCTTATCGGTCCGGAGCCCAGCACGATGACCTTTTTTCTGTCGGAGCGCACCGACTCGTTCTCCTCCTCGTAAGTGGAGTAAAGGTAGGGAGTATAGCCGTCGAATTCGGCGGCGCAGGTGTCTATCATCTTGTAAACGGGGCGAATGCCTTCGATTTTCCGCATATTGTAGACGTCGAACTCCGTCAATCCTTTTGCCGCGGCTATATAGGAATCGGAAAAGCCCATCGTTTTAAGCGCTCTCAGCAATACCGGCGTAAGCTCTTCGGCTTTCAGCCGCTTTTCCGCCGCCACGATGTTGTAAAGTTTTTCGAGGAAGAATCTGTCTATCTGCGTCAGTTCGTAAAGATAATCTATCGGAATACCGCGGCGGATAGCTTCGGTAACGGCAAAAATCCTTTCGTCGGTGTTTTCGATGATGAGGTCGACAAGGTCGTGGTCACTGAGCTCTTTCAGGCGTTTGATTTCAACGTGATCCAGCCCCGTTTCCAAACTTCTCACCGCCTTTAAAAGTGCCTCTTCGAAGGTTCTTCCGATACTCATAACTTCGCCGGTCGCCTTCATCTGGGTGTTCAACACCCTCGAAGCTTTGGTGAACTTATCGAAGGGGAAGCGCGGCACCTTACAGACGATATAGTCCAAAGCCGGTTCGAATGCCGCATAGGAATTGGGAAGTTTTATCTCGTCAAGGGTGAGTCCGCAGGCTATTTTTGCCGAAACTCGGGCTATCGGATAGCCGCTCGCTTTGGACGCAAGCGCCGAACTTCTCGACACCCTCGGGTTGACTTCGATGACGAAATATTCGAAGCTGAACGGGTCGAGCGCAAACTGCACGTTGCAGCCCCCTTCTATCCCCAGCGCGCGGATGATTTTCAAAGCGGCGCTGCGGAGCATCTGATACTCCTTATTGGTCAGCGTCTGACTGGGAGCGACGACTATCGAGTCGCCGGTATGCACGCCGACGGGGTCGACGTTTTCCATACAGCAGATGGCAACGGCGTTGTCCATACCGTCGCGCATGACCTCAAACTCTATCTCCTTATACCCTTTTATCGACTTTTCGATAAGCACCTGGGTGACCGGGGAGAGTTTCAGCGCGTTTTTGGAAAGTTCTTTCAGCTCCTCCGCATTGTCGGCAAAGCCGCCGCCGGTACCGCCCAGAGTAAACGCCGGGCGTACGATTACGGGATAACCTATCTTTTCGGCGATCTCGAGGCAGGCTTCGGTGGTGTGCGCCGTATTGGATTCGAGTACCGGCTCCCCTATCTCCTCGCAAAGGTCTTTGAACAGCTGCCTGTCCTCGGCTTTCGAAATGGAATCGTAACCGGTGCCGAGGAGCTCCACCTGGCACTCTTCCAGCACTCCTTTTTTGTGCAGCTGCATCCCGAGATTCAGACCCGTCTGTCCGCCTATCGAACAGATCAGACCGTCCGGGCGCTCCTTCCTGATGATTTTCGCGACGTGTTCGAGATCCAACGGCTCCATATAGACCTTGTCCGCCATCGCCTTGTCGGTCATTATCGTCGCGGGGTTGGAATTGACCAAAATCACCTCGTAGCCTTCTTCCTTCAAGGCTATACACGCCTGCGTGCCGGCGTAATCGAACTCCGCCGCCTGACCTATCACGATAGGTCCCGAGCCTATTACCATTATCTTTTTAATATCTGTTCTCTTTGGCATGTTTTTTGCCTCCGTTTTCTCTCATGAACGCAATGAAATTGTCGAATAAATAATCCGAATCCTCCGGACCAGCCGCCGATTCGGGATGGTATTGAATGCTTATCACCTTTTCCCGGGCGTCCAGCATGCCTTCCGGCTCGTCGTCGATCAGGTTGACGTGCGTCAGCTGCAACCCGGTGTTTTCGAGGCTCCGCTTATCGATGGCGTAGCTGTGGTTCTGGCTGGTGATTTCAACTCTCCCGGTAAGCAGATTTTTGACGGGATGATTGGCGCCGCGGTGCCCGAACTTCATCTTGTAGGTGCTTGCGCCGTAGGCAAGGCCTATGATCTGATGCCCGAGACAGATACCCATTATCGGGAGTTCCCCTTTTGCCCGCTGCACCAGCCTCCTGACCTCGGGAACGTCCTCGGGGTTGCCCGGTCCGTTGGAACAGAATATGCCGTCCGGCTTGAAACGCATGATCTCCTCGAACGGAGTGTCGTACGGCACGACGACGACGTTGGCGCCGTGTGCATTAAGTTTCTTTATCATCGTCAGTTTGACGCCGCAGTCGACGACCGCCACGTTGAACTCGGGGTTTTTAGTCCTCGAAAACCAGATCTTTTTGGAGGAGACCTGCTTTACCTGATCGTGCGGAAGGCGGTAGGCTCTGAGTTCCTTTACGCACTCCTCCACGTCGCGCCCGGCGTCGGTTATCATTGCGCGCATCGCGCCCTCGTCGCGAATTATTTTGACGATCTCTCTGGTGTCGACGTCGGAGATCCCCGCAGCGCCGTTATCCGCCATCACCTCGGAAAGGGTCTTGGTGAACCTGAAATTCGACGGCGAGTCGTTGTACTCTCTGACAATGAATCCGGATAAATATATCCCCTTCGACTCGTAGTCGTCGTCCGTCAGACCGTAGTTTCCTATAAGCGGATAGCTCATCACCACCATCTGCGAGCAGTACGACGGGTCGGAAAGTATCTCCTGATAGCCCACCATCGAGGTGTTGAAGACGATTTCCGCGATGCGCGTCTCGTCGGAGCCGAAGCCCTTGCCGATAAACGCTTTGCCGTTTTCCAGCACCAGCATCCGTCTTTTTTCGGTATCTCCGAAATCTCCTATGTAGAAAGAGTTCACTTCTATGCCTCCTTTATTTCCGAACTTCTGTAAAGTACTTTTTCTCCCACCAGCGTGAACACGTTGAATCCCGTCATCACCTTCCCGATATATGGTGAATTTTTGGCTTTTCCGGCAATTTCTTCGGCGGTATACGCCCTGTAATCGGTGACATTCAGCGCGATAAGCTCGGCTTTTCTCCCGATTTCGATTTTGCCGCAGTCGATCCCGAAGCGTTTTGCGGGAGCGGCGGTGACGGCTTCGGACAGCGCCTCCAAACTGAGTTTCCCGCCCGCTGTCAAAGAGGTATAGACGACCGGGAAAAGCGTCTCAAAGCCCAATATGCCGTTCGGGGCACTCTCGTACGGGCGCGCCTTTTCCTCGATGGAGTGCGGCGCGTGATCGGTAGCTATTATCCCGACCAGCCCGCTTATCAGCGCCTCGCGGGTCGCCTCCACGTCCTCGGGACTTCTGAGCGGCGGGTTCATCTTCCAATTGCCGTCCCTTATCATCATCGAATTCAGCGTCAGATGATGGGGAGTGACTTCCGCCGTCACGTCGAGCCCTTCCGCCAACGCTTTTTTCAACAGTTCAAAACTTTCCTTTGTCGAAAGGTGACAAAAGTGGTATCTGACTCCCGTTTTTTTGACGAGTTCGAGTTCCTCTTCGACTGCCTCGAACTCCGCCCTCCTTGTATCCTTTGCCCCCCTTCTTTCTGCGTGCGAAGCTATTATCCCGCCGACGGCTTTGACCCGTTTCATCCCCTCTTCCAGCAGTTTCAAATCGTTGACGCACACTCCGTCGTCACTGAAACAAAGCGTCATGCGGGAAAGCTCTTCTATGTCGGACAGTTCCTCTCCCCTCTCCCCTTTCGTCAGCGCGGCAAATGGGTAAACGGCAATCTTTGCGTCCCTTTCCGTCCGCTCCGTTTCCGCCTTCAGATTTTTGACCGAGTCGGGTACGGGAATGAGGTTAGGCATCGCAAAAGCACGCGTTATGCCTCCCTTAGCAGCGCTTTCGGTAGCCCGAAGTATCGTTTCTTTGTATTCATACCCGGGTTCTCTAAGGTGCGCGTGAACGTCTACGGCACCGGGAAGCACCGTCGCGCCGTTCAGCCCGTAAGCGCGGTCAACGGCTCCCGAAACATCGAAGGAAACGATGACTCCGTCCTCTATTAGAAGGGAAGTTTCCTTTCTTCCCGGAATGACAAGATCTCCAAGCGCGATTTTCAAAGTTTCCCCTCCAATGCCATAGTCAGCACCGCCATTCTTATATAGACGCCGTTTTCCATTTGTTTATAGATCCTGGATTTTTCGCACTCGGCGACTTCGGAAGCTATCTCTATTCCGCGGTTGATCGGCGCGGGGTGCATGATGATGGCGTTCTTTTTCATGCGCGCCACTCTTTCCGAGGTCAAACCGTACCTTCTGTGGTATTCTTCCTTTGTGATATTCATCGCCTGTTCGTGGCGTTCGAACTGCACTCTGAGAAGGTTTATGATATCCATCTTTTCGACGGCTTCGTCAAGCGGGATATACTCCCCGGTCTTGTCCGAAAACTGCTCCGGACCGGAGACGAACACCTTCATGCCGAGCCGTTTCATCACTTCCGCGTTGCCGTGCGCCACCCGGGAGTGGGAGATATCCCCCACCAAAGCCACTCTGAGCCCTTCGAAGGCTCCGAACTCCTCGTAAATCGTCATAAGATCGAGAAGGGTCTGCGTGGGGTGGTCGGAAGTGCCGTCTCCGCCGTTGAATATCGGCACTTTTATCGTTTTCAGGTCGTTATAGTAAACGTCTTTGGTGTGGCGGATGACTATGCCGTCGACGCCAAGTGCCTCGAACGTCCTGACGGTGTCGTAGAGAGTTTCGCCTTTTTGAACGGAACTCGAGGCGAGGTTGAACGACAGCGGAGTAATGCCGAGGTTTATCATCGCCATCTGGAAGCTGTATTGCGTTCTGGTGGAGTTTTCATAAAAAAGGTTGACCATTTTCTTCCCGGGGAAGTTGATTGACCAACCTTTCTTAAAACGAATAGCAAGCTCTATGATGTCCATTATCTCCGGCGAAGACAACGTCCTCAATGTCAAAAGACCTCTCATAAGCACCTCTTCGATATTCTTTTGCATATGCCCCGAAGGGCGTTTCGCGATGTTTGATAAATTATATCATAAGCTATTAAAAGATGTAAAGTAATTCGACGGCGATTTTCGGCAAGCCGCAAACCTTTTTACGGAAAAATTTTCCGACGAAAAATGAAGAAGTTCCGGGTCGTTACCGATGACAAGCGCCGAAATTTTTCTTGCGATTGCTTCGCTCAGTTTTTCCACCAGGCGGAACGGGGCGCCCATCAGCGCTTCGAGATTGTCTTCCGAGCGCGCCGCCACCACCCCCAGAATGCCTATGTCGCCAATCCTGCCGAGTTCTTTATTGAGCGCGCCGCCCGCCTTCAGCCCCGAACCCGAAAACTTTATGCGCCCGACGTCCTCGGGAGCTCCGACACAGGCGTCGACGGCTATGATGAAATTTCCCGCGTGGCGCCCTGCAATGAACTCGGCGTACTCGCGGTAATTGACGCCGTTTACCGGTCTCGAAAAGCCGCCGTAAACGAAAGCCGGAAGGTTGTAAACCTCCCTTAAAAGATCCCCCACCATCGGTCCTAAGGCGTCCCCCGAAACCGACGAAGAACCTATACAAACGACTACCGGAAGACTCATAGCACTAATTATATCCCCTCTTGCTTCCGCTTATTCGCCGAAGAGAGGGCGAATTTAAGGTGAATATTCGGTGAGATATTGCCTTAATTTAAATATCTGTGATATAATCCGGATATGAAAAAAACTTTGACGCGAGTTATATTGACCGCGACTACAATAGCCGTCCTGTTTTTGACGGCGTTTGCGCTTGCCGGCTGTAACGACAAGGACGCCATCTCTTTTAAAGAACGCGAAGTCACCGTCTACCTTTCGGACGGCGAAGACTTTGTATTGATTTATACCCCCGAAGTCAATATCGATACCGCCGACGGCGAGTACACGCTGAGCGCGGGAAACCCCACCCTTGCGTCGGTGACCGGAAACGGAAAGAGCCTGAGGCTGACGCGGGAAGGCTCCGTCATGATAACCGCCACCACCTCGGGCGGCGTCTCTGCTACGATGATGCTGTATATCGTTCAATACCGCCCCGCCACCAACCCCGGCGAAGACCACAGCGGCTATTGGACGGTGTCTTTCGATACCGGAGGACAGGGCAGCCTTGCCGATCAATATATCAAAAACGGCGGTGTTATTGAGGATCTTACTCCGCTGGGCGGAAGCGCGGGTTACATATTTTATAAGTGGTATCTCGACGCCGAGTGCACTCAAAAATTCGACCCCTCCACCCCGATAACTTCCGACCTCACCCTCTACGGCTTCTGGGCGCCCGGCGAACCCACGTTCACGTATCAGATGCGTAACGACTCCGACAACGAATTGATATATATAAAAGGGTTAAGCCGTCCTCACCTCAAGTACGACGAGGTCGTCGTGCCCGCCACCAACCCCGAGGGGCAGGAAATTTACGGTATCTACAACGCGGCATTCGCCGAAAACGAGTACGTTACCAAATTTATAGTCTCCGAGGGGATAAGGTATATCGGCAGCAACGCTTTCAGCGGCGCCAAATCGTTAAAGGAAGTCGTGCTCCCGACCACACTCGAAAAAATTGACGAAAGCGCCTTTGAAAACTGCCCGGAGCTTACCGCAGTCACATTCGCCGACGGCACCGAATCGCTTACCGAAATCTCCGCAAGGGCTTTTAAAGACTGTCCGAAGCTTGAATCCGTCACCCTTCCGGACTCCGTTTCCGCCCTCGGCGAAAGCGCTTTCGAGGGCGACGCGGCGTTGACTTCCTTCGATATTCCCGACTCGCTCTACGTGTTGCAAGCCCGCCTCTTCTACGGCTCGGGGCTGACTTCCATAGACCTTGAAGACAGAGTCACCGATGTCTATAACGAGGCGTTCAGGGCTTCCGAAAACCTTGAAACGGTTACCGGATATAGCAAAATCCGGGTTATGGGAAGCTTCGTCTTCGGGAGAAACGACGAAAACACCATGACAAAATGGTTAAAAGATAAAAGGAAGGAAAACACATTTATATACCTTGGACATATTCTGGTCTATGTTGCTCCCGCAACGCGCATCCCGGACACCAAAATCGACGGCTCAACCCGTCTCATCGCGGGACAGGCGTTTCAGGACGTCGAGTCCGGCGTCGTCAATTTCCCGTTTACTTCGGCTGAACTCATTCCCGATTACGGCACCCTGGCTTTCGGCGGCACTTCCTCCGATCCCGTCCCCACCGTCGACTTAGTGGTGCCGCAAGAAGATATCTATGTCGACAAATGGTTGAAACCGACCACCGACTCTAACGGCGACACGGTTCCGACTACATATTCTTTCAACGTCATACAAAATATTTATGTCGAGAGCTCTCTGGGCAACTTCGAACTCGATCCTGACGGCGGAAAAGTGCCGAGTCTTGCCGCCGACGTCTACATGCGCACCCCTTATAAAGAGATTGCCGAAGGCGTTTACTTTGACAAAAGTAAGCTGAAGGAAGAAGAAAAACTTTCCGTCGGACTGACTCGCGACGAAGATAAAGTATGCTACCTTTTCTCGCGTTATCAGGACGATTTAGAAAATTTGAATCTCCTTGATTCCGTCAATAACTCTCCGCTCTCAAAAGGAAAAACGGCATACATCGACGATATTTTACCGTTTGCGTTCTATTGCGCTTCCTCCGCGACAGACTCAGGCGTCCTCAACCTCCGACAGATTACTCTTCCGAACCGCATTTCGAGAATAGGCTATATGGCGTTTTCGGGGCTTAAAAATCTCAGTTTCGTCTGGTTTGTGGGAGAGGAAGGGCTCGGCACCGGCTTCACGCCCGCCGAAATAAACGAGCTTTCCTTCAACCACACCTCTCTCGACACCGGCTTCACGGTGATGATCGAAGCGAACTATTACCTTAGCGGCGGAACCGGCGGTCCTTCGCTCTATGATAAATACCTCATAGCCTGGGAGGATATTCTGGGTGAAAGCCATCTTCAAGCTTCCTCCGATTTTCAACAGTGAGCGGAACGCACCTTGCGCGCAGCCTGTTTCCGCAAAAAACTTCCGACTGCTTTTTTAAATAACCGTTTACAAAAACGCCCTTTTATGTAATAATCTAAATGTATAACAGTCGGGAGGGCGGTCATGGACGGCGCAGGCGTAACAAAAAAATACCTTTCCTTTAAAGAGATACTTATTTATTCCGTCGGGCTTTTCGGCTTGCAGATGGTAATATTTTATCTGAATTCCTATCAGCTGGAATTCTATTCCACCGCGGGAAGACTGACCGCCGCCGAACTCGTGGCGGCGCCCTTTCTGATTCTGGCGGCAAAGGTGGTCTCCGCCGTCTTCGACCCCGTTGTCGGGAACCTCATCGACAGAAAACGCGACAAGGGCTTCGGCAAACTCAAACCCTTTGTGTTATACGCTTCCGCCCCGCTGGTGCTGTTTACCGTATTGCTTTTTATCGATGTCCCGATTTCGGGCGGGGCGCTCCTTGCGTATATCTTCGTCATCACCACCCTTTGGAGCATGGCTATGACAATGGCGGACGTCCCCTCCCAGGCAATGTCGGCGGTGCTGACCCCGAACCCAGACGAGCGCACCAACCTCATCGGTTTTTCGGGAACTTTCCGCTCCATAGGTCAGGCGGCGCCGTACGTAGTCGTCCCGGTAATCTGCCTCATAGTCCCGGGCGGCGCCGGAATAGAGGGTACTTTGAGCGTCTCGGAATACCTTTGGAACGCCGTCGCCATCGGCGTCATCGGCACCGCCATGCTTGCGCTCATCTGCTTTTTCAACAAGGAGCGCGTACCGTATAAGTCCGAAAAAATGAGTTTTAGGCAGATGTTTTCTGCAATTAAAAGCAATAAATATCTGCTTTTGGTGATGATATCTTACTTTTTAGGCTTCGCCCGCCAAGGTGCCATGGCTATCCAGGTGCAAGCCGCAAACGCCATTCTGGGCGGGCAGAACCTCATCATAATTTTAGGGCTTTCAACGGCTGCCGGAACGATGATCTCGATGGCGCTGACCCCTCTTCTTATAAAAAAATTAGATGAACGGAAGGTATTCGTGGGCATGAGTGTGTACGGATTTTTGTCCTCGCTTCTTGCTTTTTTCGTCGGCACCGCCACCAACTTCCACTTGGGCGCGCTGATCCCCACCCTATTTTTGATGGGGCTGCAGTTCGGAGCCGTCAATATCATGCCGATGGTCATGGTCGCAGATTGCGTCGACTACTACGAGTATAAAACGGGAAAACGCACCGAGGGAGTGGCTTACGCCGTACTCTCCTTTTCCGTTAAAGTGACTCTTGCGCTTGGCTCCGCCGTATGCCTCGCGGTAGTCTTTTCCGACGCTGTAGGATACACCGCCACTACCGAAGAATTTACCTTCGAAACCAGCCGCGGCGTCTATTTCGCGTACACCGTCATCCCGGGCATAACTTCACTTCTTGCCGCCGTTCCGATATTGTTTTACGACCTCACCGGGAAAAAGAAAGCCGATATCGCCGAGGCTCTGAGGGTGCGACGCGCCGCAGCCGCCCTTCCCGACATCGGAAACGACGCTGCCGCAAGCGGCGCCGACGTAAAGGAAATTTCCGATTCCGGGGCTCAGGGTTCAGCCCCTGCCGATGCCGCCGAGAGCGTCCCTTCCGACGAGGACACAAAATAATGAATCCGAGGTTTTCAAGGCTTATCCCGATGCTCGGGGAAGAAGGTTTCAACAAACTCCGCTCCAAACACGTTGCCGTTTTCGGCGTCGGCGGAGTTGGCGGTATCGTAGCCGAAGCGCTAGCGCGCTCCGGCGTCGGAAAGCTTACCTTTATTGACGGAGATGTTTTCGAAGAAAGTAATATAAATCGTCAGATAGGTGCCCTTACTTCCACTTTGGGGCGCCCAAAAGCCGAAGTTTTTAAAGAGCGCGTGCTCGATATCAATCCGGATATCGAGGCGGAAGCGATAAATATTTTTTATGACGGCAATCTCGATTTGACTCCCTTTGACTACGTCGCGGACTGTATAGATTCCGTCAACGAAAAGACAAAACTGATAGTTTCGGCGCTTCGGGCGGGGATACCCGTGCTTTCCGGTATGGGGGCGGGAAACAAGCGCGACTCCTCGCGGTTTAAGGTAGCGGATATCTACTCCACAAAGGTCTGTCCTCTCGCCCGCGTCATGCGGAACCGTCTCAGAAAAGAGGGGGTTAAAAGTCTTCGCGTGGTCTACTCGGACGAGTTGCCCGAGGAAAACACAAAAGTGGCAAGCTTTATGCCCGCGACCGCCGCGGCAGGATTGAAAATGGCAGAAACGATTTTATCGGATCTCCTCGCCGAAGAGGCATAGTTTAATTATCTTCGCTTTATGCGTCCCGGAAATCCGGCGATTTTTAAACAAAGTCGAGTTCGACTTCGATTTTCAGTTTCGCGCCGTCGAGGTAATTCCCGGGCTTAAAATTTTTACCTTCGGCTGCATAGAAGCCTTCGTACAAGCCGAAAATGTCGACGCCATACTGTTTTGTTTCCTCGAATGCAAAGCGGATGTCCCCCGCTATCGATTCCGAAAAGGCATGTTGAACGCCCGCGTCGGGCTCGGCGTCGTCGGGGCGCACCGAAACCGCGTCGCCGTCTGTTTCTTTCAAAACTAATTTCGCCGTCGTTTTAAAAGTCGCCGTCAAGTCCTTCGAAAAACTCTTCCTCGTCTTTATATTTTCGATAAACGCAGTGTAGGTTTTTCCTTCGGCGGACACTGTAATGCTCCCCTCTTCAAGCCGGCTTTCCACATAGTTAATGCCGCGCGTTCCACGTTCGGGTAGCTTCATTACATAATCCTCTCCGTCAAACACGGCAGTCTCCGCGAAGCTAAGAAGGTACTCCGGTGATCCTCCGGAATCTTCGCCGTTTTCTGCGCTTTGGGTTTCCGTTATACGCGTTAAGGATAGCCAATTCCCCTTTGAAGCTGTATTATAGGCAATGAGAAAATCCTTGACGTTCCTTCCGGTTCTCTCGGGATAATAACCGTACTCGGTCAATGCCGATTGCAGGAAAAAGCTTCCCGTTTCGCTGAAAGCGGGCTTTGAGGAAAGTACCTCTTCCGCCCTTCCTTCTGCACCTACCAAAACGGCGTTTTCCGATAGATATGCATTCCTCGCCACATAATCCAACGCCGTGACCGCGTCGTGTCTCATCAGCTCGAATCCCAACACGACTGCGTTGCAATGCGACAGCGACAATTGTCGTCCCGCCGCGACCGAAAGCGACATCAACGCCTCCGAAAGGCTTTCTCCTTCCCCCGTCGCGATGATGTACCCCGCGTTTTTCGATTCGGAATCGGTCGGCATTACGATTTCAGCCGAGACGCGATACCCTTCCTCGCTTAGGTCGATGCCGATACCCGTAACCACCGCTCTGTCGGTCAGCGGAACCGACTCTCCGCCGAGAACCAAAAACAATATGAATGCGAGCGCGAACGCCGCCCATTTATATCCCCTACGCATCTATCTTCTCCTCAGAAGAGAGTTTCGGTTTAAATTTCAACAGCAATGCCGCCACCGAAGAGGATATAATTACCGCTCCGAATGTTACATATTTTACCGCACTTTGTGCAAATATCATTGCTTTTTCAATATTTTGGAAGATAAACCCGCTCGTTGCGGCTATAGCGCCGGCGAGAACGGAGACCGCCTTCCCCTTCCCAAAAAGCGGCTCCGCCCAACATCCGACCGACCATATCTGAAGAGCAATCTGAATTGCCGCAAACGTCAGCCATGAAACGACGGCGGGCCAGTCGACGGCTCCGATTTCGGTGTTGACGACATTGAACGACCCCAGCGCCGCCATTGCATGCTGACTGAGGTAGTAGGCTCCGCCGAATACCGCCGTAAAAGCGGCAAAGAAAAATACGATCGCCGCAAAAACGCCGCCTTGGACAAGAAAAATTACACTTCTTCCCTCCCTTTTTTCCTTGCTTTCTTGCCGAATGAACATCAGCGGCGTGAGGTCGAACGCAAAAAAGAGAGCTTTGTCAACGCCGCCGAAAAGCGCTTTTAAGCCGCCCGCTCCTATCGGCAGAAGCCGCGAAAACTCTGCCGACGGCTCTCCGAATGCAAGTCCGATTATAAATATCAGCGGCAGCGTTCCGATAGCTATAATCGCCGAGCGCGCGATACCTTTAATTCCGGTCGACGCGATAAACGCTGCGGCAACGGCGATGATTATTCCGAGCTTTTCGGTAGAGACGTTGTAAAACAGGTAAGAGCTGCAAAACGAATTGACTTCTGCAATGTAAATCAGTGTTTTGATAACCGTAACTACTATTACGGGAGCCGTAACTACCATGTATGTGACTTTTCCGTATTTTTCGCGTATCGCCTCGACGCCTCCCGATAAAGATATGTTCGATATCGGAACAAGCACCATCAGCTCCGAGGCAATAATTATTACGGCGCACATCCAGGCGTCCCGTCCCGCATATTCGGACACAACGGAAGGGAGTACCGACAGCTTGAAAACCGATATAAGTACTGCCGCAAGAAGCGCGTATTGTCCGGGGGAAATCACCTTTTTTTCGGGAAACGCCGTCCCTTTTCGGGTGACTCGGGAGGCTGTAAGAGAGGCTCTACCTGACATACTTTAACCTCCGTTTGTTTTTGCTTATTCCGCGCGTGCGGAAAAACGAGTCTTTTTTCGAAAGTTTCGTGACGGCGTCCGGAAGCTCTCCCGCTACAACGGGCGCGAACGGCGCCAGATAGTCGACTCCGTTCAGGTTCAGCGACGCCATGCGCGCGATGAGCGCGACCGATGCCAAGACCACTCCGAACAGCCCGAGAGTAGCTCCCACCAGTACAAGCGCTATACGGATGACCGCAAAGGTTCCCACCTCGTCGGGAATGGCGAAAAGCCCTATTCCGGACATCGCCACAATCAACACGGTGAGACTGGACATCACTCCTGCCGAAACCGCCGTCTCGCCAAGAATTATTCCGCCGACGACAGAAATTGCCATTCCGAAATACCTCGGCATTCTGACGCTGGCTTCCCCTAAAACCTCGAAAAATACCAGCGCTATAAGCATTTCGACAATCGGCGAAAAGGGAATCCCTTGTGTGGCATTTAATATCGTTACCATCAACTCCACAGGAAGAAACTGATATTGATAGGAAGTAAGCGCCACATAAACCGACGGTAGAAGTACGGCAAAAAATACCCCTAAAAGTCGCATTATGCGTATTAAAGCTGTCCTTACCGGGCGACGGTAGTAGTCTTCCGAATCGTGAAAATCCTCCACGAGCATGAACGGTAACGTCAACACCATCGGCGAGCCGTCGACAATTATCCCCACCCTGCCGTCCAACAGTTTTTGCGTCAAAATGTCCGGTTTTTCAGTGGAACCCACTTGTTTGAAAGCCGAATACGGTCTCTCTTCCAAAAACGCCACCAGCTCCGACGAGTCGACCACTCCGTCTATTTCAAATGCCGTAAGACGGGAGACAATTTTATCCACAAGTCGCATATCGGTTATTCCTTTGACGTAGCAAATCCGTATTTGCGTCTTTGTCACTCTTCCAATAACTAACGGTTTAAACACGAGTTTTCCCGAGCCGAAGCGCCGCCTGAGCATTACCATATTGGCTTTGAAGTCCTCGGTGAAACCTTCGCGGGGACCCTTGACTACGGCAGAAGTCGGCGGCTCCTGAATGGAGCGGGTCGGATAACAATGAAGATTCAGAACAAAATAGCTTTCAGCCCCGTCGATCACAAGTCCCAATGCGCCTCGCGCTACTTTTTCGACGAACTCGCTTCTCGAGCGGCATTCGTCCAGCTTCTGCACGGTGGTAAATACAGCCTTCAACCCGTCTAAATCGGGAGTAAAAGCACCATTTGCACTGCAAAGCGGCTTGACTACGCCGATATCGGCGTCTTTGACGTCGATCATTCCGTCGGAAAACACGAACAACGTCCGCGTCATGCCGGAGAAGACTTCGCGGAAAACGATGTCGTCGGAATTATGGAAGGCGCCCTTCAAAGCCCTTTCTTCGCGGGATAATTCAAGCATAGACGCAATTATTCCCGAAAAAAACTCTTTTATGCCTCAGCAATAAAAAAACCGCCGCTTACAGGCGACGGAAAAATTAAAGTTTTTCATTTCAGGAAACTACTAATTATGAGAAACCGAAGTAGTATGATTGTACGACGGAGACCGAAAAGCTATTTTACGATATCGAAAAGCTCCTCGGAAAAAGCGCGTTCGATGTTTCCTTCGTCGGCATTCAAGGCGTTATCGGGATCGATAGGAAGTTCCACCACCTTGTTTATGCCCGCTTTCTTTGCATATGCACGTATATCGGATTTGCCGAAAATATAGTGCTTTTTACCGCAGTCGGGGCAGACAAAGTAGGACATGTTTTCGACTATGCCAAGAATCGGTATGTCCATCATTTCAGCCATTTTGGTAGCTTTAGCTACAATCATGCCGACTAATTCCTGCGGGGAGCTGACTACGACAATGCCGTCGAGCGGCAGCGACTGGAACGCAGTCAACACGACGTCACCCGTGCCCGGAGGCATATCGACGAAAAGATAGTCCAGGTCGCCCCACGCCACATTCGACCAGAATTGTTTGACCGTTCCCGCAAGTATCGGTCCACGCCATATGACGGGTTCCGTTTCGTCTTCCAAAAGAAGATTTATGCTCATCAGTTTAATTCCCGTCCTCGATTCAACGGGGAGGATGGTCTCTTCATCCATAGCGTCGGCGATTTCGTGCACGCCGAACATTTTCGGGATCGAAGGTCCCGTGATATCGGCATCCAGGATACCTACTTTGTAGCCGTTTTTCTTTGCCGTCACCGCAAGCGTTGCGGTCACCGTCGATTTCCCGACGCCGCCTTTTCCGGAAATTACGCCTATTACGCGCTTCACCTTCGAGAGCGGATTTGCCGGCGCTAAGAAACTTTCCTTGCGTTCCGAGCAATTCTCGCTGCAATTCGAGCAATCATGCGAACATTCCATAGTTACACTCCTAAAAGTATTTACGTTCAAGGCTCCCGGTAACGTTTTCTCTGCCTTTGAAGACCGTCACTTAAACGCCTGACGGGCTGCACTTTGAACAAACGCCATCCCCCGCTTTTAATTATTATATAACCGCATTTAGTATATGTCAACCATATTCGGACGCGGGAATATTTTCGGCGCGTCGTCGACGCGCCGAATTAAAAAACCGTAGCTTTGGTAGCTGTCGCTACCTTATTTAACTATATTTTGGTCGCTACATCCCATGCGCCCCAAATAACCGTTCTGAGGTTTCCGACGGCTTTGGCGTCGCCTATGACGTGAACGCGTTTTCCTTTCGGGGCTATCGGTGCGGAATAGTAGCCGACGGAATATATGACCGAATCCGCCTCTACCTTTTGTTTGGTTCCGTCCTTTGCCTCAACGCTGACCCAGCCGTCCCCTATTTCGGTGACGCGGCTTTCGAGCATCAACGGTACTTTTTTCCATTCGAAGTAATCCCTTAAATAAGAGGAATTGGCAAGGGAGATGGCTTTTGTCGTGATGATGTCGTTCAACGCTTCGACGATGACGGGATGCTTGCCGCTGAGTTCGAGTTCATACGCAATTTCCGAGCCCGTCAGTCCGCCGCCGATGATGACGACCTTGTCGCCTACCGCTTTTCCGTTCAGGAACTCCACCGCTTCTATGGCTTTTTCGATTCCGGGGATGTTCGGCTTTTTGGGCTTTGAGCCGGTAGCTATGATGATTTCGTCGGCTTCCAGCTTCGAAATATCTTTAATCTCGGTATTGAATCTGACGTCTATACCGCGCTTAGCGACCTCATGCCGGTACCATTCTATCAGCGCCCTGTCCTTTTCTTTGAAAGACGGCGCCGCCGCGGGAATGAATACGCCGCCTATCTCGCCGCTTTTTTCATAGACGGTGACGTCGTGACCGCGCTCTTTTAACACCATTGCCGCCTCTATGCCGCCGATACCTGCGCCGACAATCGCCACTTTTTTCCTTTCTTTTGCAGGTTTTATGTCGTATTTATGTCCCTGCATTGTCTGCGGGTTCAATGCGCAGCGCGCCATATGCGCTGTATCTCCGAGCGGTGCGGTATTCGCGGTGCCCTTGGCTTTGGACATCGTAAAGCAGCCGTTGTGGCAGGAAATACAAGGTTTTATGTCCTCTTCCCTGCCTTCCATAAGCTTGGTGACCCACTCGCCGTCGGTCAAAAATTGCCGCGCAACGCCCATACCGTCTATTTCGTCTGCGGCAATGGCAGCGGCTGCAACGGACGGAGTCATACGTCCCGCGCACACCACGGGCTTAGAGGTAAACTTTTTGATGTGGCTGACGTCGTCGAGGTTGCAGTTTTCGGGCATATATGCCGGCGGATGCGCCCAATACCAGGCGTCATAGGTACCGTTATCGGCGTTGAACATGTCGTAACCCGCCTCTTCGAGGTATTTCACGGCGCGTTCGGATTCCGCCATATCTCTGCCTACTTCGACGTACTCCTCACCGGGAACGGCACCGTCGGCGAAGCCTTTGGTCTTGCTGACGACGGAATACCTCAGCGAAACGGGGAAGTCCGCTCCGCAGCGCGCTTTGATGGCTTTGACGACGTCGGTGGCAAAGCGGTAACGGTTTTCAAAGCTTCCGCCATACTCATCGGTACGTTTGTTGACATATTTGAAAGTGAACTGATCGAGGAGATAGCCTTCGTGGACGGCGTGCACCTCGACTCCGTCTACTCCCGCGTCCATCAATTTTTTAGCCGTTTCGGCATAAGCAAAGATGATTTTTTTGATCTCCTTGACGGTAATTTCGCGGCAGGTGACATCCTCCGCCCAGCGGTTCGGGGACTCACTGGGCGCGGCGGAGAGGTAAGCGGGATCTATGATCGGTCTGACCAAGGCGCCCAGCACCTTATTCTTCACCAACATCGCCATCATATCGTCCAGCGCAAACGAACGCCCGAAACCTGCCGTCAATTGCACAAACAACTTGGCGCCGGTTTTATGAATTTTTTCCATAAAAGGTTTCAGCTTCCTGAAAGCGCCGTTTGCCTTGTACAGCCAGCCGTTTCCGAGCATGTTCCTCAGCGGAGCAATCCCCGGAATGATCAAGCCGACATTATTCTCGGCGCGCTTCAAGAAAAAGTTTGCGGCATCTTCGTCGAAGTGGTGGGGCTCCACCCAGCCGAACAGCGACGTTCCGCCCATCGGACAAAGCACTATTCTGTTTTTAATTTCTACTTTGCCGATTCTCCAAGGGGTAAATAACGCGTCGTATTTTTTATCCATAAGACCTCCCGTAGGAAATTATATTAGTATATTTATATTATACTACCGAAATCAGTATATTTCAAGACGCAATTCCGCCTTTCACCAAGGCAATATGAAAAATTTGTCCGGCTGACAGCCACCCCTTCCCGGAGCGCTCAACGTCGCCGTGAAATATGCCCCAAGCCGCGGGTATAAGTACTTTTCTTCCCGCATCAATCACCTCCTTATGAAAAAAGTCCGCACGTGCGTACAAGCTTTTTTATAAGGTTTTGTTTTCACGAGCGATGAAAGTACTCTTAATTTTACTCTGCGGGAAGAAAAGTACTTAAATATTTATGGAAGCAATCACTATTTACGAGGTCTTCGGTTTCGAGTTTGGCGGAAAGCTTTCTAAGCTTTGCCTTCACTCTGTTTGACCCAAGCGCCTGCGCCGCGTTTACGGGTATCAGCGATTGAACGGGATGGAAGCCGCCGCGCTCCTCCATGACGGGATCGGGTGCTATGTAGCTTCTTTTTACCGGCATAAAACGCTCCAAGAAGTATTCAACGGTGGCTTTGAATACACCGAGACTTTCCTTAGTTCTGTATATAAAGGCGGTATGGATACTTGCCTCACCCACGTAGAGCACCGTTCCGCCTGCCACCAGCATCTCTCCTTGCTCCCTTCCCAGCGCCTCCAAAGGAATATTTCCGCCCAGAAGCTCCCCTTTTATCGGCGGGAGATAGACTTCGTCTGCGGGCATATTGAAAAGCGCCGCGTCAACGGTATCGCCTTCGGGGATAGCCTCCGCTATACCGGTCAGTGCGTGGAAACGGAGAGGCTCCGCTGCGATGAGCATCGTTCCCGCTTTCGCAACGGAGTGGCGCTCGATGAGCTCCACTATCTCCTTCTGTGCGGCGCCGCGAAGTGCAAAGTGCGAAATTTCGGTGGGCGGAAGAAGCACGGAATCCGCGACTTCCCCGTCCGCCGCAAGCCCCGCAAAAGTAGCGTAATCGGTGAAGACGGCATAGGCGTCCGAGTAGTCCATTCTCTCGGCGCGGTTCTCCTCGCGCCCGAAGAGCGGTTCGAGCTCGATTTCACCGTCTATCGTCTTGTCACAGGCAAGCCGCACCCCGGCTTGGAGCTCTTCGGCAGTCAGAAATCTATGGTCGCGCTCGGTAGGAGGGAGTTCCTTTGCCACCACTTTACACCTTCCGCAAAGTCCCTTCCCCCCGCAAGGAAAGCGGAAGCCCTCGCGTTCCATCAATCCGCGAAGGCTTGCATTTTGTCCGTTAAGTTTGATTTTCATCTATTTAAAAATCCTTATTTTTTGGTTTTCGAAAATTTGCCGTTTAGTGAAGTTCAGGCGCCCGTTACTTCTTCTGTGGAATCCCTATCCCAAGTCATCGTATTAATCTCGACCAGAGTCATGGGCTTTTTGCTTCCTTCTTTCCCTATCATCGCAACGGGAATTTCATCGGTCGAAAGATCCCTATATCCTTTCTCAACGAGATCCTCAGGCGTGGTAGTTCCGTTCAAGTGAATGCTGCCTGCATGGAAGAATGCATAACCGCCCGCCTTGTTCGGAAACTCCATTTTTTCGTCGGCTTCGCCGAGCCACAGCTTTCCGCTTGCTGCCAGCATGTCCACGCTGAACAGCGTATTATACACACCGCCCGCGATAGTCATTTCGGTAACGGAGACTTCCGCAACTATCACGGCGGCATACCTTTCGTCTTCCGGAAGCACGCTCAAAATAGCTTCGATCTCTTTGACTCCGAGCATCCAACCGCCTTGTCCGGACGCAAAAGCCGAATCGATTGGCTCGTTGCCGGTGCTGTGATCGGAGTCGGCATCGGCATAGAGCGCTCCCGCGTCATTCTCATAAAGATAAACCGTTTTCGGCGCAAGACTTCCAAAATCACGTCCTGCAATGACGTTGGCAACGTTTTCTATCAAAGCGTTATGCGTGCCGACAAGCTCCATTGTTTTTAAATAGCTTCTATCCGAAGTCGTATTGCGCGAATAGTTAAACAAATCTATCTGCTGCAAGCCGTAGAGAGTGGTCTGTTGAACCGCCTTTTCGAAGGCGTCCGGTATGTCATCGAGCTTGGTCGTGGGGTCGACCAGCGCCAGCAAGCCGGAATCCAGTTTGTCATCCTCGAAAATTTCCTGCATTTCCAGGTTGTCAACGGCGTAGTCGAGGTTCCCGAGTCTCGAATATTGCAACGCCTTCAAAATTTTCGGAGAGCTTTCTTGTAGCGTTATAACTTCGCCCAGGCGAAGGGTGTCGATTTTGGACTGCAGGGCGTCGCCGTCGCCGAGTTCGTCGAGCGTCAAATCCTTTATCGCCCGAATGACGGCGTGTGAGTTATCGTTTATTGCCACGGCGTCGGAAATTTTCATGCTCTTTATACCGGCGTCGAGTTCGTCGAGCTTGAAGTCCTTCATGTATTTAAGCACCATTGAGGAGCCGGAGGCTATCTCTACGGCGTCGCCTATCGTCATTTCCTTTATCGCCTCGTTGATATTGTTGAGAGAAGCGCCGATTTCGACGGTCGTGGTGCCGTCCTCTGCGGTGATCGTCAGTTCGCAGTCTCTCAGATACTTCAATACGGGAGAGGCGTCGCTGCCTATTTCGACGGCGTTCGAGATTTTCATGTCGTTGACCGCTCCGTCCAGCTCGCCGACTTTGACGGGGTTGCCGCCCTCGCCGCCCGAAGCCAAGTACTTCATTATCTCGGAGGAGTTCTCGTCGACATCCAAAATGTCGGTGATATAGGTATTATCGATTATTTCATCCATTCCCGAAGAAAGCTCCGAAAGCTTCATTCCGCCAAGATTCTGTAGAAGCCCGCTTGAAGCGGGTTTATCGGCGGTCGCCTCGTCCTCATAGATCACTTCGATAAATGAGTCCAGCGTGTAGTCATCCAAAGAGCCGAAAGCTTCGGCGACGGGTTCATTCAAAAAATCGTCGTTTTGGAAGAGCGGAATGTCCTCGGGAAGAGCTATCCCGAAAGTATCGCTCATGCCGGCAAGATTGAGGTTGGAGGAAAGGGAGTTCCCGAGATTGGAAAGAGAGCTCGTCTTGATGATCCCCTGCGAAACGCCTACGGAATCGGCAATCGTCGCCGTAATGCCGTCGGTACCCACAATTTTTTCGACTTCTCCGATCGACTTGTTTTCGAGGTCGCCGAGAGCTGCCATAGCCTTGTCTAAAAATGCCAGAAGACTCAGCTCGCGGTATTCGTCTTCGAAACTGACTTCGTCGACGGCGTCGTCAATGGTGCCTACCATGCCCTCCTGAGTCAGGATGACATAACCGCCCACGCCGACGGCGAGGACGATTATCAATATGCCGATGATGATTCCTATGATTATGTTTGTGAGTGTTCTCATGTTACCTCATATATCCTTTTTTCCCGTTATACCCGAAAACCGACAAGCGCTATTGGATAAGCTCCTCCTCCGCGCCGCCCGTACCGCCGAGAAGTCCCGACAAGTCGACGTTTTCTGCAATCAGCTCGTAGAGGAAGTTGTTTTCCATCAACAATCTGGTGATCGTCGTCGATTCAAGCAGCTCGTTGACCTCCGCCATAAAGCTCATTTCGCCCATCAGCTGCAAAATGGTCAGCAGCACTAATACTATCACCAAACCAAGTGCAAGCCCTATTATTCCGCCCAGCATCTTATCGACAAAATAGGCGATGTAGACGTTCCTGACGACTTTTCTGAGGAGCAGCAGCAACAGCCATATCAGTACCCTTGCCGCAATAAATACCACAATGAAGCCTGCTACCGAATATATGACATTGACGAGCGCCTGAGAAGTCACTTCGCGGAAGGAGACGAAATTCGTCGGATCGTCGAGATCTATTTCATCCGCCTCGGCTTGTGCGTTAAGCATGTCGGTAGCAGCCTCGTTCAGCCACGATTTGGGCATTATCGACCACAATCCGCCCGAAGAGAGTATTTCGGAGAACTCTACTTGCTCGTTGGTGTCCTCGGGAATATAGACGAGAACGGGATCCTCCGAGCCGTCGACATAGACATAGCGTACGCTAGCTTCGGAATTGGGAAGAGTGTCTGCAATCGAAGTAGCCAGTTCCTGCCTGAGATCCTCGTCCCACTCGGTATTCGCCGCAACCGCGTCGGCGACGGGGGCGGTAAGGAATATCGCCGCCGCCAAGGCTATGACGATGCTCAAAAGCCCGAACAAAGACTTGACAAAGCCGCGCTTTATCCCCAAAATCACCATTAGTATGATAAGTGCTATTACAACGATGTCAATAACTATTCCCATAAGCTGCTGCCTCCGTGCTCCGCGGCGCGCCTTCGTACATACGCACAAAAATCGTCTGCGGTTATTTGGAGTATATCATATATCCGAGCTAATTGCAATAGGCGCGCGAAATTTAAATTTATTTAATTTATAGAAGCGCCTGTTCGGACACCGTCCGTCTTAACCGAAAAAGGCTTTCGCGACCAAACCTTCCCGGATAACTCCCCCGAAAAAATCTTTTTTTGACAACGCCCGGCGCACGTGGTAAAATGAATGCACGGAGGGCTTTATGTCAATAGTCGAATCCATGATTATAAAATTCTGGGAAGGAGTACGCAAAAAGGATCTGAAGCGCCTTTCGGGGCAGACTCCGCCCGAAAACGTCACCGAGTTTACCGATATCGACTACGCCGGGGCGGGCGACAGAATGCGCTTTGCCGACGTGTATTGCAAAGCGGGGTGCGAGAATACCCCTCTCCCCGTCATTTTCGACATTCACGGCGGAGGTTGGTATTACGGAGACAAGGAACTGAATAAAATTTACGCGTTGAATCTTGCCGCCGACGGCAGATTTAAAGTCGTCAATCTCTCCTACCGCCTGACTCCGGAAGCCACCCTCGGGCAGCAGCTTAAAGACGTCGCAGAGGCGGTGGATTATTTTGTCGGGCGGGCTCGGGAATACGCCTTCGACAGGGAAAATATCTTCGTGACCGGAGACTCCGCGGGAGGAAACCTCGCCGGCATGCTGGCAAAAGCTCCGTTTAACCCCCGCCTCAGAGAGTATTACGCGATAGATCCGCCCACCTTTAACGCCGTAGGGTTCACCTCGGCGGCATTTTGTCTTTCGGGTTATAACCGCCCGCTTATCAAAAGTTACTTCGCACCGCTTTTCCGCGACGGCGTCCCCGAAAAGGAATTCGTCGACTACACCGCGGGTCTTCCCGGAAACTCCGCCCCCGCATTCATCATCACCGGAAGAGGCGACTTTTTAAGAAAAGAAAGCCGCAAGGTATTTGGCGAACTACGGGCTCTCGGCGTCGACTCGGTGCTCCACGACGACGACGGAGAGGGAAGAAACATCGGGCACGTCTTCCCGGTCACCTACCCGAATTCCCCCTGCGGCAGGCGCGCAAACCGAGCCATGCTCGACTTTTTCGCCTCTCACATGCGAAATTGAACGCTCTGCCAACGGGCGGCGGTCAAAGGCGGAATGTGAACTTTTCACCCCCCCTCATGTCATCGGCAAAAAGTTGCCGCGAACAGTTGACAGCGCCCGGCGGAAAGTATATAATCTGTTTAGATAGTCAATCAAACACAATACCAAATATATAGGGAGGCAAAAATGAAAGAAAGATTCAAAAGCTATCTCGAGACGGCATTCCGTAAAATTCGTCCCACGAAAGCGGCGATGGAACTCAGGCTTCAGACTCTCACAAAGCTCGAAGAAGCGGCGCAGGACTACCGCATCAAGGGCATGACCGACGACGAAGCCATATATAATCTCTGCATCGATTCGCTGGGTGATTTCGACAAATATCTTCAGGATTTCGATCGCGCTCTCGTCGAAGTGCCGAAGAAAAACACTCTGAAACGGAACATCGCAACGGGCGTCGTGGGTACGGTCGCGGTGATAGTGGCGCTTTACCTTATTTTATCGCTGACGGGAGCTTTGGCTTGGGGAGTGTCCTGGCTTATAATCCTCGGAGCGGTGGTCGCGGCAGTAGTCGCGACAGACGTTCTGTTGATGTTGAAAGGATTCAAAGAAGATAAGTTTTTGGTTCCCAGATTGTTTAATTTAGGTACCGTTATCTTGGTATTTGTATTTATGTATCTATGCATTCGCCTCTCGGTTCACCCGGTGTACGACTGGTATATTTTCCTTTGTATGCTGCCTGCGGCGCTTATAATGGATATAGCCATCGGATTTGTGACCAAAAGCAAATTGACTATCCCGGAGATCTTCGTGTGGGCGATGCTGACATCGGTAATGCTGTATGTCATGCTGGGAGTTGCGCGCGTCATGCCGTGGCACCCCGGCTGGCTGCTGCCGGCGCTGACGGCAATTCTGATAGTCGCAGCCGTCGTCTCTCTCCTTATCGGAAGGAGTAAGAAAGCCAAAAAGGACAAGCAGGCATTCCTCGACAGCACCAGAAACCAAGTCGACGAAGAGTATTACACCAAGTGGTAACCGCAAAGGGTGAGGATATGAAAAAACAGAGAATAACCGCCGAGCTTTGGGACAAGATGCAATATCTGTTCCGCAACTACTACGACAGAATGGTGCACGCCGTACTGTACTACGATAAGCCCTTGGACATCAGGATACTGAAATCGGTTCTTGTCGCGACCACCGAAAAAGTGCCCGTGCTGCATTCGTCGTTCCACGACTCCGTAATAAACCCCTATTGGGAGATAGAGGAGTACTCGATAAACGATATCCTGACGGTTAAGGATACCGATTCGGAACATCTGGAAGCCGATATTGAGGAGTTCATCACTCAATGCATTCCCGTTGAAAGCAACGTGCAATTTAAAGTCGCGGTCTTTAACGAGGGCGGAAGAAGCGTTTTTGCGATGATAGTCAACCATATGTGCTTTGACGGCGGCGACTTCAAATATTTCTTAAAGCGCCTCTCCGCCAATTACAGCGCCGCCGTAAAAGGCGACGCCGCCGTCGAGATAAAGACGGGCACGCGTTCCTACGACCAGGTTTATACGAAGCTGGAAGGCGAGGACAAGGAGACCGCGAAAAAACTCTACAAAAACATCTCGCAGGTCAAAGACGAACACTATTTTCCGTTGACGCCCTCCTCTCCCGAGGACAAATCGATGATAAACCGCTGCAAGATGGACGCCGAGACTTTCTCTTTGTTTCGTGCCATCGGCAAGCACTACGGCGTGACGATAAACGACCTCATGCTGACCGTTTATATGCACAGCCTCTATGAATTCGGTCAATATCCCGCCACCGATACTCTGACGATACCGTGTATGGTCGACCTGAGACGGCACATCGAAGGGGGCGAAGAGGCGGGCGGACTCACCAACCACACCGGGTTCATGCAATGTTCCGTCGACGGCGTCGGAGCGACGCTGAACGACACGCTGATAAAGGTGCTGCGCTCCGTCAGAAAATCCAAACACGACAAGTTCATGGGGCTTTACAGCCTGCCGCTTTTAAAACTTGCGTACACCATCTTCCCCTACGCCATCAGCGAAACCGCCATCAAGATAGGTTACTTAAACCCGCTCATCGGCATGTCGAATATCGGGCTGCTGCGTCCCGACCAACTTACGATGGGCGACGCCACACCCGTGGACGGTTTCATGACAGGCGCCGTCAAGTATAAGCCATATATGCAGCTGGCGCTGACGACGATGAACAACGAAATAACGATGACTATCGCGATAAGAGGTAACGGCGAGGACAAACTGCTGGTTGAAAAGTTCTTCTCCATCCTTATGCGAAACGTCAGGCAATTCATCGCCGACAACATAAAGTACCTGAAGGCGTAAACTTACCGGAAGCCCTTCCCTATTTCAAAAAAGTCCCTGTTCTCAGCGGACTTTTTTTGTTTCCGCACCGGGCTCGGCGCGTTACCGCACTACTCGTGCCGCTTCATTTCGGGTGAAGTTATTGAATTCTCCCGGCGCGTATGTTATCATATAAATAAGGAGGTCGGTATGAGTAAAGTTATTAAAAAAATCGTTGCCGCCGTCTTGATAATCGTTGTCATACTCGGCATCGCTGCCGGCGCAGTTTACCTCATTTTCACTCTCTCCGCGCCGACGCTGACGCTTAGCGGAGAGTCCGCACAGACAATCGAAGGCTTCGGCGTCACCGGCGCATGGTGGGCGCAGGGACTTACCGACCCGGCATACCGCACGAGAGTCATCAACGCGCTGTTCACCGAAGAGGGTTTGGGACTTAATATCTACCGCTACAATGTCGGAGCGGGCGAAGCCGATAACCCCGAAGGCAGAGTCGACTCCAACCGCGCTACGCAGTCGTTTTATTACTTCAACCCCGAAACGGGAGAATACGAATACGACTTTTCGCGCGACCACACGGCGTATCAGGTACTTTTGGAGGCGCTGCGACCGGGACACACCGTCGATTCGGTGATAATGTTCGCTAACTCCCCCCACTATTCGATGACTGTTTCGGGTTCAGCCACCGGGCAGAACGAAACGCATAAATTAAACCTCAGAGAGGACGCCTTCTACGACTACGCCGACTACCTCGTCACGATAGCCGAACATTTCCTTTCGGAAGGTATTCCCGTCACCTATATTTCCCCCATAAATGAACCGCAATGGTCGTGGGGCGGCGAAGGCGCCTCTCAGGAAGGCTGCCATTACGAGCCCGAGGACGTCGCCACGCTCGCGGAAGTGCTGTACTATCGCATGCTCGACTCCTCCCTCCCCGAAAACGGCGTCGGAATGTCGCTGTTCGAATCGGGTTCCGTCAAGGTCGCCGACTTCGAGCCCTATCTGAAGGCGCTTCAGGCTAAGCCCGACGTCATGGCGGCTATCGACCACCTGTCGGTGCACTCCTACCACCTGGATTACAAAATCTCCCCGAGGGTGAGAGGTTTGGAGCTCGTCGAACAATATGCCCCCGGTAAAAAGATCCACCTCACCGAGTGGTGCGAACTTCCCTGCACCCACCCCACTACCGATATAGGCGGCGCCATTCTTACCGCAAAGACTATTTCCGACGATTTTAACTACTTAAACGCAGTCAGCTGGCAGTCCTGGAAAGCTTACGAGGATATCTACGACCCGTCGATGGTCGATACCTATTCCGACGCCCTGCTGTACGGCGATATGGAGACGGGAGAGCTGTACTACGCCAAAAGATACTTTGCGTTAAAGCACTATTCCTACTTTGTGAAGCCGGGTTCGGTGAGGCTTGAGGCAGGCACTTCCTTTGCCGCCCCCCTCGAAAAGCTAAGGGAAAACTACCTTCCTATCACGGCGTTTGAAACTCCCGAAGGAAAAACCGTCGTAGTCATCACCAACACGACGGGAGTGGAAAGAGTTCTGAAATCGGGAGAATTCGCGGGAAGAAACGCCCTCGTTTATCGCACCGATCAAAAACGCAATATGGAACTTATCGAGTCCGGCTCAACTAGCGATAAGCTCTCCCTCCCCGCCGAATCGATAACGACATTCGTATTCGATTAATTTAAATTCAGGTTACCGAAACCTTGATTTCGGTAACCCATATCTTATAAAGGAGATACTATGAAAGTAATTTTAGTGAACGGAAGCTCCAGAAAAGAAGGATCGACGAAACGAGCGCTTCTCGAGGTCGAGCGTGCGCTGAATGCAGAAGGCATAGAAACGGAAAACTTCTTTATCGGCACCGAGCCGATAGCCGATTGCCTGGCGTGTTTGAGCTGCAGAAAGACGGGAAAGTGCGTATTTGACGATAAAGTAAACGAGTTCGCAGCGCTTGCAAAAGACGCCGACGGCTTCGTGTTCGGCTCTCCCGTCTACTACGCCCACCCCTCGGGACGGCTGATGTCGTTTATGGACAGAGTCTTCTATTCCGCGGGCGCCGCTTTCCGCTTCAAACCCGCCGCCTGCGTTTTCAGTGCGAGACGTGCGGGGAGCGTCTGTTCGATGGACGTCGTCAACAAACACTTTTCGATTTGTTCGATGCCGATCGTGTCGTCGAACTATTGGAACCACGTCTTCGGGAACTCGCCAAAGGAGGTGGAAGAGGACGCCGAAGGGCTGATGACGATGAAAAACATCGGGAAGAACATGGCTTGGCTGTTGAAGTGCATAGAGGCGGGAAAAGCCGCGGGAATCGCCGCCCCGGACAACGAAAAAATCACTACTAACTTTGTCAGATAAACGAGGGATTTTCTTCTATTACCGCTATTAATGCTCTTTGAGTCGGCACAATGCAATTCCGACGGAAAATATCCCCTGCTTTACGCGAAATAAAAACGGTTGTCTTACGGCAGCCGTTTTTTGTCGGTTTTTATCGTTTTTGTACTTTTTCTGTCGGTTTCAGCCATTGTTCGCCCGGTTTTTGTCGGATTTCGTCGTTATATGGCGCTTGTTTTCCGGCATTTTCGGATGATTCCAGCGGATTTTACTCCGAAAACACAATTTCAAACGGTTTAAGCGTGCCCGAATACTCCTTCCCGAAAGCCCAGAAAGAATACCCCTTTTCGCTATCCGACGGATTTCTCAGCATAAATATGCCGCCCGGAGTAAAGTAGCCGTACGGCTCCTCTTTTTCGGGGTCGCCGCCGATAATCCGGGAACGGGCAAGCTCTTTAAAATTCTCCTTCGCCCAATTTAAAAGTTTTGCGGTTATTTCCCATTTTTTGCCGTCCATCATGGCGGGAGAAAAGTAGAGTTCGACCAACCCCGAACCGCGCATCAGCGCGGCTTTTAAGTAGCGCCTGAATTCTTCGTCGGTAAAGGAAACGGGGGTTTCCTTGTCGGCGGGGTCGTAGTTTTCCAACGCGTAACAGGGTTCGTGGTTATAGATGTTCGCAGCGGGGAAGAGATAGCCGCGCTTATAAAACAGCTCGTAATATCTGCCGTCACGGTAGGTCAGCATCCGGTCGAGGCTCGTCCCCTTCCCCGAAAATCCGATGTCGGAAGCGTTGTTCATCCAGACATAATCCGCCACCGCCAAAAACCACGGCGAAAGATGAGCGTAAGAAGTGATATTAAGGATTAGCTCCGGGTACTTTTGCTTCAGGCTTTTCAGCTCATGCATCCAATTTTCCCAATACTCGGTGTAAAAGGCGTACCCCTTCCCCCGCCCCGGAAGGTGCCTGTGTCCCTTCATCGGACACATTCTGGTGGCGAATCCGTCGATTTTAAAGTAATCCACGTCATATTTTTCGACGAATTCCGACATTTTTTTCACAAGGTCGGCAATGTACTTTTTGTCGGCGGTACAGACATCGTTGGAAAGCGGGTTGCGGTGATAGCCGATTTTTTGGAGATTTTTTGCATATTTCGGGGTGTCCGTTGTATAGCCGCCGCGCGGACCGAACCACACTCCGAAAGAACCGCGGAGCTCCTTTGTGAGCGCCGAAACTTCCTCGAACCCGCGCGGAAATTTTTTGTTGAATTCCCAAAATTCCGGCTTTAAGTACTCCGTCCAGCCGTCGTCCGCCACGTACCTTGACAAGCCGTCAAACCCCGCCGCCACCAGATTTTGATGCATCTCGCGGAAGGAGTTTTCGAGCTTTTCGGGGGTAATGTCCAACATATTGTCGTACCAGGAGTTGAACTGAAAGCATTGTTTCGGAGTCGAAAAAGTGGCGACGTAATCGAAAAAACACTCCTCTATGCTCTTTCCTTCGGCGCATCCGAAAACAAGCGAGGGGAGACGGTAACCGTCCGGGAGCTCCTCCGCACTCCGACCCAAGTGGTACCTGAAATACGCCCGTCCCCCCTCTGCGCCGTTGTCGCCGACGGGACTTGCGATACCCGCGAAAAGGTCGCCCGCAATAACGGGTTGCCCCAGTCTTGCAATATGCCTTGAAATCAGCGCACGTTTGAAAACGGGAGCGCACTTCGTCCCCTCCGGGGCGTCGAAGGAGAGATATTCGAGATATTCGATGACTACTCCCGGGGAAATTTCGACGTCGTAGTCAATTGAGGGAAAGCGAGCGTCCGAAAAGTTAAGCTTTATTCCGACTACTACTCCGGCCTCTTTCCCGACAAACGTCGCGACACCGTTACCGGTTTCGCAGATCATCTTTTCGGAAGAGAGATAATGGGATATCGGGCTTCCTTTTTTCCTGAAACGGATACCTAAACGCGGAGAATTCAGCTGGTATGTTCTGTTCGTTTTTTCGGAGCGGAGGCTTAGGGAAAAGCCGTTTTTGCGGTTCATGCCGTCCGAATTATTATTGCATTCGAATAAAAATTTCATGCTTCACCTCTTATAGATTGTACCACAGCGGGCTTGTCGTCTTCAACAGAACGGACACAGGTTTTGTCGGTTGATTTGCAAGTTAATATATGGTAAACTTTTTTCATGAGGAGAGTCCGTACCGGCGCATTGCTGATTTCTTTCGGGATATTGACGGCGTTTGCCGTCGTCTTCGACGTGTCGCAAGGTAATTTTCCTTTCAAGACTTTGGCATGACATATGGGCGTGGATAATTTATGGCGGAGCCATCCTCTTTTCGGCGGTGTGGCTGACGCTGTTTTTGCTTTTTAAAAAGGAGCTGAAAACCGTCCTCCTTTCTACTTCCTTCCGCCCCGTCAAAAAGCTCAACGAAAGCCCCTTTTTTGCATTGATTACCGGAAATTACAGCGCACGCACGGCGCTGATGTCGGCGCTTGTCGGCGCGTGGAATATCTTTTACACCTGCTATCTTATATTTATGTCGGTAAGATACTCCTCCGACTGGTACGGCTCGCTTGCCGGTTTTTACGCCATGCTGGTGTTGATGTACGCGGGTATAATCATCACCGAAGCGACGCTGAGAAAACGCGGCGTCTTCCGTCGCTAACGGAGGATTATTTTTATATAATTTGTCGGATTTTCCCCATATTATTCCGTTTTTGTCGTAAATTTTCCCGTAAAGTCTTACTTGATTTATAATGCGTTATATGGTATAATAATCTTTATAGTGAAAATCGTCATAAAGGTCAGTCGCACCGCAAAATTAATCACGTTCGCCACCGCTTCGGCGATAACAATGGCGTTTGACGCGGCGGCATTGGCGCTCTTAACGAGCCGTCAGAACAATCCGACCGCATGGGTCATTTACGGCATGGCAATAGGACTATCCGTATTGCTGCTTGCGGGCTACCTGATCTTCAAAAAGCAGCTCCACAAGGCGGCAAAGGAAAAACTTTTTTCGGGAGAGTTCTTCGAACGCCTCAAAAACCATAAATTCATCGGAAAAATCATCAGCGACTACACGATAAGAACGCTTGTCACCACATTTATAACGCTGGTGTGGAATGTCTTTTACACTTTCTATCTCGTTTCGCTTGCCTCGTACTACCAATCGACGTGGTATGCCTCTTTGGTGGGCTTCTACGCCGCCTTGGTACTGATGCGAGGCGGGATAGTGCTGGCGGGACGAATGGTGGTCAAGCGCTACGGCTACCTCCCTTCCAAAATTTCCAAGATAATCTTCGCAATCACAGGCGGAGTTTTGGTGGCTCTCGGCGGGGTCATCGTCGCGCCCGTCGTACAAGCGGCAATCGGCACCTATCCCGCGGGGGACGGCTCTGTTTTCGAGCTTGTCATAAACCTTATTCCCGCCGTCATCAAGATGAGCTCCGCCGTCATACAATTCGTGCGCTCGACGAGAAAAAAGAGTTTTGTCGCCGTTTCTATACGAAATATAGGACTGGTGTCCGCGATGATGTCTTTGATGTTGTTGAACGTCACCATTTTGAGAGCTAATCTGCATGGGCAGCAGCTTGCCGACTCGATAGCCGCCTTCGGCGCTCTTTTCAGTGCGCTGACGATTGCCGCCGGGGTAGCAATGATTGTCATCGGTATCCGAAGCATTAAAAAGGCGAACGCCCTCGAAAACGTCATGGCGGAACCGAATCCGGAACCCTTCCCGCTGCTGCCGGGAAAGGAAGAAGAGGAAGAGGAGGAGGAATACGATTCCGACGAGCTTGACGCCCTACGCGACCTTGACAAGCCATATTTCAATAAGCGCTGCGATATCGCCTCTAAAAACAGCGATTCGGCTGCAAACAACACCGGAGAGAACAAATGAAAATCAGGAAAATTTTAAAATCCGACCACGACTTTTTTATTGCGGCTTCGACGACGTTTTATTCGTCCGAAGCGGTCAGCCACGGCATCCCCGCCGATTACCACGAATCGGCATTCGAAGAACTGATGCGCTCGGACAGATACCAGGAAGGATTTATTCTTGAAGCCGACGGAGTAGCCGCGGGTTACGCACTGATATCCAAAACCTACTCCCGCGAGGCGGGCGGAACAGTGTGGTGGCTTGAGGAGCTTTTTCTATATCCGGAGTACCGTTCTATGGGTTTTGGGCATCTATACTTTGATTTCATCGAAAAGAAGGCTGTTAAAGCGGGAGTTAAAAGGCTGAGGCTCGAAGTCTCCGACGCGAACACACGCGCCGCAGCGCTTTACTCAAAACTCGGCTATGCCCCGCTCGGGTATTCTCAGATGATAAAGGAGTTTTAGACCGAGATTTTGTACACGCGTCCATTGCGTCGATTGCGGTTAAGAATTTCGGTCAACTGTTTCCGTCAACGGTTGCGGTAAATGGTTCGGGTTAAGAATTTCGGCTGATCGGAACGTAACGACGAAAACTCATTCCACTCATAAAAAAACGCCCGTACTTCCCGGGCGTTTTTAAATATGAACGCTTATAAACGACGCCTGTTCAGGCGTTCGGATCGGTACCCTGCCCGCCGTCGGGAGTCTCCGGTTCCGTCGTTCCCGTGTCGGGATCCACGGGTTCTTCCGGCTCTTCGACGACGTCGTCGGCACGCCTGATGTTCAGCCTAAGAACGGGTAACACTCCGACGGAAGAATCGCTCGCGGCAATAATGTCGCCGCCGGCAGCGTAGAATCCCGTTTCCGTTCCGTTATTCACATTCGTCCTCGTCCACCACGTGGAAACATAGCCCATTACTTTGGCGTAGTCGGTAGCTTCTTTACCGGCAATGGCTTCGGCTTCCGACTTAGAGAGAATATAGACGCGCGCATCGCCGTTTTCGTTGTAGCCTGCGGCGGATTCCGAGTTGTCGACGACAGTCGAAGGGATCAGCATTTCAGCTCTTTCGGTAAAGGCTTCGTCGAGGAAAGTGCCGTTCAGCCAATTATCCAACGCGCTTCCGGAATAGGAAGTGAGCGCGCCGTCCGCTGCAAGCTCGGTTGAGTACAGCACTTTGTCTGAAACGAGAGTGGTGTATCCTTCCGTCGTGGCGCCGGGGATCCACAGCACGGGCTCCCACCTGAACCAATAGATCACATTGGCTTCGTATTCCGCCTGACAAGCCGGGTTATCCGGGCTACGTTTGGCGGTGAAATATACGCCGCGATAGAGGATACCGTTATAATCGGTATCGATGTACCACATATACTCAATGTCATCAATATTCTCAATGTCATCAAAGGGATACCATGCGGGAAGTCCGTTCACCGGCGGAACGTTTCCTTCGCCCGGAAAATAGGTGATATCGGCTTTCAGCGCCTCTAAAATTTCTTCCGTTTCCGCCTTTTCGGCATCGGTCATGTCGTCGGTTACGGCGATAAGGGTTTGCGGGAAGGCTCCGAAACGGACTCCTTCGGCTGTGACAAAGTAGTCGGCGATCTCGTGGTGAACTTCGACCGAGGGCTCCTCTTCGGTTCCCTCGTACTTTGCATACAAGGTAACGTTCCCGATTCTGCCTACCCAATTTTCCTCCGTCACCGCTTCCGTATGGTTTTCGTCAAAGTACCATCCTTCGAACTTATAGATATCGTAAGACGCCCTGAGCGCACCCGTTATCATCACGCTATATATGGTTTCGGCGTCCGGAACCTTAGTTATGGGAGCCTGAATATCGAGTTTGGTGACATTTTCGACATTATACGTATCAGGATTTTCTTCGGGTATAACAGCCGTATCTCCCGCGGAATATGTAATGGTGTAATCAACGGGAGTCCACAGCGCTTTCAGCGTTAATGAAGCTTCCCTCGACCAAGGAGCAAGCATTTTCCCGTCCGGGTCGGTGAAGGCTTCGCCGTTATAGAAGTTCGCCCAGCCCGAAAAGCCGTAGCCTTTTAATGACATCGCTTCGCGCGTGGCGTCGGAAATCACGGGGAAGGTCAATTGTTCACCGTAGATGACGGTGTATTCGGTCTCGATGGTATCTTTTAGCGTCTCGTCCGTGCCCAGCGAAAGCGTCACGGTGTAACTTTCGGGAGAAACTATCGGAGCGAAGCTGGTCTGTCTTCTGATGAGTCCGTCTTCCGCCCAGCGCTCGTCGTCGGCTTTCCAGCCTTCCAGGCGATACCCCTCCGGCACGGCAATTTCCGCCTCGGGAGTGTACTTTGTGTAGGATTCGACGGTTTCCGTGCCGATTGTCAGCCCCTCGGAATTTAAAACGATCGCCGTAACCTGAAAGCGTTTATGCACGACAACGGTGTATGTTGCGGTGTGCTCTCCGTCTAAAGATGTGACAACGGCATAGTAAGTGTTGTCGCCGTTATTCAGAACGTACCCGTCTCCCGGCACTATTTTATCGGCGATCTCCTCGGTACAGCCTGCGTCCCTGTACAACTTCCAAGGCGCGTTGGAAACCGTCGAAATCATGGTGGAAAGGTCGGCTACCGCGGTGCCCTGTTCGACGACGACTTCGACGCGGTCTCCGACGACTTTGCCGCCCGCGCCGGCGTCAATCCGAGCCGCGGTCATGTCCTTTTCGCTGTTGCAAGCAGTCAATGTCAGCGCCAATAGTACCGTAAGTACCGCCGTGACAATCAATGTGAAGCGTTTCATGTTTCCTCCCGTTCGGCTAAAAGCCTTAAAACGCTGAATTTGATTTTTGTATCATATGGCGTGCGTTAAACACGCTGATTTTCCTTTTCTAAATTCCTCCCGACTCGCCGCCGATGAGCTTGGGCGGTTCGACGGCTTCGTCGATATCCAGTCTTTCGGCGCGGCGGAGCGATTTGTCGATTTTCTCGGTACTGCTCTCGGCTTTATCCAGCTTCTCCCCCGCCCTTCTGAGGTTTTCGCGGACGGCAGCCAGCGTATCCTTAAAATCATAGAACTTTTTCCTGAAGTCGCTGAGGATCTTAAAGACTTCGGCGGAGTTTTTCTGTATCATCAACGTTCTGAAGCCTATCCGGAGCGAATTCAAAAGCGCTGCCGCGTTCGTCGGTCCGGTGATGATGACGCGCTGACTGCGCTGTATCTCCTCAACAAGTCCCGGGACCCTCAGCGCCTCGGCGTAAAGGCTCTCCGTCGGAAGGTACATAAGCGCGAAATCGGTGGTTTTCGGAGGCTTGATATACTTGTTTTTGATGGAAACAGCCTCGCTTTTCAGTCGTTTTTCAAACTCTCTTCTGTTCGATTCGTACTCGGAGACGTTGCCTGCCTCCAAAGCCGTCATCATGCGTTGGAAGTCCTCCACCGGGAACTTCGAATCGATGGGAAGATAGACAAAATCGCCGTCCGCACCGGGCATTTTAACGGCAAAGTCGACGGTTTCTCTCGACCGCGAGCCCAAAGTCGACTGCCGCTCGAACTGCTCGGGGGTGAGTATGTCTTCAAGAAGCGTTTCCAAAGAAAGCTCCCCCCAGTTTCCCCTCGTCTTGACGCCGCTTAAAGTCCTGTTGAGGTCGCCGACGGCTGTGTCGAGGCTTTTCAGCTCGCCGAGGTTTTTGTAGAGGCGGTCGAGGGATTCCCTGACGTTTTTGAAGGAGGAGTCGAGGCGCTCGTTCAACGTCTTAGACAGCTTGTCGTCGACGGTCATGCGGATGCGCTCCAACTGTTCGGAGTTATCCTTTCTTACCCGTTCCAATTCCTCTCTCGTACCCTTTTCGAGCTTTTCCAAGGAGTCCTTCAGCTCCTTTTTTATCTCCTGAAGGCTTTCGCGCTGGGCGTTACTCATCTCCGTAATCCGCTTTTCGTTGCCGTCCGCAATGCTTTTTACGGAATTTAAAACGACATCGTGAAGCTTTTCCTGTTGCGCCCTTTCCTTTTCGCCGGAGCTTTCTATTCGCTTTGCAAGGTTGTCAAAATCGCGCTCTTGGGCATCCGTATAAGCTTTTATGGTAGCCGAAAGCGAGATATTCACCTTTTGGAGCTCCGAAATAAATTTTTCGTATCCGCTTTCGGACGAGCCCCTGTTCAGTTTTTTTACCGCCAACGAAACGGCTATTATCGCACCCAGCGACAGCGCCGCAGCCAAAGCGGAAAGTACTATTACTGTTGTCATTTAATTTCTTCCGTCCCTCGCGGGCGTGCGCCCGCGGGGGTACTTAATATTAAAATTATTTAAAGAGTTCGGGGTGGTTTTTGACGACGACTTCCATCGCTTCCGAGCAAATCGTAGTAGCTTCGTCAATAAGCTCCTTCGTCATCGAAAGGTTCAGGAAGTGGTTGTGGTGGTTGGTGACGAACACCCCTCTTCTTACGCACTCCGCCACCCATTCCTGGTGAAGAAGGAAGTTGTCCTGCTTGTCCTTGATACGCATATAGAACAGCGCCGGGGGACCGGAGAACACCAACGGCACATTGAGCTCTTTTGCCGTCTTCATCAGGTTGCTTTCGAGGCGTTCGCCCATCTCTTTGAAGTGGGCGCAGGCGTTCCCTTGAATAAGCTTGTTGATATTGGCTATACCCGCCGCAAACGGCACCGCACTCATCCAATAGGAGCCGGTATAGGGAACGGAAGCGGCGGCGCTCTTCAAAAACTCCTTGCCGCAGAGGGCGGAAACGTTATAGCCGTTCGCGAGCGCTTTGCAGAAGCATATAAGGTCGGCTTCGAAGCCGAAGTAGTTGTCGCTTCCCTGCAACGAAAGCCTGAACCCCGCGCGGATGTCGTCGACGATAAGCACGATGTTGTTTTCGGTGCAGAGTTTCCTGACCTCCTGCCAATAGCCGTCGGCGGGAAGTTCGTTGTCGACAAAATTCCCGTGCATATACGGAGTGGAGATAAAGCAGGCTATGTCGTCGTTTTCGGCGATCACCTTTTTCAGTCCGTCGATGTCGTTCCAATTGACATAGAGGGAGTTCATGCAATCTTCCGGGAGCGTTCCCGGGGAGTCGGGTTTTTGCGTCCATGGCGCCACGCCGTGGTAGTAGTTATTTACGAAGATAATCTTCTTTTTACCGGTAAAGTACCGCGCTATCATGACGGCAAAGGTGGTGACGTCCCCGCCGTTTTTGCAGAAAAACGCCCAGTCCTTTTTGACTGTCGCGGTAAGAAGTTCCGCAAAGTCGACCATGATATAGGAAGGTAGCGAGGTGCAGTTGCCTATCTTTATCTGTTTCATGGCGGCGTTGTCGATGTCGTCGTCGCAATAGCCGGTGACGTTGGGTCCGTAGCCGCACATGAAGTCGATGAAACGGTTGCCGTCGACGTCCCACATTTCGGAGCCTTTGGCGCGCGAGACAAAGAAAGGATAGGCGGAAGACGGGATCATGCAGCCTTCGCCGGGTCCTAAGTGACCATAGACGCCCGCGGGAATGACTTTTCCCGCTCTCGTCATCGTTTCGACGTTTTTAGGGTAAGTATATGTCTTCATGCAGTCCTCCTAAGCCAAATATTTGGGAACGATATTCAATATCTTGTTGACGTTGTCGAGCATCAGCATATGCCCGCGCGTGTCGAGTTTGCCGCTGCTGATACACGCCATCGCGTCGAGTTCGCCGTCGATAAGCCCTTTGGCGGTGTCTATCGAATCAAAGGTCATGAACGCCCTGCCGTTGCTGCCTTTTTGTCTGATACAAGTGAGGCGCGCCTCGTCGGAAGCGCCGCCCGTCTTCACCAGCGTGGCGTAGCAGACGTCCTTTATCCCGAGCACCATCTCGCCGTCAAGCACCCGTTTCATGGCATAACGCGCTATCGGATCGTGATTGCCGACCTCTGCGATACCTGCCACCATAGCATAGAACGCAAGCTTGGTGCTGAGTTCCCGCTCCTGCGGATTGTTGAACTCCTTCTGACGCATGATTTTAGCCATGTTGTCCGTCAGTACCATGAAGGGGGAATTGGCATTGCCCATAAAAGAAAGTGTCTTGAAGACGCCCTTCACGGGAATCGGCATGGCGGTACCCGCTACCACTTTATTGAAATGTTCGGCGTTCTTGCAAATCAGAACGATGTCCGTTTTGATACCGGCATCGTAAGGGAGCGCCCTGACTTTGCCCTCCTCGAATATCAGCACGCCGTCGGGACCGGAGCCTTGCACTTTGAAGCGCACGTTAAGGTTCTGCCCCTTGGCAAGCTCACGGGCGCCCGTGTCGTACTCTACGTACTTTTCGAGGGTTCCCATTGCCGCGTAAAAATTGACGTACGCCAAAGTTTTAACGTCGATTGCCATTTGTTACCTCCTTTCCTTTATTTTTGAGCCCGCGGATACGGGCAGAATAAAATTATTTCTTCTTTCTGTAGAAGACCTGCGGGTCGTGTCCGACGCGCTCTATCGGGCGTGCGGGGTTGGACGGCGGCGGCGGGTTGCCCTTCGGGATGGAATGGATGCCGCGCCTTATGAGAGCCTTCTTATGGTCACGGTTGTAGCTTTGCAGGAACTTGCGTCTTCTCAGCGCTACGAGGAGCACTATGATGACAAAGATCACGAACATCGCCACCACCGCATAGGTAATGTATGTCAGCATCGTGGCGTCGACTTCGATACCCGCTATCGAGCCGTAAATCTTTTCGGGTTCCTCCGCAACGACGACGTTTGCCGTAGTCGCAAGAATGTACGTCGACAGCGTATTCGTCGTGAAATACACCGACTCGGCGTCGGGAGCTATGCGGGAGGTCTCTATCCTCTTGATGGTGCCGTCGGGAGAAAGCTCGTACACCGCAAAGTAGACATATTGTCTGTAATCTTCGGGTATCGGGAGGGTGACGGTGATTTCTCCGGTATTGAATTCTGCCCCCGCCCCTTCCAGCGCCAATCTGTTGATGGAGAGTATCTTCCTGGAATCGGCAGCCGTCAATTGATTATAAAGCGTCGTCTGCGCCTCGATGAAATATTGCGATTCGGGCGCATATGACGTCACCGTCAGCTGCGAACCGCCGAGCTCGCCGACAAGCTGTTCGCCGTCGATACTTATCCCCGTTTCCTCGTCCTGCATCAGCAGCACTTCGCAGATGCGCCTGAGTTCGGTGAGCTTATTGAGAAGATTGGGGGTGAACACCGCCTTCTGGTCGCGCGCCAGGGAGTCGTACTCGTTATATACCCTTATGATATCCTGGTAATCTTCGCGTGCGACTACGTTTGTCGCGGGAAGCAGCACTACCGCGTCCTCTATAGCCAAAACCTCCTCCATCAGCACCTGCAATTTATCGAACTCGCTTTCGAGTTTCAGGTAATAGGTCCTGTACTCGCCTTCGCAGATAGCCTGCTGCATCCAATCGGGATAGCGGATATTGACGTCCTCGGTTTCGAAGTAGTTGATGTACTTAAACATCGTGTCGTAATCGGATTCGAGCGTAAACGACTGCTTGGAATTGACCTGCGACAGGTAGTTTCTGTAAGCGCCTATCTGCGTTTCCAGCATAATCAGCCTGTCTTTGAGCCGCTGTATCAGCGTTTCGAAGTATTGCATCCTGCTGTCCGTCAGACCGCCCGCCTGCGCCGCCGCATTATAATCGTTTTCGAGGCGGTTCAGAAGGTTTCTGTCCTGCGTGGAAGTAGTGATATTGTTGACATTCAGCGGGAATATGGTCATGATAAATGTCAGCGTCGTGACGTTCCCCGCCATGTCTTCCACCCTGATTTCCACCCTGCCGCCGTTGGAATTGTCGACGGTGTTCGTCGCTATGATCTGCCCGTTGGAAAGCGGGAAGTTGTTGTAAGTGGCGCTCTTTAAATTGGCTTCGACATAGGTGATTTCCTGGTCGATGTAGTACTCGTTCGGTTCACCCGTTTCGGAGTTACGGATGTTGCCGGAATGAATTACCGGCGCAACGTTGTCGATATTGACGGTGAAAGAGTGCTCGACGACGATACCGCTGCCGTCTCCGCTTATAGCGCGCACCGTCAGCGTTCTTATCTTGTCGGACGTCAGAGCGGTGCCCGTATCCTCCCAACTTTCAAAGGCGCTTCCGTCGCTCCACTTGTACTCGTATTTGACCGGGGACTCGTTATCGGCGTCCCGAGTTATCGTGATGGAGACCCTGTCGGCATTTGTCCATTGATCGGGAGCCAGCGTCGAGGAGGAAATCGTTTCCCCGTTGTCGTCCAGGCGATCCGCCTTTGCGTCAAAGCTGAACTCGGGCACCACCTGGTCGATATTAAGTTCATATGGTTCGGACATGTAACTGTTCTCGTTTGCAAGCGATTCGGCGCGAACTCGGATCACTATCGTGCCGTTGTCGTCGAAACCGACGATGTGATTTGTCGAAAAACTCGTCCCCGCTATCAGCTGCCATTCGCCCGATTCGCCGACCTGATACTCGTACCTGACCCCTCCGGGACTCGTTGCAACGGGCACTATCGTCACCGAAACGGCTTCGGTTATCCATTTTTCGATATCTTCGTCCGTCAAGCCTTCGGGATGCGTCGGGGTGATAAACTCCAATTCGAACTGAGGTACCGATCCGTCAATGCGGATAATGTAATTACTGTCGTCGACGGCTTGGTTCCCGAACAGGTCGGTTACTCTGAATTTCAGATTATAGCGGGCGTTCCCGCTTATCGTGGTTCTGTTGTTGTTTCCTATCGAAACCGACGGATCGCCGGCGCCTTCAATGCCTTCGAAAACGGCTTCCCAGACAACAATGTTACCGGAGTCAAGCACGGCAGCCTCGTCATTGAGACGCTCCCAGACCGGATTTCCTGAGGCGTCGTTCCCGAGAGAATACCAAAAATATACCGCCGTCGAAGCCGAAGCCCGCAAGGAAACCGTTGCCGATTCTGTCCAGGTGACTCCGCCGGTCATATCGCCCTCGGAGAGCACTCCGCCGACTTCTAAACTTACCGAAATATCCGTCTCGGGATCATAGACAATGAATCTTACGTAGTAGTATTCCGTCTCTCCGCCTTTAGCGGCGCTTATCCAATACTCCCCGTCCGCATTCACCTCAAACCTTTCGGCAGATTGGAACGTCAAGCCCGCCGGGCTGTTGCTGCCGCTGGCGTATTGAGCATATTGGAACTCGGTTCTGCCCATGCCGTATCTGCCCGCCTCCCAAATTCCGGAAAGCGAAAGGGCGCTGCCGGAATAGATCTCGTAAGCGGTGTAACTTCCTCTGTCGGCAACCGAGACAAAGCTTACGGCGGCGGGGTCGGGTATTGCTAAAAGCGGGTTCGCCGGAGTCGTATCCACATTGACCTCGATAGTGACTATGTTGCTTGTCTTTCCGGTCTCGGCAACCGCGCGGAAGTACATTGTGCCCGAATAGGCTCCGCCTGTGATTTCGGGGAAGCCTTCGATTTCTACGGGCTCCCCGCCGTAAGACCACACGGCATGCCCGTCTTCGCCGATTGCGGTTCCGAATTCGATATTCTTCCAGGTGGTGCCGTTAAGGCTGTATTGATAGCCTTTGACCGTTATACCGGAAGCAGCCGGGTTGAATTCGAATTCTATTTCCCCATAGTGCCAGCCCGCGTCTCCGTAGCCATCTATCGTAATACCGAAATTGGTCTTGTCGTAATTGACGATAAGCTTTACCGAAGTGCTCGTCAGGGAATATGTCCCGTCGCTGCTGACGGCGTTCGAACGCAGCCTGAAAGTATATGTCAGCGTTCCGTGAGACAGGGAAATATCTTCGGGAAGCGCTATGAGGAAGTTTTCGGGGTTGTCGCTATCGGGATTCACGGCATAGTCCGTCATGGCGTCCGTCATGTACATGACGGTGAAATGCCCCTCATGATTGCTGCCTAAATACACTTTTACGTCGCTGTAAACGCCGTTCAGAATGTAGGCGGACTGCTGCTCGTCATAGTAGAGGGACTGCGCTATCTCGTCCCCGGAATCGGCGACTATACTTGCTTTTATCGGATGTCCGGCATCGTCGATATCGGAAAATTCTATATCGGAAGAGTCGATATTGACGGTTACCGTGAAGTCTTTATAATTCCCCGCTCCCGAGATAAGGCGGTATCTGTATTCGCCCGTCACTCTTACGACAACGGAATACTTGCCGTCGGCGGCGTTCACCGGCTCTTCCGAAGTATGCCCTTCGCCGAATATCGGGTAGCACGAAAGCCCCGAAACTGGAACGTTTTCGGGCGTTATCGTTATCGTCACGGGTCCTGCCGCCCAGTCGCCTTCATTCAAAGCGACGTCTCCGAGCGAAAGGGAGATGTCCGCCTCCGGAATTTCGGTATCCACCTTCAATATCCCGGTCACGAGCGGGAAAGTCACCGTTTCGTCCTCCTCGTCGACGACGGGATTGCCGTTTTCGTCATACTCTAATTCGACATAATTGTCCGCCCTGTCGTAGATTCTGAAAGAATAGCTTGCTTCGTTCAGACTCTGCTCTATCGTCACGGTATAACGGACGTAACCGGGCCGCTCGGCTACCGCCTCGATGACCGGCTCCATATAGACGGCTTCGTCGGAATACCCCGCCTCGGTATAGAAGCCGTAAATCAGGTATTCTCCGCCGTCCGGAATATCTCCCGAAAGAAACTCCCGCAGCACGAAGGACGCCTTAACGGGCTCGTTTATCCAACCCGATTCTCCCGCTTCCGGGATAATCAGCGCCATATCGTTATAAAAATTGGGGCTTAGCACGGCAAATTCGAAGCTCTCTTCGGCATACAGCCCCGTCGCCGCCTCTATCCTGAATTTTATTTCGTTGCCGGGATACTTTAACGAAGCGTCGTTGGTCAGCGTAAGCGCTCTGACGTTATCCGTGCCTGTCAGCGTCTTCCACTCGCCGCCGTCCAGGGAATAGCTGTATGTAAGCGTATTGCCCTGCTGCAACGTGTTGTCGAGAGCAAGGGAGAAAGTGATCGATTCGGCTGCGAACTTCGCTCTGCCTCCGGTCGGAGGCTGCGTGCCGGCGGACACTATCCGTGCCCCGTTTCCGTCACTTGCCGACAGCAAAATTTCAGGCTGTATGTCGTCTTTCCTGATCTCGAAGCGTTTTGTGGAGTAATTTCCGGACGCGCTCCGGACGGTGAACTCCACCTTATAGCTGCCGTTCTCGCTCCATGTATAGGAATACTTACCGCCGACCGGCTCAATCTGTTCCGGTTCACCGCTCTCGCCGGTCGGATTAATCTTTTCGTAAGTGACTTCGTTAATACCGCTGAACGGCTCTCCCGCATCACCGAAATTGACGCTCAGCGTGACGTTATGCGGCGTCCATTCACTGGAGGAAATTTCCTCGGTTGTGCCCTCGTCTGTCTGCACCGTGGCGGTAACGGTGAACTCGGGTGACACCATGTCGAGCCTGACGGTGGAATCGCGTTCGAATGTCGTCTCACTTCCTCCCGCAAGAGGTTCGGCTATGATTGTCAGCTCGCCGTTTACCGTCTTTATCGCGTCCTCCGCCGTGCCTCCTATCGTCACCGTTCCGGTAACATATTCGTCTTCGTCCGTACCGGAGGAGAAAATATTCGTGAACGGGCGTTCTTCCGTTTCGTCCGGCAATATGTACCAAAACCTGACGGCGCGGGGATCGCCCGTAAAGTTGGTAACCGCCGTCAGCGTCACCGCCTTGTTTGTCCATGACGCGTTCTCGCTGAGATCGTACGGACGCCCGTCCACCGTTGCCGAGAGGCTTGTCACTTGCATATTTGTCATCGCACGGGAATCGACGAAAATTATTTTGCGGGGAGTAGCGTCGACATATCTGTCGTCGCCTAACCCGCCCGAGAAGAATATGTAGGTTTCGTAGTAATCGCTCCTATCGGCAATTACATCCGACAAAGAAGCCGTCATCGATCCGTCGGTGGCGGCGTCACCGAACTCCGACCATGTCACGTTTTCGGGACGCGTATCGTCCTCTGAAAGGTAGTACCAAAACTTCGCCCCCGTGTCAACCGTTTTTGTGAATTGAAGCGTTACGGACGGATAGCCGCTCGAGACATCGTAAGCCGTGCCGAAACGAAACCCCTCGGATGTGAAGACGCCGAATTCGAAATCGTCGGCTGCCGCGTCGGCGCCGACGCCGGAGAAAGTTCCGGCTGCCCGGGCGCCTGCTGCCGAAGCGCATATTATAAGCGCAGACGCGAGCGCGAGCGCGCATAAAAATAAAAGCGCTTTGGCGCCCGAAAGGCGCCTCGTATTCAACGTTCTCTTCGCTAAAACAGCTTTCATCGCATACCTCTTCGTTTTCGGGGAGTACACTCGCCCGATTATATTATGCTGATTCTACTCTACCACAAATCACCGGCGTCAAAAATGCTTTTTACTATTACTTTACTATTAATAATATAAAAAGGCGCCCGCCGGGTAAGCGGGCTGTCCGAACATAAAACCGAAGGAAAAATCCGTAAGGCGACTGCGCCCCGCGGGTTTTAAACAAATTATTTGTTGAAAGAGTCTTTCAGTTCGACGATTCTGTAAAAAACTCCCTCTCCCGCATATTTATAATACGCCATACGCATGAATTGGAAGGTGGCGCCTTTTCCGGCGGCAAAAACGAAAGGTTCGGCTTTCGCCCCCCTCACCACGGTGAGAGAGTGGGGATTTATCCTTTCGTTGAAGTCGGTAACGCCGTCTTTTGCGTCGACAAGAAGGCTTTCGTACTTATTCAGCGTGACGTCCACGGCGTCTTTGACGGACACCCATTGCACCGTACCCTTTACCTTCATCGAGGCGTTTATGCCGCCCGATTCGGAATGCTCGATATATTCGCAATGTATTTCCTCCACCGAGCCGTCTTCCCTAAGTTTCGTCGCCGTGTGCCTGAGGATATACGCCCCCTTCAACCGTATAAGACCGCCCTCTACAAGCCGCTTGTATTTGGGGGGCGGATTGAGGCTGAAATCGCTTGCGTCGATGTAGATCTCTTTTCTTAAAATGACTGTATGGGTTCCCGAAGTTTCGGAATTGGGATTATTAACTACCGAAAACTCACACTCCTCGTCATCCGCCATGTTGTCGATGACAAGCTTTAACGGTTGCTCCGTCACCATCGCTCTGTCGGCGGTCCGATTGAGCTCCTCCCTCACGCAGAACTCCATAAGAGAGGGGTCTACTTCGGAGTTGGCTTTAGCCACTCCCACTCTCGCGCAGAATTCCTTTATCGCTGCCGGAGGATAGCCTCTTTCTCTCATACCGGAGATTGTGGGCATTCTCGGGTCGTTCCAGCCCGTCACGGTGCCGTCTTCGACAAGCTTTTTCAGGTAGCGCTTCGACATTATCGTGTTTTTGATATTCAGTCTTGCAAACTCTATCTGTCTCGGCGGCATTACGAACCCGCATTGCTCCGTCACCCAGTCGTACAACGGGCGGTGATCCTCGAATTCCAAAGTGCATATCGAATGCGTGATCCCGTCCAGGGCGTCGCCTATCGGATGAGCGAAATCGTACATGGGATAGATACACCATTTGTCGCCCGTACGGTGATGTCTGGCGCGGACTATCCTGTACAGCACGGGGTCGCGCATGTTGATATTAGGTGAAGCCATGTCGATTTTTGCGCGCAGCACCTTGGAGCCGTCCGCATACTTTCCCGCCTTCATCTCTCTGAACAGAGTCAGGTTTTCCTCGACGGAGCGGTTGCGGTAAGGGCTCTCCTTCCCGGGCTCGTTCAGCGTGCCGCGGGTCAGACGTATTTCCTCGGCGGAAAGATCGCACACGTACGCCACACCTTTTTCGATCAGCTTTTCGGCAAGTTCATATGTCCGGTCGAAGTAGTCCGATGCGTACAACTCCTTGTCCCACTCGAACCCCAGCCAACGGATGTCTTCTTTTATCGATTCGACATATTCGACGTCCTCTTTCGTGGGGTTGGTGTCGTCGAAGCGCAGATTGCAGCGCCCGCGGAACTTTTCCTTTATGCCGAAATTTATGCAAAGCGACTTGCTGTGCCCGACATGAAGATAGCCGTTCGGCTCCGGCGGAAAGCGGGTATAAACGTAGGGATAGCGCCCCGATTTCAGGTCTTCAACAATTATGTCTTCGATAAAATTCGAAGGAGTAACTTCGATGTCCATAGTCTGTATTTCTCCGTAATCCGATATGTTTTCCGTTTTTAAATGTCTTTCGGGCGTTCCGGGGAAGCGCTTACTCCGGGCTGTACGCTTCCTCCCGAAGCCTCGGCGTCTTCCTCGGCGCCGGATTTTAAGGCGGAGCCGCCCCGGGCTTTGTAAAAAGCTTCGGTCAATGCCCGCACTTATGCGGGAAAACCAGCTTCTCGGGGTCGATCGCCATTCTCTCCCCTTCCTTTATGAAACCGAACTGCAGATAGTAGTCGCTGACGTAATCTATGACTATCCTGTCGGTGACGTCTATAAGCACATTCATCAGCGACCGCGTGAAAAAGTCGCCGTAGCCCTTTCCTCTGAACCCGGGAAGTATCCCTACTCTTACGATGTGCGATTCCTCCGGAGTGACTTTCAATCTGGCTATCCCCGCCGGAATTCCGTCGATGTTCAATACGTAACCTACGTCTGCGTCCAACGGATAACCGAATATTGCCGTGTGCAGTTTGTCGTTTGAAGCTTTGTCGTTAGTTGCTCCGAATGATATCATTTATTGCTCCGTATCGATATCCAAAACCTCTGTTTCGGTAGCCGAAACTTCGGTATTTTTGTTTTCTTGTCGTTCGAGCCCGTCCATCGCCCGCTGCACGTCCGCCCTTGTCATTTTACAGCGGGTGAAGATAAACAACCCTATCCCGATTGCCAGGATGACGCCGATACACATTATCCACCCCAAGCCCGCCGAGACCTCTGCGGTCTGCGTCGGGGAGCCCTCCTTGAATCCTATCGCGTCCAGCATGAAGCCGAGCACAGCCGACGACAACGCCTGTCCCACCTTGTTGCCGAAGGTCAGAAAGCCGGTGTAAGTTGCCGTCTTGTCCTCTCCCGTCGCCGCCTTTTCGAGGATGACCACGTCGCCTATAAGAGCTACGGGAAGGGAATAAAGAACACCCGTTCCCAGCCCCGCGACCATCAGCGGCGGCATCATGAAAATGACGTTTATCGGGTTTTGGTGCAGGAGCCCGACGAAGAAATCCCGCGCAAGGAACATGATAAGCAGCATTATACAGCCGGTAAAGCTTATTATCATGCCGACTATAAGCGCCTTTTTCTTGTCGAACTTTTTGGAAATGTACATCCACAGAGGCTGTCCGACTATCGTCATCAGGAAGAGCCCCGCCATGAGGGTATACATTTCGAACTTGCTCGTTTCGAAGGTGAAAGTGAAGACGTTCATTCCGACGGCTATCAATATCGAAGCCGCCATCATCGCCACCATGTAGCCTATCGTTATTGCGCGGAAGTTTTTATCTTTCAGCGCGCCGAAGAAATTGGTGAATATCTTCTTGGCGGCTTTTATGTTCATCTGACTTACGGGATCCTTCGCCGCCACGGCGTTAAGGCGCGGAATGTGCGAGTAGGTGGAGATATACATCACCATGTTGAAAACTATACAGCATGCACTCGTCACATATCCGAAGTTTAAGTAGCCGTCGGGGTTGAATCTTCCGTCCACCGTGACGCCGTCCCGCACGAAATCGGTCTGGAAGACGCCTATCAGAACAGTCGGCAGCAATATTCCCAGAATCATGAACACCGACTTGACAATCTGAATGGTGCTTCTTTCGTTATAATCCCCCGCCATGTCGAGGGAGAGCGCCGAAACCGGCGTCTGAACCATCGTCGTGAAGGTGCGCATGCCGATTATGCACATCGCAAACCACGCCGCCATCGCCGCAGAGGAAAAATCTCTCGGGACAGACCACAACAATACGTTGCAGATGACCATTCCGAACATTCCTATCAGGATGTAGAGGTGTCTTCTTCCGAAAATGCGGCTGCGGGTGTTGTCGGAAATATACCCCATTATCGGGTCGGTAATGGCGTCCCATACGGTACCGACCGCGATGACCGCCCCCATTACGGAAGGGTTGACGCCCATAACGGTGACCCCGAAAAAGAGTATGTACGAAGAAAAGGTGTTGACCACCAGCGAGTATCCCAAATCCCCAAGACCCAGCGAGAACTTCTGGAAACCCGTCACCATTCGTTTTTGTTTCAGCGCGGGGTTGTTCATAGTCCGATTATATCACAGCAAAATTTAAATTACAATAATAAATATTTATATAAGAAATGAGAAGCTCTTTCCCGCACTCCTTTCGGGGATGCGACATACTCCGTTACGCGGTTACGCGCACGGGATACAAAGAGGCAATATCCGTCTAAACGAAATATATCGGCGCGGAGAGGGCGAAGGTGAATTCGGGGTGGCGTCTGAAGGCGTCCTCCGGGAGCATGAAGGAAAGCAGAATATCGAAGGCAAGCCTTTTAACGCCGCGATAACCCGAAACGACTTCCGCGAAGAAGGCTCCCTTCGTCCGCGGCGTAACGGACACGGCAATCCCGCCCGACTTTTTCGCAGTCATCTCTTTCAGCACCCCTTCGCCGTCGGTTATCCTCAGTTTTTCGCCCCGCTTCATGTACGGCACGCGTACCGTGACGACGTTGTCCCCGGTGAAAGGCGCCTCGTCGCCCGCGACGTATTCTCCGCTTCTTAATTCTATCGCGCCGCGCTTTAAGGAAGAAGCCACCGCCGTATGCCCCCTTCTCAGCCCCTCCATGATGTCCTGCTTTTCGGCGGAGTCCGCCAGCACGAAAGTAACAGGCATACCCAAAGTCGAAACGACAAAGTAGTCGCGGTGGTAGTCGGAGCCTCCGACCGGGACAAGGCGTTTGACGGAGAGTTGCTTTTTCCACCACTCCGTGGCGGTGCGGTTGTCCTCCCTCGGCGGTCCGTTAATCACCTCCGCGGCGTCGAAGTCTTCCGCATTCAGCTCCCATCGCCAGGGACAGCGTTTGCAGAAGGGATGGTTTACCACGATAAATGCGCCGTTGCTTCGCGCTTCGTCCCTGAGTTTCCGCCATTTTTCGAGACTGTCGACGGTAAAGCTTCCGCTATAAGGTTGCCTCACCCCCAAAAAGTTGGCGTGCCCGTCGAAAAGAGTGATCTCCACTCCCTCTATCGCCGTCAGCCCCGCAACTGCGGGAAGCTCCCCTGTTACCGTCCTGTTGTGGTCGGTGACGAACAGGAAGTCAAGCCCCTTTCGCTTTCCTTTTTTCAGCAATTTTTCATAGGTGAGTCTGCCGTCGGAATTGACGGAGTGGGTGTGCATGTCTCCCGCATAATAGCGGCGTTCCTTGCGCTTAAAACGCCATTTGACGACGACTTCGACCTCCTTTGAACCGAGCCTTCCGCGCCCTATCACTACCGAGGCTATCTCGGACGGGCTGACTCTTTCGTAACCGGGCGTGGAATAGGCTTTTGAAATCACCACTCTCCCGACAGACGAGCCGCGGGTGCCGATGTCGCGCTCCCCTTCACCTTCCGCAAGCGGTTTTCCGGTCAGAATAAGGTCGATTTCGTTTTTTCCGTTCTCTCCGCGCTTCGGGAAAAAGGAGTACTCGAACTCCGCTTCGTATGCGTCCCGGGGAATGTCCACGGGATATCTGAAATAGCGCCCGGAGTCCTCCGTTATCGTCGTTTTGAATTGGTTGAAGCCGCTCATTCCACACCTCGCTTGTCGAGCCCCGCCGTGACGGGAGCGATTTTACGATACTCAGTTTTGTCGCATTTTGACAGCTTTTCCGCAGTTTTTTCGTCGTAAAGCACAAAGTTGTATAACTTTTCCGGCATGTCGCCTTCTATACAGAGGTCGGCGCAATTATAGACTTCGAAAAGGCAGCGTCCCGCCCTTATCCGCCTCAGCACGAACTCCCTTCCGCCCTCGTCGGTGAGAGTGCCCCTGTCGCGCCCGGGACAGTTCCGGCACTCCCCGCCGTACGGGCAATAGACGATGTCCATCAATTTGATATTGCCGCGGGTAAAGTATGCGCCTCCGAACGCCGCTTCCGACCTTTTAAGCTCCTTTGAAGGCGCCAGCCTGTCCGCTGTCTTACGAGCCTCCGCCGCCGAAGTCGAGTTGAAAATATTCATGCCCGTTCCGAGGAAGAGGCGCACTCCCCACTTCCGTGAAAGCGTTATTCCCGATATATTTTCGGCATAAATACCGCCGATCTTTTTTGCCGCGCCTTCCAGGGAGTCGAGTTCCCTTTTCGAAAATTCGGGGAGGAGATAGAGGTATCTTTCGCCGTCATAGCGCGAAAATTTTTCTGTTTCGGCGCCGAAATAGTCGTCGGGCGCCAATATGACCGTCAAACCCGCGCGCTCGGGCACCTTCGCAAGGATATATGCCTCTCCGCGCCCTTCCACTGCTGCGGCGGGAGACAAAATCCCCGAAATGTCGACATTTTTCGGGTCGCGCCTTTCCCTCATACTCTCGAAAAATGCGGCGTAAAGCCGACGTCGGAAGTCGTTCAGCGTGCTTTTCGGGATAAATACGCCGTCGCTTTCAACCTCGACTTCGGGAGCAAAGGGGAATTTATCGGTCTTTAAAAAAACTTCTACGAACTCGGCGGGGGTTACCGGACGGCGCTCTGCAAACGGGGAGACTTCCCCGAAAAGGGAAACCTTCCTTCCTCCCCCCTCTATTACGGCACTAAGCCTCTCTCCCGCCTTTGCCGAAAGGCGCACCGTGACGGGAAGACGGCGCCTCAGAAGTAAACGCCTGTTCAGAGCGACGTCGGTGGTTATCCTCACTTCGTCGCCTTTTAAGACGTTCCCGCGATACTCGGCTATAAATCCCGAAGGCAGTCCTTCGACGCTTTTTATATATGCGCTGCCGCGCTCCTCTCCTGCTCTGAGAATCTTGAACGCGTCACCGACTTCGGGTTTCAGGCTACTTTTTACCAGAATTCGGTTGCCTAAAACGCTTTTTACAAAGCCTATCGCCTCGCCGATATGCCCCTGCGTTTTTTTGGAAAGCACGCATTTTTCATTAGGGACTCCCTTTGTGTAGTCGCCGCGGTTGTAGCTTCGTTTCAGCGCCGAAAACTCCTCGTCGGCGGGGCTTCCGGCGAGTAACTTTTTATAATATCCCACAGCTGCCGAGACATACTCCGCGCGGCGCATCCTGCCTTCGATTTTGATTGCCGCGACTCCCGCCCGCTGTAATTTGAATATGTCCGTTCCGAGCGACAGATCCTTTAAGCAGATGGCATAGTCGGCTTTTAAACCGTTCAGGGAATACTTCATTCTGCAAGGCTGTTTGCACCGCCCGCGGTTGGCGGAGTTGCCGCCGATGAACGCCGAAGCATAACACTCCCCCGAAAACGCCGTGCAGAGCGCCCCTTGCGCAAAGCATTCGACCTCGAGGATTTGTGCCATCTCCCCGATGTCCTCCAAAGCCGTCTCCCGCGCCGCGACAACGCGCGAAAAGCCGTACTCCTTCGCCGTCATTGCGGCGTATGCATTCGCCGCCCCGCCCTGAGTGGAGAGGTGGAGACGTATCCCGGGAAGGGCGTCCTTTATCCGCTTTCCCAAAAAAATGTCCTGCATGATGATGCCGTCGACGCCCTCTTTGTACAGATCGATGACGGTACGCAGGAATTCTTCCCGCTCGTCGTCCTTGACGAGGGTGTTCATCGCGGCATAAGTTTTTACTCCGAAGGTTTTGGCGTAGTTAAGATAGTACGCCAGCTCTTCAAGCTCGAAATTTTCCGCCGAAGAGCGCGCCGAAAAGCGTTTAAGCCCGAAATAAACGGCGTCGGCTCCGGCGTTGACCGCCGCCAAAAAATGCTCTTTTCCGCCCGCGGGCGCCAAAAGCTCTAACATTTCTTCCTCAGAATATCGCCCGGAGCGAGTTTGAACGGCACTTTCAGTCTGAGCCGCTGCTGTACGAGTCTGGCGTCGGTGACGGGCGCTCCCTCCTCGTCGTAAAGCTCGGTTACGGTGAGTTTTTTGAGGAAGGACTCCCCGGGGGAGAGCACTTCGAGTTCGTCTCCCGTCCCGAACCGGTTGCGCATTTCTATCAGAGCCTCGCCGTTAATGCAGTCTGAAACCAGCGCGGTAAATTCGTACTCACCCTGCTGCTGACCTTCGTCGTAGTTCAAAGTCCCGGCGTTCTCTCCGTAGAAAAAAGCCTTCGTGTAAGCGCGGTGGTTGATTTTTGTGAGTTCCGCCTCCGAAATCTCCTTCTCCCCGCCGTCCATTGCCCTCCTGTATGCGTTTACTACGGTGGCAAGGTAGTACATCGTCTTCATCCTGCCTTCTATTTTGAAAGAGCTCACTCCCGCGTCTTTCAGCGCCCCGAGCTCCGCCAGAAGATTTAAATCCTTGGAGTTCAATATGTAAGCGCCGCGGCTGTCTTCGGTAAGCTCCAATTGCTCCCCTTCCCTGCCGAAGGCGGTGAGATTGTATCTCCATCGGCATGCCTGAACGCACTCACCGCGGTTGGCGTTCCGCTCCGAAAGGTAGTTGCTTAAAAGACAGCGCCCCGAATAGCTGACGCACATCGCGCCGTGTACGAAGCACTCAAGCTCCACCCCCGGGTTGAAGCCGGCGATTTCCGCTATCTCCTTTATGCCGAGTTCACGTGCCAGCACCACCCTCTTCACGCCCTGTTCCGCCCAAAAACGCACCGCGTATTTGTTGAGGGTGTTGGCTTGCGTGCTGAGATGGATATCGAGCTTCGGCGCCACCCGCTTTGCAAGCGCAATAAGCCCGGGGTCGGTTATCAGAACGGCGTCCGCGGAAATTTCATTCAGGAATCCGAGGTAGTTTTCCGCCTCCGGAAAGTCGTCGTTTTTCGGAAAGATGTTGACGGCGACATACACCTTTTTCCCGAGCTTATGGGCGTACGTTACGCCCTCTTCCAGCTCTTCGTCATCGAAATTTTCGGCATATTGCCTTAATGACAGCCTCTTCCCGCCTACATAGACGGCGTCGGCTCCGTACAAAAATGCGACTTTCAATTTTTCCGGGCTCCCCGCGGGCGCCAAAAGTTCGGGTTTCATATCTTTATTTTCTCATATTCCGGGGAAAATTGCAATAGCGCGGAGGGCGATTCGGCGCTTTATGAATGTAGGCGCATTAAAAAGCGGATTGGGCATAAAACGACAAGCTTCCGACAAATTCAGAAAGCGTACGCCCGGAAGCGACAAGCTCCGACAAATTCAGAAAGCGCGCGTCTGGAAACGACAAACTACGACGAATTCAGAAAGCGCACGCCCGGAAGCGACAAACTCCGACAAAATCCGATATATCAATGCACGAAAACGCCGAAAAGCGACAGCGTCCCGATTAAATCGCGGACTAACAAGCAAAAACCCCTCTTCCGGAGTCCGTCGAGGGGTTTTTTTAATGTCCCGAATTATCGAAGCGTGCCGCAAAAATATATTGGCGGAGTCAATTATCGGCACCGCAAAAGGTACATTCCCCGGGATACTCTGCCTGTTGTATTCATGCGACAACCGCCCGCGGAGCCCGCGGCTTGCACACAAATGAACGGACTTTCCCGTGCGGAAAGTTTTTTGACGATTTTAAATCAAAAAATCGGCGCCGAAACGCCGATACCGTAATTATAACGCCTCGATGAGCTTTATCGCGCGGCGGAGCGCCAGATCGGAAGTGATACGCAGCATCGCGGGAACGTCTTTGTAGCTGGTCTTGTCCGAAAGATCCTTCAACGGATACTTTTGGAATTCCTCGGCTGCCGGGTCGAGGGCAAGATGCAGCCTGACCATCTGACCGATGATGCTTATCTTGGCAAGCGCCTTTCTTCCAAGGTTGTAGGTAGCGCACTTTTTGCTGATACGCTCATGCACCTTCTTGTCCTTTTGAAGAAGCGCTGCCTTGATGGCTTCTACCTGTGCCGCTTTTTCGGGCGTAAGCGCCGCCAGCTTTTCAGCGTAAGTTTTAGCGGTTCCGCTGATAACGAGTTTCGTCATGTCGACTCCTCCTTAGTGAATTTTTAAGGGGTCGGGATGTGACCTCATTGACAGCATAACATGAAAAGCGATAACTGTCAATAGCCATTTTTTTCGTTTTTCGTCAAAAATTCCCCTTCTAACGCCGAAAAGTCTATGAAAATTTTAGCCTTTTTCTACCGCCTGCGTACCGCCCGCGCGACCTCTCCGTCGACGGCTTTTTACAAAAAAAGTCCGCCCCCTGTGGCGAACTTTTTAATATCGGAGGCTTTCGGATCCCGTCGGGATGCGGTTAAAATTTACCCTCTTCGACGGCTTTTTTAAGCACTTCCGATTTGTCTGTTTTTTCCCACGGAAAATCGGGATTTCCGAAGTGACCGTACGCCGAAGTTGAGGCGTAAATGGGACGTCTTAACGCGAGCGACTCGATGATCGCCTTCGGGCGGAAATCAAAATACGCTTCTATAAGTTTCAGTATGCGCTCGTCGGAAATTTTCCCCGTGCCGAAGCTGTTGACGGAAACGGAAACGGGACGCGCCACTCCTATCGCGTAAGCCACCTGTATCTCCAGCCGCTTCGCAAGTCCCGCCCGAACGACGTTTTTTGCGACGTAACGGGCATAATAGCTGGCAGAACGGTCGACCTTGGTGGGATCTTTCCCCGAAAAACAGCCGCCGCCGTGCCCCGCTGCTCCGCCGTAGGTGTCGACAATGATTTTCCGACCCGTCAAGCCGGAATCGCCGTGCGGACCGCCCGTCACAAACCTTCCGGTGGGGTTTATGTAGTATTTCGTCTTGTCGTCGACAAGCGCTCCCGGAATGACTTTATCGATGACTTCCCGCTTTATGTCCTTCCTCAGAACTTCGATATCGACGTCGGGGGAGTGCTGGGCGGAAACCACCACCGCTTCCACTCTCACGGGTTTCGCGTCGTCATACTCGACGCTGACCTGCGCCTTGCCGTCGGGACGGAGATAGTTTAACACCCCGCTCTTTCTGACTTCGGCAAGCTTTTTGCAGAGCTTATGTGAAAGCGAAAGCGGAAGAGGCATGCACTCTTCCGTTTCGTCGGTGGCGTACCCGAACATCATACCCTGGTCGCCCGCACCGACAAGGTCGTAGTCGTCCCCTTCCCCCGTCTTCGCCTCCAAGCTTTTGTCAACGCCCATTGCAATGTCGGGAGATTGTTCGTTTATCGCAATATTTATGGCGAGACTTCTGTAATCGAAGCCGAGTTCGGGGTCGGTATAGCCGATGTCCCTGACGGCGTCGCGCACGATTTTAGGAATGTCTGCGTAACCGGAATGGAGAGTTATCTCCCCCATCACGTTGACCATACCCGTCGTCACGGTCGTCTCGCAAGCCACTCTACAATCGGGATCCAACGAAATCATCGCGTCCAACACGGAATCGGATATTCTGTCCGCCACCTTGTCGGGATGCCCTTCGGTGACCGATTCAGATGTAAATAATCTTTTCATTATGTTACCTTCTTTTTGAATATACGGCTCCCGAAAATGTGATTTCGGGAGCCTGTATTCGGTGTTTTAATTATTGCTCCGTCTGTTCGGAAGCTTCGTTAAACATTCCCTGCGGGTTCGGAAGATTCGCCCGCAACCGTGCTGTCGTCCGAAAGGATATCGGAATCGTCATAGTCGTCGATGAAGAGCGGCTGCTCGACTTCGGCGGGTTGTTTTTGAAGAGAATCGTCCGCCGACTCCAGGTTGACATTCCTGTAAATCTTCATGCCGGTACCGGCGGGAATGAGTTTGCCGATAATGACGTTTTCCTTCAGACCGGTGAAGTGATCGGTCTTGCTTCTGATGGCGGCATCGACCAATACCCTCGTCGTCTCCTGGAAGGAAGCTGCCGACAGGAAAGATTCCGTCGCGAGAGAGGATTTGGTAATACCGAGCAATATCCTCTTTGCCGAGGCGGGAATGCCGCCCGCTTCCAGGACGCGCTCGTTCTCTTCTTCCATCTTGTGAAGATCCACGACTTCGTTCAAAAGGAAGTTGGTGTCGTTCGGTTCTATGATCCTTACCTTCCTCAGCATCTGACGCACGATGACTTCGATGTGCTTATCCTGGATATTGACGCCGTTGGAACGGTAAGCCGACTGCACTTCGCGGATCATCGACTCCTGAACGCCCTGCACGCCCTTGGTGCGCAAAGTGTCCTGCGGATAGATGCTGCCCACCATCAACGGGTCGCCCGCTTCGACGTGGTCGCCCGTCTTGACGAGAAGTTTTGCCGTAGCGGGGATCTTGAACTCGGCATAGAGTCCCTGTCCCGCGTTTTCGATCTTGACGACGTTCATCGAGTTGTTGGCGGTGGGTTCGACGGTCACGTCGCCGGTGATGCTTGCAACCGTTGCCTTACCTTTCGGGTCGCGCGCTTCGAACAGTTCCTCCACTCTCGGAAGACCTTGCGTGATGTCGGTGTTCGTCGCGATACCGCCGGTGTGGAAGGTACGCATCGTCAGCTGCGTTCCGGGTTCGCCTATCGACTGAGCCGCGATGATACCGACGGCTTCGCCGACTTTGACCTTGTTCCAGCTGGACATATTCGCACCGTAGCACTTGGCGCAGATACCGGACTTGGCTTTGCAGGTCAGCACTGACCTTATCCTCACCGATTCGATGCCTGCCTTTTCGATGCGTTCGGCGTCGTCTTCGGAGATAAGCGTATCCGCCGCCACCAGCTCTTCACCGGTGGAGGGATCGACGATGGCGTTTATGGAGAATCTGCCCGCAATTCTTTCTTTCAGCGGTTCGATGACGGCGCCCGCGGAGTCTTTCAAAGCCTTGACCTCGAAGCCTCTGGTGTCGCCGCAGTCGTCTTCCTTGACGATGACGTCGTGAGCGACGTCGACCAGACGACGGGTCAGATAACCGGAGTCGGCTGTCTTCAACGCCGTGTCCGCGCCGCCCTTTCTGGCGCCGTGGGAGCTGATGAAGTACTCCAGAACCGACAACCCTTCGCGGAAGGAGGACTTGACAGGGATTTCGATGACCTTACCGTTAGGATCGCTCATCAGTCCGCGCATACCCGAAAGCTGCTTGATTTGCTGCATCGAGCCGCGCGCCCCGGAATCCGCCATCATCCAGATGGGATTGAATTTATCGAAGTTTCGGAAGTTGTCCTCGAGGTTTTTAGCGACGTCGTTGGTGGCTTTCTCCCACACCTTGACGGTTTCGGCGTAGCGCTCTTCCTCGGTGACCAAGCCGCGCTTGTAGTTCTTTTCGATTTGCAGAACCTGGTTTTCGGCTTCGTCCAGAATGGCTTTCTTGTCGCCCGGGATCTGCATGTCGAACACCGAAGTGGTAATGGCTCCGAGCGTGGAGTACTTGAAACCGAGCGCCTTTATCTTATCCAGAACCTCGGCTACGGCTGTAGCGCCCTGCTGCTTGAAGCAGCGTTCCACTATTTGAGACAACTGCTTCTTGCCGACAAGGAAGTCTATCTCGAATTTCAGCATGTCGCGGGGCTCCTTCCTCTCGACAAACCCGAGAGTTTGCGGAATAGCCTCGTTGAATATAATTTTGCCGGTGGTTATAGGAACGACCTCTTTATAGACCATGCCGTCTATTTCCTTCTTGACGCGGACGTTGATCCTCGCCTGCAAGTCGATGTCGCCGACCTGATACGCCATCTTCGCCTCGTCGGCGGAAGTGAAGTACCTGCCTTCGCCCTTTGCACCCGGCTTCTCCTGAGTAAGGTAGTAGGAGCCGATGACCATGTCCTGCGTCGGGGAGACGATAGGTTTACCGTCGGAAAGTTTCAGAATGTTGTTCGTCGACAGCATCAAAAATCTTGCTTCCACCTGAGCGGCTATCGAAAGCGGCACGTGTACCGGCATCTGGTCGCCGTCGAAGTCGGCGTTGAACGCCGAACATACCAGCGGATGAAGCTTTATCGCCCTTCCTTCGACCAGCACGGGTTCGAAAGCTTGGATACCCAAACGGTGCAAAGTGGGAGCCCTGTTCAACAAAACCGGGTGATCTTTGATGACGTCCTCAAGAATGTCCCAGACTTGCGGCTTGACGCGTTCGACGGCGCGCTTGGCGCTCTTGATGTTTTGGGAGATACCGAGTTCGACAAGCTTTCTGAACACGAAAGGCTTGAAAAGCTCCAGCGCCATTTCCTTCGGAAGACCGCATTGATAGAGCTTCAGTTCCGGTCCTACGACGATGACGGAACGCCCGGAGTAATCCACGCGCTTTCCGAGGAGGTTCTGACGGAATCTGCCCTGTTTGCCGCGAAGCATGTCCGAAAGCGATTTCAGCGGACGGTTGCCGGGTCCGGTTACCGCCTTGCCGTGCTTACCGTTATCGATAAGGGCGTCGACCGCCTCCTGCAGCATACGTTTTTCGTTTCTGACGACGATATCGGGCGCTCCCGATTCCATCATCTTTTTTAAGCGGTTGTTGCGGTTGATGACCCTTCTGTAAAGGTCGTTCAGGTCGGAAGTAGCAAACCTGCCGCCGTCCAGCTGCACCATAGGTCTGATGTCCGGAGGAATGACGGGAAGCACGTCCAGCACCATCCACTCGGGACGGTTACCGGAGGTTCTGAACGCCTCGACGATGTCCAATCTCTTGGAAGCCTTCAACTGCTTTTGCCCGGTGGAAGTTTTGACGATGTTTTTCAGCGCCTCCGCCTCCCGATCCAGATCGATTTCCCTTAAAAGGATCTTGAAAGCCTCGGCGCCCATGCCTACTTTGAAGGAGTTCGCGCCGAATTCCTCGACGGCGGCGCGGTAATCTTCGTCCTTTATGACCTGTTTGAATTTAAAGGAGGTGGGACCGGGATCCAATACGACGAAAGCGGCGTAATAGATGACCTGTTCAACCTCTTTCGGAGGCATATCGAGAATGGTGCTGATACGGCTCGGGACGCCGCGGAAATACCAGATATGCGCGACGGGCGAGGCAAGCTCGATGTGTCCCATTCTCTCCCTTCTCACCTTGGATTTGGTAACTTCCACGCCGCACTTGTCGCAGACGATACCTTTATAACGAATGCGCTTGTACTTACCGCAATGGCACTCGTAGTCCTTGGTGGGTCCGAATATTTTTTCGCAGAAAAGTCCGTCCTTCTCCGGTTTTTGCGTTCTATAATTTATCGTTTCGGGTTTGGTAACTTCGCCGTGAGACCATTCCCTGATCTTGTCGGGAGACGCCAAAGAAATCTGCATTGCGTCAAAGCTGTTGATTTCTATCATCACTAGTCCTCCTTTATTCCTTGTCGTCGTCGAACTCGCCTTGCAACAGCGATTCACCGTCCGTGTAGCCTATATCGTCGTCATCGCCGATACCGAAGCCGCTGAAATCGGAATCTTCGTCATCGTCGTCGAAGAGGCTGTCCGCCATCGAACTTGCGCCCGAAGTGCCGCCCGTCATGTCGTTGAACAGGCTTGCGATATCGTCGTCGGCGGTTCCGAAGAGCGCCGATTCGGTTTCGGTGGGTTCTTTTTCTTCGATTGCGTCGGTGCCGGCGCGCTGAATGACGGGTTCGAACTTCGGTATGTCGTCGTCGTCGAGCTCGCTGAGCTGTACCTCGGCGTTGGTATCCGTCAGAAGTTTCATGTCCAGACAGAGCGCCTGCATTTCCTTCTTCAACACTTTGAACGCCTCGGGAAGTCCGGGTTCGGCGGTGACGTTCGATTTGATTATCGAGTCGAAAATCTTCTGCCTGCCCATGATGTCGTCCGACTTGACCGTCAGCATCTCCTGGAGAATGTTCGCCGCGCCGTACGCTTCGAGAGCCCACACTTCCATTTCACCGAAACGCTGTCCGCCGAATTGAGCCTTGCCTCCCAACGGCTGCTGGGTGACGAGGGAGTACGGTCCCACCGAACGGGCATGGATCTTGTCGTCGACAAGGTGGATGAGCTTTAACATATACATATACCCGACGGTGACGGGGTTTTCGAATTTTTCACCCGTTCTGCCGTCGTAAACGGTCAGTTTGCCGTGCTCGGGGATCTTGTTTTCACGGAACATCTCCTGAATTTCGGTCTCCGTGGCGCCGTCAAAGACCGGCGTCGCCACCTTGATGCCGAGCATATTGGCTACCAAGCCGAGGTGCACTTCCAATACCTGTCCGATGTTCATACGGGAAGGAACGCCCAACGGGTTCAAAACTATCTGCAAAGGCGTGCCGTCGGCAAGGAAGGGCATGTCTTCTTTCGGTAAAACGCGGGAGATAACGCCCTTGTTTCCGTGACGTCCCGCCATCTTGTCTCCTACGCCTATCTTTCTCTTCTGGGCGATATAGACCCTGACCATCATGTTGACGCCGGGGTTCAATTCGTCCTTATTGGCGCGGGTGAAGATCTTGACGTCGACGACGGTGCCGCCTTCGCCGTTCGGAACCTTCAACGAAACGTCCCTGACCTCGCGCGCCTTCTCGCCGAATATGGCGCGGAGCAGACGCTCTTCGGGGGTAAGTTCGGTTTCGCCCTTCGGGGTGACTTTACCGACGAGATAGTCGCCGGAGCGCACTTCGGCGCCTATCATGACGATGCCGTTCTCGTCAAGGTTTTTCAACAGATCCTCGGAAACATTCGGTATGTCTCTTGTGATCTGCTCTTCGCCGAGCCTGGTGTCACGGCACTCAAGTTCGTACTCTTCGATGTGGATGGAGGTGAAGACGTCATGCTTGACGAGCTCTTCCGAAATGAGGATGGCGTCCTCATAGTTGTATCCTTCCCAGGTCATGAAGCCGATAAGGATGTTCCGTCCGAGCGCGAGTTCGCCGTTGTCGGTGGAAGGTCCGTCCGCCAAGGTGTCGCCCTTTTTGACAACGTCGCCCTTTTTGACTATCGGCTTTTGGTTGATGCAGGTGCCTTGGTTGGAACGCACAAACTTCTGAAGAGTGTAACTTCTTTCTATGCCGTCGTCGCCCTTGACTTTGATAAGGTCGGCGGAGACATAAGTCACCACTCCGTCTTCTCCTGCAAGCGTGCAGACGCCCGAATCGTGCGCCACTCTGTATTCCATGCCGGTGCCGACTATCGGCGACTCGGGACGCAACAGCGGCACCGCCTGGCGCTGCATGTTCGAACCCATCAACGCGCGGTTGGCGTCGTCGTTTTCAAGGAAGGGTATCAAAGATGTAGCTATGGATACCAATTGTTGCGGAGAAACGTCCATGTAGTCGACCCTTGAGCTGTCGTATTCTTTAATGAGGTCACGATAGCGGCAGGTGACGCGCTTGTTGACGAAACGCCCTTCTTCGTCGAGGGGTTCGTTGGCTTGCGCGACGACGTATTTATCTTCTTCGTCGGCGGCGAGGTATTCGACATGGTCGGTAACTTTGCCGGTGGCTTTGTCGACCTTTCTGTACGGCGCCTCGATAAAGCCATACTCATTTACCTTGGCATAGGAAGAAAGGGAGGTGATAAGTCCGATGTTCTGCCCTTCGGGGGTCTCTATCGGGCACATTCTGCCGTAGTGAGAGTGGTGGACGTCGCGGACTTCGAATCCCGCTCTTTCCCTGTTCAGACCGCCGGGACCGAGGGCGGAGAGCTTACGCTTGTGGGTAAGTTCTGCTATGGGGTTCGGTTGATCCATGAACTGCGACAGCTGCGAAGAGCCGAAGAATTCGCGGATGGCGCTGGAAACGGGGCGGATGTTGATAAGCGACGTCGGAGTGGCTTCGTTGGGGTCTTGGGAGACCATTCTCTCGCGCACCACTCTTTCCAGCCTCGCCATACCGATACGGAATTGATTTTGGAGAAGTTCCCCTACCGAACGCACCCTTCTGTTGGAGAGGTGGTCGATGTTGTCGGGGGAGTGGTAACCGCTCTTCAGCTCCCGGTTGTAGAAGCGCATATTGACGTTGTAGCTTATCGTCGCGATGATGTCGTCCTCGGTGATGTGCTTGACCACCAGCCTTTCGACGTTGGCACGGATGGCGAGCTTCAATTTTTCGGCGTCGCCTTCCGCTTCCTCGATAAGCTCCTGAAGGACGGGATAGTAGACATTTTCGGTGATTCCGAGTTCCTTCGGATCGCAATCGACATAGCCCTTCAGATCGACGGTGTTGTTGCCGACCACCTTGACGGGGGGCAGGTTTTCATCCTCGATGTTGACCAAAAAGACCGAATTGACGCCCGAATTTTGTATCTCTACCGCCTTCTCGGGGGAGATTATTTCGCCTTTTTCCACCAGAATTTCGCCTTCCGGGGTGGCGATGTCCTCCGCCGCCACGAACTCGGCAATGCGGTTGGCAAGCGAAAGGTGTTTGTTGAATTTATATCTGCCGACTTTGGCAAGGTCGTAACGCCTGGCGTCGAAGAACATATTCTTCAGGAAGCCGTCCACCGCCGAAGGGGTGGGCACTTCGCCCGGGCGCAGCCTGCGGTAAACTTCTATTTTTGCGGTTTCGACTTCGGTGGAGCCTTCCTCGACGTTGACGCCGTCCTTTTTCAAGGAGTTTTCTATCATCTTATCGCCGCCGAAAATCTCCGCAATGCTTTCCGACTTACCGTCGCCGATTCCGAGCGCACGCAATAAAAGGGTCGCAGGGATCTTTCTTTGACGGTCTACTCTGACGGAAAGGGTGTCCGTGGAATCCTGTATAAATTCAAGCCACGCGCCCCTGGACGGGATGACGGTGGTCTCGTAACGCAACGTGCCGTTCTTGTCTGCAACTCCCTTCGCGGTGTACACGCCGGGGCTTCTGACCAGCTGGCTGACGACGACGCGCTCCGCGCCGTTGATGATGAAAGTACCGTTTTCGGTCATTCTCGGGAAATCGCCCATGAAGACCTCGGCTTCCTTGACGATGCCGGTTTCCTTGACGGTCAGTCTGACTTTGACCCTCAGCGGCACCGTATACGTCGCGTCATGATTTTTGCATTCCTTGGCGGAATACTTGCACTCGCCCGAAAGGGAATGCTCCAAAAACTCCAATTCGATCTTGTTGCCGTAATCGACGATAGGAGAAAAATCGTCCAGAACCTCTCTCACGCCCTGATTGACGAAGGCTTCGTAAGAGTTCTTCTGAACCTCAATAAGATAGGGAATGTCTATGATTTCTTTTATCTTACCAAAAGACCATCTTTCGACATTCCCACGCTTGACTTTGTGGATTCTTTCAGACATCTGAATTGCTCCTTATGAAATTTGTGCTTTTCGGCTCTTCACCGAAGGGATTGACACATTTGCGACCTTGCGGACAACAAATTTTGCTACATTTTATCACTTTTCGCTAGATTATCGGAAATTTTTAACGCCGAAAATTGCTTTCGGGGCATATAATTCCATTATAATCGTGCATTCTAATATTCTACAAGCCCTTCGGGGAGTTTGTCAAGCAAATTTATAAATAAAATTAAAAAAACGCGCGAGCGCACGCACGCGCGGAGCAAATATGCCTCCCGCGTTGGTTTTTGAAAGCCTTTCCGCCATGAACGGCGTCGTGCTTGCCTTTTAAAACGAAATGAATTATAATATAAAATATGCGTTTAGACAAGTATTTGAAGGTATCCAGAATAATAAAACGCCGCACCGTCGCACAGGAAGCCTGCGACCTAAGCCGCGTCACGATAAACGGAAAGCCTGCCAAACCTTCCAAAGAGGTCAAGCCCGGCGATATCATCGGCGTGCGCTTCGGCGACAAAGAAGCGCGCTTTAAGGTGCTGACGGTTCCCACGGGCAACGTCGGTAAAGCCGAAGCCGATTCCCTTTACGAGGCGGCTCAATGAAAGCGGACGTCATCATTGCCGCTTCGGGAGCCTCCGTCCGAGCGGGAAGCGACAAGCTGCGTTTCGACCTTGGCGGTATTCCGCTTCTGGCGCGCACTGTTTCGGCGTTTTCCTCCGTTCCTCGCGTCGAAAACATCATCGTTGTTGCAAGAGCGGATTCGGAAGAGTTTGTCTCTTCTCTTGCCGCGTACGCAGGCGAAAAGGGATACAAGACCGTCACCGGCGCAGCCACCCGCTCCGAATCGGTGTTGAACGGACTGAAAGCTGCCTCTTCGGAAGCCGTTCTGGTGCACGACGGCGCCCGTCCCTATCCTACCGCCGCTTTGATAAACGCCGTCATCGACTCCGTGGAAAGATATTCCTCGGGCGTTCCGGCGCTCCCGTTAAACGATTCCGTCCGCATCGCGCATCGGGGCGCGTTGACGGGTGAATTTCCCCGTGACAGCCTTCTTTCGGTACAGACTCCTCAAGGATATCTCCGGGAGGAACTTTTAAAAGCCTACGCCGCTACTCCCGGCAAGGAATTCACCGACGAGTCGGCGCGCTACGCCGTCATACACCCCGAAGGCGCCCGCGTCGTACCCGGTGAAGAGCGCAATATAAAGGTCACTTCATACGGCGATTTTGCGGCTTTGAACGCCAAAATCGGGATAGGATACGATATTCACAGGCTGGTTCCGTTCGGAAAGTTGATGCTTTGCGGCGTCGAAATAGCCTCCGAGACAGGCACTCTCGCCCATTCCGACGGAGACGCCGCCATACATGCGTTGATAGACGCGCTGCTCTCCGCCGCCGGCGAAGCCGATATCGGCACTTGGTTTCCGGACACCGACCCGCGCTATGACGGCATAGACTCTTCCATACTTTTGACGAAGACTATGGCTATCCTTGCGGCAAAGAACCTCCGCCCCGTCTCCGTTTCGATAATAATACGGTTAGAGCGCCCCAAACTAAAAGAATATATCCCCGTAATGAAGGTAAAACTCTCTTCTATCCTGGGGATATCCGCAGACAATATCGGCGTCTCCGCCAAAACCGGCGAAGGGCTGGACTCCGTCGGAAAAGGGCTCGCGGTCGCCGCCGAAGCCGCCGTTTTAATAAACTGACGGCATGATTACTCACCCGTTACCGGACGGGCGCGTCGGATTTTATTGCTTTATTCTTGTCATGCACGCCGTTTTAAAGAGCTTGTCCTTGACTAAAATCGACGTGGCTGTGCACTTTCTTTCACGGTTATAGATGCAATCGGCATCGCATTGCACGATTGCGGGCGCGTCGGAAAGCATGTCGTCGGCAGCTTCGAGTTCGGCAAAAGTCTGCTCCAACGCCCCACCCGGGCGCTTCATTTTCGTCATACAGCGCCCTTTTTCATCCATGCCTATGACACCCGCATTGCAATGGCATTTCAGGTTATGGCGGCAATTGACTGTCTTGCATTTTAATTGTTCCATTTTTCACCTCTCGCGTGAAGTATGCGCAAAATTTCCTCCCCTATTCATCCTTGACAAAGCCGCCGCCGTTTGGTAAAATCTACTCACACGGAGGCAATATGAAAGTCATACTTTTGGACAACATACAAGGACACGGCAAAAAAGGCGACATCGTCACCGTAAACGACGGCTACGCAAGGAACTATCTCCTTCCGAAGAAATTGGCAGTGGAGGCAACCAAAGCCGTTTTGAACGAAATTCAGCAAAAAGTAGCCAAGGAACAGCGGCTGCTGAAAGAAGAGCGCGACGCCGCCCTGCTCGTCGCCCAACAGCTGAAAGGCACTGCGGTGACCGTCAAAATGCGCTGCGGCGAGGACGGAAAAATGTACGGCTCCGTGACCAACCAGGACATCCAGAACGGTTTGAAGGAACTGGGCTACGACATCGACAAGAAAAAAATCACCATTCGCGACACAATAAAAACGTTGGGCGTATACGACGCCGAAGTCAAAGTTTACAAAGACATCTCCGCCAAAATCAAAATCAACGTAGTGGCGCTCTGACCTCATCAATTCCGTCACCTTTGAAAAAACACCGCCTCAAACCTTTTGAAAACACCGCCCCAATCGCGCCTGGCGCGATTTTTTTGCCGCAAAGCAGCGTGTTTTAAATCATACAACCGGCAATAAATTTTTTAAATCTTATCGGAGCGAAGCGACCACCTTTGAGAAAACACCGTCTCAAACCTTTTGAAAACACCGCCCCAATCGCGCCTGGCGCGATTTTTTTGCCGCAAAGCAGCGTGTTTTAAATCAT
>CALVTP010000004.1 GCA_944362765.1 uncultured Clostridia bacterium | reverse complement strand
GTACCTCCATGGGGAATCGAACCCCAGATTCCGCCGTGAGAGGGCGACGTCTTGACCGCTTGACCATGGAGGCATATTCATATTCCCAGGAATTAATCGGTTCTCGGCGTATAAGGCTGCCGCTAAACCTACCCGGCTGCTTTTAAGAGTATATCACACCCGGCATGGTTTCCGCAAGCATTTTTTTAAACTTTTTCTCACACGCAAAAAAGCAGCCCCTTTAAGGAGCTGCTTTGGTTCGGCATATGACGCTGAAAACCGATAGGATCAGATTTTAGGCGTTTCCTGTATCGCCGAAGGATCCCGGGTGTGATCTTCGCCGAGTATCGGATTGAGGTAGATGAACAGATCTTCAAATCTGGTTTCTCCTTCTTGCGGGGGCGTGCTCCCTTCGCTTACCCACTTTTCGACCGCTATATAGCCGGTGTAGCTTAGGAAAGTCGGGATAGATTCGAACTCAGCCGGGGTGGCGTTACCGTACTTACCGCCGCTTCCCCAGCCGCTCTCTACCTCCGTTTCCCATTTCCAACCCGCAAGGTCGTCGAATAACGGACAATATAAGGTGTAATCGCTTTCGTTTACCGTTAAGGTCAACTTCTGCACCCAGACGGGGTTATTGTTATCCGCTTGAACAAGGAGCCCGCCATGGGGGGATTGCAGGTCGCCTTTCTGCTGCATATATCCGTCGCCTTTTCTCAGATCGGTATTATACGAAAGCGTGAAGGTGTTTTCCCCTGTTGCGATGTCGGAACTCAAATCAATCGTCTGGGTGGCATAATATCTCATGGTTTCGGTTTCATTATTGGTGACAACTCTCATGATGATCGAGAACGTCATCGTTTTTCTTCCGGCGTCGTATTTTATAGACGCGACGGGCTCGGACGACACATAAGATTCAGCCGGTTCGGGATCCGCCCACGACAAGCCAAGGAGATAAACCGTAAAGCTTTCACTCCTGTCGAACGCTCCCGTAATGCCGTTATACCTGAACGGGGTAGGCGCCTTGCCGTCCAAGGAGAGGAAGTACATACCTGCACCTCTATAAACCCATTCACCTTCCACACTATCAGGTCCCTCCCACACCCACATGTCTCGGCTTTCCGCCGGGAAAAATTGGGTTGCGTTGGTCGTAAAATTCTGCATATAGCTGATTTCGCCACCGGGTATGCCCGTGCCGAGGGAGATATCGTACACCGTCGCGCGCGCCCCGAGATCGGAATTCATCGCAACAATCAGCACGTTATCGTTGCCCGTCCCGGAGAGAGAGATACCGAGGCGCGCCGTCGCGGCGTCAGGTTCTGCGGCAGCGATATATGTTTGGTAAGGAGACGCGACGCCGATATCGGAGAAGTATCCTCCTTCATATTCGGCGGTGAATTGCACCACCATATTGCCGGAGCCGAAGCGGTCGGTCGAGTTCTTGTCTACGAATGCGGCGACATTGAACATAGGTCTGTCCGTCCCGTTTAATGCTATTCCGCTACCGGACATGAATAACTCCCCTGTCGTCGCCGTTCCGCCCGTTTCTGTCGAATACACATACTCGATTGCCGGGTACAGTTCATACTTTAATTCAGACAGACTGCCGATGTTTTTGCGAATATAATCCCCATTCTCTTCGGGATAATAATTTCCATTCTCATCGACACTATAATCTCCCTTTCCTTCTCCAACATATTCATATTCCGGTTCACGGTGATAGACCAAAGTGAAGTTGACTTGTATCAATTCGTCATTGCCCTGAACTTCGAACAGTGCCATCCTGAATATCACGGGAAGCGACGCGCTGACCGCACCGGTCTCCGGGAATGTAACGCCTCCTGAGGTGCCTTGTTCGTCTACGATTCTTTCGGCAACGGGCTCAACGGTGAACATGGCGGAGATGTAGTTGGGTCTTGCCTTGGACTCTGTGTATTGGATATAAGTCGCGGCTTCTTCCCCCGAGTCGGCAGCCTTGATATGCGTGCCGTCCGGAAGCACGGTTTCTTCGTACTTAGCAAACTCAAGATCCCTTACTCCGTCGAATTTCGCGTCGGGCTCCTCCGTAATGAGCCTTCCTTGGTCGTCAAATTCATGCATCAGAATATCGCCTTCCGGCATCATCGAAACGACGTCGACGAAGATCATGTCCGCATCCACAAGGGTGCCTCCAGAATAGATACCGACCTCCAGCTTATGCCTTCCGACCGCCAGTTCCACCTCCTCTCCCATGGAAAACGCTTCTCCGTCTATAAAGAAACGGTATTCATACCCGTCCGGCACAACCACCGGGGAGCTGCCCGATTCGCCGTACACCAAGCCGAACAGCTCGTGGAGCGTCGTAACGGAGAGCCGAGCGTAATCGGACGTGACGCTTCCCGCTTCGCCCACCACAAAGACGGGATTGCAGTCATTCCTTATGGAAGCTATGATGCCGGAGTTATCGAAGCGCCCCTTCTTTTTAAGCATTGCGGAGTACAGCACGAAGTCATCGGCATAAATCTGAATACCCGCGTAGTTGTCGTCCTCCGCAAACACAGAGGCATTCGTCCCGCTTCCGACTAGCTCCATAAAGCTCGGGAAAATTTCTGTAAGGTTGACGATGGCGCCCGCTTTGCCGTCAATTTTTGCAACGAAAGTGAATGTCTGGTTTACGAAAGCATTTATCGCCTTCTGAAGCTCGAATTCCAGCGTATGGCTCCTGCCGTCGAAGATATATCCGTAGTTCAATTGATAAACATATTCTTCTTTTTTGCCTTCATCGATCACATACACCAGACGGAACTTGTTGTAAGACGTCCTGTCAAACTCTATATATATCGCGCCCGCCCCGACGAAACCGGAGGAGCGGCCGTTCACCATGAACCTGAGATTTGCATGAGAAGGATCGGAAGGAAGCTCCGCCCTGAACGTAAACGACGCGATGTCGAAGGCTTGTTTAGAATAATAAGCGGCGCCCGTGAAATCCGTGCGTTTATCGTAGTCAAGCAAGTTGTCGGGATTAGAGCTCAGTCCGAACTTGGGATCGTCAACCGGCGCGAAAGACTTACCGAAGAAACGCACCGGCAAAATCGTGAAGGTTTCCTCGGAAGTGTACTCGACCTTTCTCTTGTCGCTGACCGTATATTCCGTCGGGCTGTCCGGTGAGGTCACGAAAGTATATGTTTGGTGCGTCTTTTCGCCGACAGGAGTTCCCCAGATACCGTTTATACTGTACCACAGCTTTAAAATGAAGGTGATGTCTGTTTTGTTAAGCTCGACGTCCGGCACCTCTATTATTATGTTGTCATCGACAGCAGTGTCCTGGAAATCTGGGTCGTCGTAAATGACCATGTTCCAGTCTTGGAGGAGAGTATAAGAGCTTAATGCCGAGAAATATATATTCTGACGCATTGAACGGGTGATTGTGTTTCGGTCTTTGATAAAGTCATCGATATCGTCTTCGGTCAGATCGATTTTTTCGTTCAAAGAGGCAAGGACGGCGTCGACTGCCAACACCATTCTTACCCTGAACTCGGGATAGGACAGTGTGTAGTTGGAGTTATCGAGGCTCATTCCGTCCAACGTATAATATGTGTAATATTCTCCGTCCTCGACAATCGTTTTCTTGCCATCCACTTCCCGATAGGTGTGCTCGTACAAAGACATATAGTTCAACGGCTCCGAACCCGTCAGTTCTGCGCCCACGAGCGCATTGTCGACATCGGGTATGAATTGACCGGAAGCATACTTTTTGACGCCCCCTTTCAGTTCGTTCAGGTTTATCGTATCGGTGGTGACGCCGTATTTTTCAAGCAATTCTTTGTCACTTTCGGATATTTCGAACACGAAGTCTTCGACGCCGTAAACGCCGCTCGTGATCCCTAAAGTTCCGTCGACCAACTTGTAAGTTTTATAAGTTTCTCCTTCCGATTCTTTTTCCACTACTTTATATCGGTAACCGACCGAGTAAGGACCGAAGGTGTTTGCGGATTTGGAGCCGTCGAAATAATACAGCGCCGCCAGCCCGTCATCTTTTATGGAGACGCTTATCGGAATGGGCAAAACCCGAACCGAACCGCTGAAAGAAAGCGAATAGTTCGAAAGAGCCTCGTTCCCTTGAATCTCCGAAAAATTGGTGACAAAGTCGCTTCCGAGGGTAACCGTTCCGACGTTATGACCGGAGCAATAGTCGTTATTGTAAATAACGGAGTCGAGAAGCGCATTGACTTTGTCCTCATCGGTATCGATATAGCCGACGAACTCGAATTCGGCAGAAGGAATTATACCGCCGTAATAGGTGATGACATCGTTACCGTACCCGTCGGAAATCAACGACAGCGTCAGCGGTCTTGCGGTGATATTGACGGAATATTGCGTACCGCCGAAATCTATTTCGTAATTGTCGAAAACATACTCGTAATCGCCGGAGGTTCTGCTGAACTCCAGCTTGTAATTCCCGACCGGGGTGTTTGCCTCCGCCGGATCGATAGCGATAGGCTCGGGGGAGAGCCCCTGATACCACGTTCTGTCCCACGCTATCATCGAAAGCGGACTGCCTCCGACGCCCTCTATCCTGTTGCCGTCTTCGTCCACAGGATAACCGACAACACTGCCTGCGTTGTCGTTTCCGATAAAGCCGGTGTAGCTGATATTTCCTATTATCCACTCCTGATCGATAGTCTCGCCGTATTGTTTATCGATTTCGGTAGCGCCCGAAACGGTGTAGCCCATTCTGAGCTGAGCCTTTTCTATTTTGATTTTCGCGGGCAGGATCGTGATGGAATAGTTCGGAGCGGCAGAACCCGGTAAAGAAGCTTCCAACTCGAAAATACCTGCGGCGGTTGCCGTACTGTTAATGGCGTTACTGCCGTTGATATAGCAGGTGTACGAAATATCGGCATAGTTGAAGTCCTCTATATTTTCATTGTACGGTAATTCATTGTACGGTAAGTCGGCAAGTTTAAGCTTCTCGCTCCAGACGCTTCCGCTGTTCTTCGCCAGCAATCCGCCGTAACTGACTCCGCTCCGAATGATCGGTTCGCCGTCTGTGGTCGTTTCATCCCCTTCGAACCGCAGCGTGATTGCGCGGCGGGAGACGATGTAGCTGCCTACATTGAATGTCAATTGGTAGTTTGCGTTTTCGTTTTCGGTATTATGCTGTGCGTCCGTATAGACTTTGAGGGTGCCGCGCAGCACAGGGTAGTTGCTAATAGCCGTGCCTGCCGCCTTATGCAGGTTTCCGTAAATATAGACGACATTTTCTTCTTCGCCTTTGTAGCGGAAGTAGTATTCCGTCGATGTATTGTTGTAGTTCTCCTCGTCGTACTCACCCACCCTTTCGAGATATTCGCCTCTGACGGGGTCGTATATTCTGTACGGAATAAAGGGTTCTTCCGAAGCGTTCGCGGGAACATCGCCGTACTCCGCTATGACATTGCCTTTATCGACAACCACGGGACCGGTGTACCCTTCGTCGTGCCCGATCTGCACTTCCAGAATTTTCGGAGTTATCTCGACAATATAACCGCTTGCGGCATTCAGGTCTACAAGTTCACGGTTGAAGTCGTTGGCATAGATGTGGAGGGGATACTCGCCCGTTCCGCTTATTTCCGAGGTGCCTTCCTCGCCCAGAACGAAGATCATGTAGTAGTTTTCTTCGTCGAATATATCCACAAAGTTACCGAGCGCCGTTTCGAACGCCGTCATCGCGTTGCGGATATCGGACATGCCGCCGGCGCCGGCGGCAGCCACAATCGCATCCAGACGCTCTGAAAGGGTAACGAGGCTTGCCCTCAATGCGTCGCCGTTCATCAAAAGGCTCGCGTCGCGATTTTCGTCCGCTGTGAAATGAGCGAGAAGCTCTTCGACTTCCCTCTTCGTCGCTTCCGCGTTTTCGACGACAGCCCCGATACTTGTACTTGTGTTGAAAGCTGCGCTCACGTCAAAGTATGCCGTGATTATAGCACTCAGCATGTCATCGGCGGTCGTCATAAGATTGACAAACCGGTTTTCTCCTTCGGAGGACATTATTCTGTCGTAAGCAAAGGTACGGATGCTCGGGAAATCCAAGTTCGACGGAATGTTTAAAGTGACGTCGTTTCTGGTGAACTCTATACCCGCGCCGTCATATTGCTTTTCGGGGGAACTGTCGGAAAGAGAGAAGTTGTATTCTTTTCTCGTTATGCTCAATTTGTAAACGGAGTCCAGAGATACCTCGAAGTTCTTGTCTTCCACCGATACGGATATGGAATATGTGCCCACAGAGGAGCCGGAGCGATAGTCGTTATCCTCTCTGGAGTATATAAAGTTCACCCAGCTCTTTTCAAAGCCCGCGTCGGTAGCGTCCGCGCCGCTGCCATAGACTATATCAAACAGAGACGATTCGATTTTCCCGGGAGCGCCGCCGTTATACTCCATCGTCAGCGCGTCCGGATAAATTTTCAATATTATCGAGCGCGGATTGAGGATAAACTTATACTCCTCCGCTGTCTTCAAATCATAGTTGCTGTCCAAGGATGACACCACTTTAATGTCGTAAACCAACGGATTTCCGGAGGCATCGTATACGACATCCTGAAGTGCGTCGGTGTAGGCAACGCCGTTGCGTTCGAGCACTACCGTCACCGTGCCGACCGAGTCATCGGTAAGCGCATAATCGCCGTTTACGACTTCGCCGCCTTCGTAGGAACCGCGGATGAATTGCTGCGGCTCGCCGGTGTATTGACGGACAATGGTGTTCGGCGCGCCTTCGTCGGCTCCGGACGTATTGAAATAGACCGTCACCTCTTTTTTAGCTACCTTAAAGGTGAGCTCCTCGGCGTCGGTAAGAGTGTAGTTTCTGTTGCTGAACGCCGTCGCCTTCACGGTGTATTCCCCGGCATTGGTGACGGAACCTAATGTTACGGTGACCACGACGGAATCGAATATGACGTTGTTGTCGTCGTCTGTCGCGGGAGTCCCGGACGCGTTGTAGACGGGTTGCAGCCCATTCGGCAAATAATTGCCGTTTTCGTCTGAAGTGGCTTCGGGTATGCGTGCGGAAATCGAATATCCGAAACCGGAATAAACGAGCTCCGCCCCGTTAAGTTTGAAATACTCGTCCCCCTCCGGAGAATAGTAGTAGTCATCCGCCGTAAGGCCGATTTCAAGCGGATCTATGACGAAATTCACGCTTTCTTCGAGCTCGAACGTAAAGTTTTGGCTTCCCGAACTCACCGTCACGGCATAGCTTCCCGCATTCGCCGAGGAACCGGAAATATTTACTCTGAGCGCCGAGCCGGCTTCCGCCGTCAGCTTCCCGTCGTCAAACCGTTCGCCGTCGTCGAAAAACGAAATATATTCCGAGGAGTATGAAACGGAAGGCATTTTCCCGTCATAATCTTTACTCAGCGCCGACGCGTCTATCCGTACACCCAGCGCTTTCGCGGTTACGGTAAGCGTAGCAAAGCTTATGATCGGTTCGTAGTTGGCGTTTTCCTCACCCGTTACGATCTGCTCGATGGAATGAGCGCCATAGCCGAGGATATCTTCGTCTTCACTGCCTGCCACACCGAATTTAAGTCTCAGCTCGTCGCCTTTCATCAGTCCGGAGTTTTCGCCCTGCTCTTCCACCCTATATTCAAACGCTATTTCGCCGACAGGAATGCCGTACTCCGTGCTGACGGACAATACTTCAACCGAGACATTCCTCTTGGTGACCGTCAGGCTGCCGAAGACAAACTCCCACTTATAATTGTTTCTGACCAAATCGCTTGCCGAGCGGAATTCGCCCCCGACCTCGTACTCGTTCACGCCTTGTTTCCACGGCTCCGCTACTGGCTCGCCGTTCAGCCGATAAATTATCGTCAATTCACCCAAAATGTCTTCGGGATCGTCGCCGTAGGCGGCAATATCCGCTTGGGCAAAGACGTTTTCGGAATCTTCGAGAGCGGCGTCACGGAAATACTCCGCCATGACGGCGGGCGCGACGTACTCCGTACCGTATATCACCGAATCGGTTACGATGCGGATATAAATCTGCCTTGCGACAATGGTAACGGTGGGAGGAGTGACTTCGGCTCCTTCGTAAAATTCTATGTCGTAATTGGGGTTGGAGGAGGAAAGCGTACCTGCGTTTATCGGATACACTCCGGCGTTGGAACCGGACTCTCTTCTCAATTCGCCGCTTAACGTCTCGCCGTCAAGCACTCCTCGTCCGTAGCCGATATCCTCTTCGTAAGTGAACGTCAGCCGCGGCACCGGGTCGCCGTAAGAGACTTCTATCGAATCGGCATACACCTCGACGGGGCGCTTCTCGATGTTGTAATAAATTCCTTTAACGACTATTTCGTAGTTTACTGAAACCTTGTCGGTGTTCGGGTTAAGCGCCAATTCGTAAATCCCTGCCGCCGTCCTGTCTTCCATGCCGACGACGTTGCCGCGCAGATCAAGATAAGCTATATCGAATATGCTGAGCCCCGCGGAATAATCCTCGGGATAGACGGTTAAACAATTATCCTGCAAAGTGCCATAGACAGCTTCATAGCCGTCGCCCTCAGCCAAGCCCGATATCGAAACATACAGCTTTTCGGTAGCTTCGCCGTAAATTTTCTCGAGGGACGTGACGCTTGCAAACTTCTCGTCGGTGAAAGTTATCGTCAGCGACCGCTTTAATATCGTCAGCGGGGTCTCCGAATGCACCTCTATCGGGTTATGGAGCGGGTCGCCCTTATAACGGACGACTATGTCGTAAACGCCGGCATTTATCGGGAATTTCACGTCGCGCCCTGAGCCGTATTCCGTTCCGTCCTCGCCGATGAAATACAGTTCGTATTCGTAGACGTCGGGTTCGCCTTCGCCGTTCCATGGCTGGAAATCCTTTCCTTCATCGGAATAGTTACGATAGCCCGTCACCGTGAGGCTGACGGGATTCGACGCACCTTCATCTTTATATGTGCGTTCGAAAACGTTATCCGGTGTGAAAGTCACCGTCGGATAACGTCTGTCGCGCATATAAATGATATAAGTATCACTTGCCGACTCGCCGCCGGAGACCTTGTTGTCGGTATAGTATATGGTGATGGCTTGTTGCTTGACCTTGCCGCCCGAAGCTATCTCGGAATTGTCGAAGCTGCGGATGTCCACATAGAAACTATCGTTCGTCAGATTGTCGCTTCCGTCGTAGATCACGGCGTCCGTAAGGTAGACGACGTCCTGTCTTCCGTTATCGTAAATCGCCAGAATATAGCTGCCGTCGCCCGTTTCGAACTCTTCGTGCTCCACGAACTCCGTCTTGACGTTCATGAATTGAATCTCGATGAGTTTTCTTTGCAGAACTTCTACGATGACTTCTGTCGTGCAGGTGACGCCATTGTAGGTATAGGATACCTTGGCTTTGTACTCAGCGGGCGTTGTGTCCGGGTGCAGGATAACGTCGATGCCGGTCAATTCGCCCTGCTCGTCCGCCTGAAGGTCGGCAGCTTTGACGAAATATTCCTCTCTCATCGGTACCTGGTAGACAAGTTCGCCGAAATGGAGATTGAGGACAAGCTCGTTGATATCTATCGTACCGCCTCGTATAACCGAAAAACGTTCCGTATTCATCGTGACGGAGGTAAGCGAACTCTCATGAATTATCTTGACGTTTATCGTGAATGTGCAGCCGAGATAGCTGAGCCTTACCCCCTGCGCCACAAGAGAATTGGAATTGAACGACGCGGGGTCGAAGGTGATTTCATCAAGAATATCGCGCACCGTTTCCGTGCTGTAGTACAGACCGTTCGGCGTTTCGTAGGTGGCAGTGATCGTTTTCTCGACGATAGTGTCTTGTTGAGTGATATATTCGCCGTCACTTCCGATAACGGCATAAGAAAGGTTTTCCAAAGAAAATTCAACGCCGGCGCCTATCGTGGCGTACATTGCCGTACCCGAACCCCACGTTATCGATTGCGGCATCGCTTCTTTCAGATAAATTGTCGCCGTCGTCTGAAGGACGACTCCCTCCGTCGAGTAGGTTATCGTCACTTCCTGCTCCCGCTCCGACAAGTCATTCGACCAACTGTAGTTTGTCAAAACAACGCTGCCTTCGGCGTCGGTATATGCAATGGTTTCAAACGTGCCGTTATCGTAGTTTACTCTGATGATAACTCCGCTTGTGGAAGGCTGCTCTATTTCGTTGTTAGGATAGTAGTAAAACACCGTCTTCGGCAAAGTGACCGTTATACCGACAGGCACCCTGTCGCTTACGTAAACATAGTAGCCTTCGGAAGAGATTTTCTTCCCTTCGTCCTCGAAGGTTATCGTTATCTCTTTGGGTCCGGTCCCCATCTCTTTGGTCGAAGAAACTTCTATCCGTTTGTCGGACAACGGGAAATATTTTATTATTTCGGCGCCGTCCTTCTTCCCGGTGTATCTTACGCCGAGATAATACTTATCCAACGGAATATCGGTGCCGTAAGGCACGTTGATTCCGGGCTCCGACGAACTCATGCCGACTTCGTTCAAGCCATTGTCGTCGGTATATACGCCGATGACGGAATCGGGAAGGGAGTCGACCGTGATCGCAATGCCGCCCTCATCGGAGTTTCCGGGGTAGATTATCTCGGTATTTTCGGTAATGTCGGCAGAACCCACGGTGACAAGGTATCCCCCTTCCTCCGGGAACATCAATATGCCGCCCGCGATATCGACGGCACCCTCCGAAAGGAAATAAAACGCCGCGTAGAAGTCGGGATCCGGAAGGGAGTATGTGATCTCCTCGGAGTCAAGGTATTTGACCTCGACGGTAAGTCCTTGGTCGGAGAAAGTGTCCTCGGGGACAAGATGGCAGTCAAATGTCTCCGCCGCCGTCACCGTTACCCGTTCGATGGTGCGCGCTACATAGGCGTCGACGCCTTCTATCGTGTACTCCGCCCTGTCGGCTCCGTATATATCGATAATAGTCAGGTCGGCTGTGGCTTTTCCTGCGCTTTCAGCCGCTGTCGACACTTCTATTTCGTAGCCGGAGCCCGAAAGAGAATCGAGTTCCCTCGTCAATTCGACGCCGGAATTATATGTAAGTTTCAATTTCAGCCCGTCCGCGAACGCGGTAAAGCGAGGTTCTCCGTCGACGTATTCGAAATAAACCAACGAGCCCTCGGCGTCGTAACCCGAAAATTCATGGGAGACGACTGCGGGGATAGTCACCTCGAAGGTGTGTTCGCATTCGTACTCCGTAACCGTTCCTTCCGCGTCGGTTTCGGTATAGACCACTCTCCAAACCCTGTCGGCATGCTCGTAATAGACAAAGGATCCCGTAACTTCTTCCGGTTGACCGGATCCGGTAACGTCGACAACCCTTACCGAGTCATCGGCAAGGCTTTTTAAGTCGATATTGCCGTTGTCGTAGCGAAGCTCCAGGTTGAATTCGTTAAGCTCGTAGTCGGAGCCGAGATATATGACCGGATTGGTTCCGGACACACCGATTTCCGTAAGCGAGCGCTCCCTGACCGTGACCGACATCGTCCACTTTGTAGCCAATTCAACTCCGCCGTACAGGAAACTGATAACGAGCTCCTGCGTGCCGATCCGAGAAGGATCGTATCCGCGAATATCTATATAGTCGCCGAAGTTTTCGTCTCCCGCTTCGAGAAGGAGCTGCTCATCGTTGGTGTACGTTATCGAAAAGAGCATTCCGTCCAGATTCAGCGCGGTGTCTTCCAGCTGAACGGGAATGGCGTCTTTGTCAAAGACGAATGACCTTATGTCGCGCTCTTCGACGGAAACATTGAAGCTTATGTCGAAATTGTAATACCTCAGCGCAACCTTGACGGAACCGCTCTCGACGGAGGAATCGAAAGAGACCACTTCCAACCCTTCGAGAAGAGCACCGCCCGTCACCATGGGAAGCCTTTCGGTGTAGCCGTTGTTATATACGACGTGGAGTTCGCCGCCCTCAAGCGCCACTTCGCGATCGCCTTGATAGTATATGCTCCTGTCCGGAAGAGTCTGTATCGAAACCGACTCTATCGCCCGCTCCTCTACGGTGACGCTGAACGAAACGTTGACAACCTCGCCGTCGGGGAAGGTGTAGCTGACGTTGATGTCCTGCGAGCCCACTCTTCCCGCGTCGTAACCGGAGCACATCGATTCGGTTATCGGGATGCGCCGAACGGAGCCGTCCTCAAAAGTTATCAGCAAATAAGAATCATTTAGATTGAGCGGTTGCCCCTCTATAAGATTGTAATTCGTGTCGGGAATTTCCAGCGCGCTGGATGCGGTAGCGTAACGGTTGACGTTGACCTTCACGGAAACGCTGTGGTTCCGATAATAAATCTTTATGTATTGCGAGCCCAAAACAGAAGAATCGAAAGAAGAAATCATGGTGCCGTCTACCTGAACTATGCGATCGGTGCCGTTTGTGTAGACTACCCTTATCGAAGCACCGGAATAATCAAATTCCTCTCCGACAAAGTAATCCGTCCTCGGCGAAGAATAGATCTCAAGGTGATCGATATTGTATTCCTCTTCACAGGCGGAAAGACAAATAAGCGCCGTCACCGCCATAGCCAAAATCGCAATAATCGTAATAATACTCTTCTTTCTCATACTTACCTCTGAATGAGTTGAGAGAAGTTTTGGGCAGACTTCTCCGTATCTCATTCTATCATACGCGCGCGTATATATAATATATATTTTACTATAATTTTCTTCCCGCGAAATTTAAGTAAGAGAACTATAATTGCTCGCGAGAACAGACCCTTATAAAAAAGTTCGCCACCCGTGCGGACTTTTTTCATAAGGAGTTATTAATGCGGGAAGAAAATTATAGTATACCCGCGTCTAGGGGCATATTTCACGGCGCTTTCGAGCGAAAGGAACAAGTTCCCTCCCTTCGGGAGTTGCCTCGGAGCGTATGTCGATACAGCCCTTCGCCAATTTCGCACGAAATCGCAACCGGTAGAGGCTTCATCGCCTCCGCCGGTTGCTTCGCCGCAAACTAACGCAATCCCGACTTTAGTCTACTCAAACAGCTTTTGTCTTTTGCTTGCCCCAATCCGCTCCGTATCTCACAGTTTACACGCTCGTCTACATCTCAACGGCTGTATTTTATAGTGAGAGTTTGGTCGGTTGTAGCCCTTCCCGCAAGATTTAAGTAAGAGTACTTTTATTGCTCGTTAAAACAAACCCTTATGGAAAAGTTCGTACCCCGTACGGACTTTTTTCATAAGGAGCTATTGATGCGGGAAGAAAATTATACCCGCGTAGCAGGACAGGAGCGAAGCAACTGTCCGTTTTGGAGCCAACTCTTATAATACCGAAGAGAAGGAAGAGATATCGTCTTAGAAAGATAGATTTTGCGGCGGAGTGACGAAATGAGAGAGCGGCATACGACGTATGCCGCGAAAGATATTTCTATACTCCGCCACAAAAGATAATTTTTAAGGCGATAGAAATTTCTTCGAAGCGGTATTATTGAAATATAGCCGGGTATTATAAATATATTAAATTTGCTATAATAAACGGTAAAGCAGGCTTCACCGATAGGAGTACTTGAACTAATTACCTATTTTCCATTCACTTATCCGCGAAGCGGGAACCTTGAGGAAAACTGCTGTAATGGAAATACAGAATAACAGCATGACTATTTTATATTTCCAATCCGCGCAGCGGCAACCTTGTGGAAAGATGTAGTTATGAGAATGCGAAAGCGGAATAACGATATGCGTATCCTGATATTAATATTCCTATCCCGCGCAGCGGCAACCTTGTGGGCGGTTGGGTGGGTCTAGTCTTCTCGGAACAAAGCGACCACCTTGTGATGTAGAATTGCTAAATGTATCACGACTACGCAAAGATTTAAAAGATAATAAGAACGCCATGCTTATTACGACCATGCTGTATCTTACCGAAAAAGCCGTAAAACAGCTACGATACTTACGACTATGACTTATTACAACAATAGCGCCGTAAGATTGCCAGGATATTAAAAACTTAGCTATGATTTGAACAAAAATATAAAACCGCCATGATACCCACCACTCTGCCTTACTTCACAAACAACGCCGTAAAACCGCCACGATACTCACGACTCTGCCACGATTCGAGCAGACACCCGCCGCGCAGCTTAGCCCGGCAAAGTGCGCACACCAAACCTTCCGCCCCTCGGCGGTAATCGCAACCCTATCCCCTTAAATTATATCACATTATGCCTAAAAATGCAATACTTTTTGTTAAATTATTTGATATAATTTTCGATTTTATATTTAATTTCCTGCTGAAATTAAATAATTAAAATGATTTGTTATATCAATAATATTCCATATGCTTATATAGTTAAATCATATCGGAGCGAAGAAACACATTGAAATGTAATATCGCCAGTATATAAGCGAATTGAAAGAATATCGTAATGCGTTAAAACAAATTATAGCTTATATATTCCCCATCATCCGCGTAGCGGCAACCTTGTGTGATGTTATCGCCATGAGAACGCGAAAGGGGATAGCGGTATGCGTATACTAATATTAATATTCCTATCCCGCATAGCGGCAAACTTGTGGGCGGTTGGGTGGGTCTAGTCTAATCGAAGCGAAGCGACTACCTTGTGATGTAAAACTGCCACGATATTAACGACTCTGCCACGATTCGAGCGAGCGCGGGCGCGCACTTTTGTGGTAGCAAAAGTGCGTAGCCCAAGTGTTTGCCCCAAGGGCAAACACCCTTCGAGCCGACGGAACGAGAGCTTATCGATTATCCGTATCCGTCCCCTATAATTATATCATAATTGGGGATAAATTGCAATAGTTTTTGCTGAGTTTTTTGAATTAATTTTCAGATTTATATTTGTTTTCATGCGGAAATTATAGCATACCGATTCAATAAATAATATTTCTTCTTGTAAGAGCTTCTTCAACTAAAGCTTGTTTGAATAATGCCCTATGCTGTCTCTATATTGGCTTATAGTACCCCACTTTAATCAAAATAATACCGCTTCGAAGAAATTTCTATCGCCTTACAAATTATCTTTTGTGGCGGAGTATAGAAATATCTTTCGCGGCATACGTCGTATGCCGCTCTCTCATTTCGTCACTCCGCCGCAAAATCTATCTTTCTAAGACGATATCTCTTCCTTCTCTTCGGTATTATAAGAGTTGGCTCCAAAACGGACAGTCGCTTCGCTCCTGTCCTGCCCGAAAGCGCCGTGAAATATGCCCCAAGCCGCGGGTATGTAATTTTCTTCCCGCAATTAATCCTTCCTTATGAAAAAAGCTCGTACGGGGTACGAACTTTTCCATAAGGCTTTGTTCAAGCGAGCAATTAAAGTTCTCTAACTTTAATCTTGCGGGAAGAAAATTACATAAAATAAGAAGAGACGCGCAGTACCCTTTGGGGATCTTCGTGGGAGTTACGGATGCCGAACAACTCTATAACCTTCGTGACGGGGCAATTGTGCTCTAAGGCGTAGTCCTTTATCAAACGAACTAGGAGATCTTCATTATAGTATTGGACGGTGCCGTTGATGACGGCGCAATAAGCAAAACCCATCATTTGGAAGATTTGGTCTATCGAGTAGCCGAGGCGATCAAAAAGCTCCTCGGCAACGTCGATTGCGACGGGGCGTTTTTGGTACTTTTCCACCTGCAAAGTGCGCCAGGCGTAGTCGAACGTGCGCTTCGACTCGATAATCAATTCGCAAATGGTTTTGACCAGAAGCTCATACCTGGTGCGCCAGCCGCCGCCCATTTTCCGCGAAATCTTTTTGAAGGAGGCTCCGGAGCGCTCGTTGACTTCGGCAACGACCTTAGGCATGAGGAAATTGGGCATTGCGCGCTTGGTAAAGCAGCCGTAATCGATAAGCGTTTCCTCGATTACTTCGGTGAGGCGGGGATTCAAACCGAACAGCCTGGTAGAAAGGTCGACGGCGTGAAGCTTGGAATACTCCTCGGTACTTGCCTCCTGCAACGCCTTCTTGCCTGCGGCGCCGAAGCGATCGTTGAACGCGGTTGTGCTTGTCAGTCCGCCCTCGCCTTCGCCTATCGAAGAGAAGGGATAGTCCGGGCGGTGTCCGCGCACTATCGGCTGCCTTTGAACCAAGGTTATCTGGTCGGCAATCTCTTCGAGCTTATCCAGCTTTTTCAATTCGGGTCTCCCCCTGAACGGAGTACCCGAATGCCCGAAAGCCTCGTTGTAATAGTCGGCATAAGTTTCGATAACCAACGAAACGAAGCGCTGCAGACTTATCCTTGTTTGGTCGTACGACGCAAAGACAAAATACGCCGAATTCGCGAGAATCGAATAGCTTTCCGTCTCTATCGGAAAGAGCGGCAGCGCCCTTTTAATGCAGCCGATGAAGAACTTCTTCGACTCCGCGGTCGGGAAGACCGGTTCGTAGGGACGCCCTGCCAGAGCCACACGATAAAAATCCGGTTTTTCGGTGTTGTAGGCTCCCGTTCCGATGTCTTCATAACCCCTGCCGGAGGGACGTATTACCGTAAGCGCATCCTTCTGTCTGCCGTTCACGAAGACGCCGTTTGCCGCCGACATATCGTGATGCTCGTCATACAGCACCGAGCCGGGAGGCGGCGCGCCGTACCGGAACACGTGCCTGTTCAGCCGGGCTCTGTCTTCAAACATTTCGCGCCTGGTCTTGATGTGGTCTTCGACCAATTCTCTTCTGAGTCTCTCTGCCCTGGTCAATTTTTTACGTTTACACATACTCTCCTCCACCCGGCGCCTTGCAGCGCAGGTATATGTTAAATGCTGTTTAGGGTTCCCTTTTCCGAAGTTTCGGAAACCTGTTTTAATCGTTATTGTCTTCGCCGACCGTCATTTCGACATTCTCGGCGTCTCCGGCGGTTTCGGCTGCAAGTTCGCCGGAAGCTATCTTTCTTTTTCTTATCTCACCGACGTACCAGCGCTGTTTATCCTCGGTGATGTGGTAGAAGAACAGCGGGATAACGCAAGCGACAAAGCTTACGGCGCTCGACAGAACAAGCATCAGCCACAAGTCGTTCAAGCCTTCAATCGTCATAGAGCCGACGGGGTCATCGGAGCTTATACCGCTCATATTGTAAGCAAGGACACCGATGAAAGCGCCGACAGCCATGCCTATCTTGGAAATAAATGTCTGCATCGAGAAGCAGATACCTTCCGCCCTCTCGCCGGTCTTCCATTCGAGGTATTCGACTGTGTCTCCTATCATTGCGTAACTCATGATATTGGCGATACCTTGCGGGATACCGACGATTATCATGCAGATTACCGCGACCACCAGCCCTGCCGTGCCGACTTCGCCGCCGCCGATGAATTTACCGTTGTCGAAGTCCCACATGAACAGCATCAATACCATTGCGGCTGCTCCCAGAATATGCGAGCCGATGAACGACCATTTCTTGGTGAATTTTTTGGTGAGCCACGGGCACAATACCGAAGCTATCAATCCGCCCGGAATGACCAGCATTGTCAGAATGCTGTACGCCGATTCGGAGCCCAACGCGTATTTGCAAAAATACAATCCGCCGGTATATGTATACACCATTCTCGCACCGCCAAGTATACCCGACAGAACGACGAGCATGACCTGGTCGTTTTTGAACAATAATTTGAGGTTTTTACCGAGCGAACGGGGTTTTTCTCCGTTTTGTATCGTTCCGAAGCGCTCTTTGGTGTTTTTGAAACCGATATAGAACATCGGGATTGAAATGACAACCAGAACTATTGCTATAATAAAGTACGTCCATTGCAGCGTATTTCTGTATTGATCCGCATATTGTGCCAGTACATAGCCGTCGGAATTTTTAAATTCGGCGGTGACGGCATCGGTGATAATCGGGACGAAGATGGTGACGATACCCGCTCCCGCCGTACACATAAGACGCACTATTGTCAGAATATTGCCGCGCTTTGTGGTGTTGTTCGTCATCGTGGTGGACAATCCCCAATACGGAACGTCGGCTATCGTGTACGCCACCGACCACACTACATAGATAAGTCCGCAGGCGAGGAAGCCTTCCATATCCCTCGGATAAACGGGCAGGAAGCATAATATCGTCAATAAACCGATAGGAATAGCCATCCACAAAAGATAGGGACGGCACTTACCCCATTTGGTACGGGTGTAGTCGACTACGGAGCCCATAATCGGGTCGTTCAACGCGTCGAATATTCTGGCGACCAACATCAATATCGCCACCGCGACCGACGCTGTCAATGTACCAAGTTTTATGTCGTTGTTGAATCCCAACGCGTCCGTCATAAAAACGGTCAGATACGAACCTATAACGGTACAAATAAAGTTTTGTCCGATACCCGTTATACCGTAGCTCCAAGCCTCTTTCGGCTGAACGTCCCCGTCGTTCGGTTTTGTTCCGAACAGCTTATGGGAAAACGCATTGAGTTTTTGAGCAAAGCTCATCTTTCCTTCCATTACTCCGCCTCCACAATTAATTTATCCGTTTATAAAACACTTCAAAGATATCGTCGATATCGACGGAATCCTTTCCGAGTTCCCGTTTTACAACGCTTTCTATATAAGCACGGCTGTTTTCTTCCATCGCCTTGCAGACTTCGAAAGCGCCCTCTATCGTCTCGGCGCAGCAAACTATGCCGTGATTGGACAAAAAGCATGCGTTCCTGTCCTTCATAGCCTCTACGGCGCCGTTTGTCAGCTTCTTAGTGCCGGGAAGCCCGTAGGCGCCCGCCCTGACGGTGTCGCCGCCCAGCAATCTTTTATGCTCTTCGCAGAGCACAGGGATCTCCTTCCTTGCCGCAGCGGCTGCCGAACTCCACAACGGGTGGGAGTGGATAACCGCGCCTATCTCGGGACGATCGCGATAAATGGCGGCATGTATCTTCTTTTCCGAAGTGGGTTTTACTTCGGACACGTATTCCAATGTTTCTATATCCACGACGACGGTGTCCTCGGGACGCATACGGATATAGTCCATGCCCGAAGGAGTGACCACCATCTTTTTGTCGCTAAGGCGTATCGAGATATTTCCCCAAGTGCCCTGAACGAGGTTGTTTTCGAGTAATTTAACGCCGGCGTCCTTTACCGCCTGCCTGACTTCGGATTCCGTCATATCAGCCTCCCTGCTCCTCTTTGAGTTTTGCCGCCTGATCTTTTTTGGAGTATTTCAGTTTGTAAACCGCTCTCATCAAAACGGCGTCGAAAAGCCCTATCTTTACGGGTTTTCCGATGATGGCGGAACCGACATAACATAATGCGCCTTTTTCGAGCACCAAAGAGCCGGTAAAAGCTTCGTCCAACGTCCTTCCCGTGGCGATTACGCCGCCGCCCGAGATAAGACAGGCGTTCCTTCCGGTAAGCGTCCTTAAAATGTCGGTCGCTTCTTCGGACGGAGAGACCTTGGCGGTATGCCCTATTATCTGCGCCATGTCGTCCAGAGTTGCGGGGAACGATTTCAGCCTTTTAGCTATCCCTACGCAGAACGGCGCATGGTTCATGATTACGGCGTTGATGTCTTCACGATGGGCGTAAATTGCAAGGTGCAGTGCTTCCTGCGTGCCCTTCGCCTCATCTCTCCCCACAAAACGGATGTCGTTTTCGGTAATCGACGACATCTCGGTTTCGGGGTTCGTAATAAGCATTCCGCCCTCGGCTCTTACGCTGACAACATCACCCGGAGCCGTCAACTGATGCTCCGAAAGCTTTTTGCAGCAGTCGAGTATGCGGAGTTTTGCGGCTTGTTCAACCATTTTTAAATACCCTCCCTGTACGCGCGCACCCGCACGGACACACGCGTACACATTATACAATTATAATATTCCGAACGACCGAAGAGATTATTCGGCTTCCGTCTTCAAAGCGGCCTCGGCTTTCGCCGCGGCGGCTTTTTTGGCTTTTTTCTTGTTGAGCTCGTTCTTGATGCCGTCCATCAATGAGTCGATCTCGACGCCTTCGCCGGTATTTTCGACCATCGCGAACACTTTGTCGAAACGTCTCAACGCCTCGTCGATGACCTCGAAGTTGTTCTCGTAGTCGGCAAGCGAAGTGTAGAGCCTGCTGCCTGCAAGCGTGACTATGCCGTTTGCCATATACGCGGCGCCCATGTGTTCCATGGCGTCCTTTCTCTTATAGATCATCCTTTGGTGGGTGAGTATGCCGCTCAACGACTTCAAAAGGTTGAAGGAGCTGAAATCGAAGCTCATCGCACCGGTGCATTCGAGGTGGACAATGGAACCCTGGTTGTATACAACGTACGGAAGGTTGTATTTCGCGACAAGCCCTTTAAGCCCTTTTGCCAGCCTGTCGCCCGCAAGTCCTGCTTTGACGCAGGCGTTTGTGGCTTCTATTTGCTTTATGCACTCGTAGCCCGCAAGGGAGCTCATCGGGTTTGCAGCCAGCGTGCCGCCGACGTATGCGCGGTGTTTTCCCGTCGCGACGCCCGCCGCCATCAGCGATGCGTATTGTCTCTTGCCGCCGACGCCGCCTGCCGCGGGATAGCCGCCCGCTATGATCTTTCCGAAGATAGTGAGGTCGGGTTCTATGCCGAAGTAGCCCTGCGCGCCGCCGAGACCGAGACGGAAGCCGGTGACGACTTCGTCGAAGATGAACAAGGCGCCGTACTTATGCGCAAGCTTCATCGCCTCTGCGTTGTAATCCTTGGAAACGGGACGGGTGCCCGATTCGGGACCTACCGGTTCGACGATGACCGCCGCCGTGCCGCCGCGGGACTTGTTCTTATGGAGCATTCTTTCGAGCATGTCGAGGTCGTTGGGTTTGACCTCGTCGGTAAGTTTGAAGCAGGTGCCGGGAATGCCGTGCGATTCGAGGAACTGCCTGGTTCCCGGGATCTTCAAGCCGTAAACCATCTGATCTGACCAGCCGTGGTATGCGCCGCCCATCTTGATGATTCTCTTGTTCTTGGTCTCGATCCTGGCGATCCTCAAAGCCGCCATCACCGATTCGGTGCCCGAACCGAGCATTCTGAACATCTCGACCGCGGGCATATGCTCGTTTATTTTCTTGGCAAGCAAAAGCTCCGCTTCGTGAAGGAGCCCCGTAACGGGTCCGCAGGAATCGATAAGCTTTTTGACCTCGTTACGGACTTCGTCGTTGTTGGAGCCAAGAATGGTCGGACCGCCTGCCTGCAAAAAGTCTATGTATGTGTTGCCGTCGACGTCTTCCATGTAAGCGCCTTTGGCTTTGGCGATTGCTATCGGGAAGGGATAGTTGAACGCAAGATTATGTTGAACTCCGCCCGGAATATACTTCTTTGCTTCCGTCGAAATGGCTTTCGATTTGGCGCATTTTGTGTCGAAATACTCTACAAGAATGCGATCCATTTCGCTTTTCTTGACTTCGTAGATGGGTTGCGAGGTCAGCTTGTGCAGCGCTTCGTAAATCTTATCGGGATCTTCCCAAAAAGTTACGCCGTATTGTCTGTTGTCGTCCATAGTGATATATAACCTCCTAAACACTATATATTAGGTTTTTTATTTTTTTCTGCGCTCACTTAATCGAGAAGGAGAACCTGTTCGACCCGTTGATGGAGTAGTTATCCGAGATCCTCACCTCGTAATACCCCCTTTCCCTAGGCGGAGATTCGAGCCTTTTGCCTTCTCCGTCGTAGTAAACGACGTCTCTCGCGTTCACGATGACGGTTGCGCCCGTCTCGTCTATATACGTGATTTCAAACCCCGCTATCGGCTCCCCGGTGTAGGTGAACACACCGTCGTGATAATGCGTTGTCGAAAGCGGTCGGAAGTTCACCGTGACCGTCTGCTGTCCCGAAGAGTTATTGACGACGCGCTTAGTGATATTCAGGCTGCCTTTTACCGGGATCAGCAAATAATAGCCGTTCTGATTGCCCTCTCCCGAAGCAAATTCGACGGTGACGTCATAAGAGCCGACGTCTTCTCCCGGAGTTCTTACGAAGTTGAATTCCACCGAGTCGCCTTCCAAAAGATCGCCTTCGTCTATGACGAAATCGTAAGCGGAGGGATCGCTGCTTCCGTAAACTTTGGTGGTGTTGATGACGGTAACGGTCAGGAGTCTGTTGTAACGCTCGAAGCTGTACGGTATAGAAAGTTCTGCGCCGTTGAAGCACTCGTTACCCTCTACGATGACCCTCATCTCATATTTCCCGGGATAGACGGGAACGGAATCGGTCCAGACGCCGTCCAACAAATACTCTATCGTCATATCGGGCACGAAATCGTTGAAGTCCGCGATCGGGATATTGATCCGGGGCGCGGGTGACAGATCGAAATTTCCGTATTCCAGCGAAATGTTAGCTATCGTCACGCCATAGTCTACGCCGTCGTCGCCGGGAGAAGAGGCGACCAGCGGATTCAGCTTCTTATAAGTGGTCACCGTGAACGTAGTGCGGGCGCCGCGATAGACCAATTCGACGGTCTGCGACATCGAGTTTCCGTAAGTGCCGGACGTGAACGGAGAAGAGTTATACCCTCTGACCGTCACGAATCCGTTCGTCATAGGTATGATATCGCTCTCGCCGTTATCGTAAAATCTGCGGATAAAGCCGCCCTCCACGGAAAGCGCCTGCCCTTCCACATAGTTAAGCCGCGACGGATACTCGAAAACTTCTATACTCGTCAGCACCCTGTCGCTGAAATACAGCGTCAGCGGAGTGGTGAGCCCGTTAAAGCGGACATTGACGGAGACCACGGGATTTTCTCCGGGGTTTATGTAATCCGCCGAATACGGCACGAAAGCTTGCCTCAGCGGTATCGCGACAGTGCTTCCGTCGCTGAACGAAACCACGAAGCGGGGCTCCTCGACGGTGCCGGACTCCGAAACATAGTAAAACATCAGGCTTTCCGATTTTGTGACGAGGAAGTCGTACTCGGCGTCCTCCGCCCGTCCTTCGTCCGACAATTTAATGCCCACAGCGGTGACGCCCTCGGGAACGAGGACGATATCGAGATATGTCATTGTTCCGAGATATGTTATCGGGAGCGAATAAAGGGTGGGTCTTTCGACCGATTTCGGCAGTTCACCGTAAAGTATCGAAGCGTCCGTAGAAGAGACGGTGCCGATGTTGCCGTTGTCGTGGACGGCTTTTAATATCAATCCCTGCGGATCGAAGTCTTCGCCGGGGGCGTAAACGGTTTTTTCGGGAGCGGTCTGTATTTCCAGCGAAGCCAGCCTGCTGCCGTAGAAATTGACGCCGACAAGAGCGTAGGCGTATTCTTTATAGATAAACGCCATCGTCCTTTCGCCGGAGCCGTCCTTACCTTTTACATCAAGGTCGCTGTCTGCCCACTGAACGGTGGCAGTGGCGCCATTGGCAGTTATTCTGAGTTCGAATCCCGCTTCGGCGGCGATAAAGTCTTCATAAGACGCAAATTCATAAATCTGTCCGGACGCCACGGGAGCACCGTTTCTGTAAAGCGCCAGCGTCCCGACATCTTCCTCTACGACTTCGAACTCGAACACCACTTCTGCGCCCGCATAGTTTATTTTCAGAATATAGCTGCCCGCGGCGGAGAAAACTTCGCTTGCCGTTTTCTCATTGCCGTCAACGTCGCAATATACCGAATTTTCGGTAACGGTCTCGTCCCACACCGGGAAATACTCCACCGCCCCGGAATTCATCTCCACTTTCAGCGAAGAACCGGTAAAATCGAGAGAAGCGGAATTTTTGAGATATGAGCTTTTATACGGGAGACTGTAAAAGTAGTCGAGGGCTTCGAGCGCGGTGACATTCAATCTGATGTCGTACGTAACGGCGCGCTCGCCGGTAGCCTCGTCGGAATATGTCAGCGTGATTTTCTCGGCGGAAACGCCATCGCCGTCCTCGTCGTTGAGTTCGTTGTAGACCAGCGTGAAGGTCTCGCCCGCCGCCAGCATCCGATCGGTAACGGCGCCCTCTTCGCCCTCTTCGAACTTTTCGGTGGCGTTATTGTAAAAGACGTTGTAAACGAGATTGTCGGTGGAGAGCCTGTCTCCGTCAAAGAACGTCTCCTCTTCGAGCGGTTTTGCCCCGAGGTAGTCGATTTCCAGCGCTATCGGATCGGGCGCAGTGACGTTGACGGTTATCTGAATAAAGCTTCCCGTCGAGCCGTAGGTGATGTATATCGTCATCGAGCCCACGGTGTCGAAACGGTAATTGTCCTTGTAAGTTATTCTGTTGCTGTCGGCGGTGCCGTTGACGTAAAGATAGACGTCGTTACCGGACATCGGAATGTTCTCCACGACGGAACCGTCGTTATAAATAGCTCTGAAAGCGCCGGTGGACCAATCCACGCCGTCGCCTCTGACCACGTCGGTAAGTTCGGAAACGCCTCTGTACGATTCGTAATACGGGTCGCCCTCGTTTTCGGGAGTCTTGAAGCCGATGGTCTTGGGCAGTTTCTCCAGCACTATTGACTCCGGAGCCACCGAGCGGATCTCAACCTCGAAAGATGCCTGCGCTCCCGAATCGGCATACTCGCCGTTCGCGCCGAGATACTTCACCGTCATCGCCACGCGGCTGCCGTTGGAGGAAGAGAAAAATTTCAAAGTCTCGGGATCCATATAGTGGTCGAGAGAGAATGTGAAGGCGGAGGGGTTATCGCCGTATGAGACCACTTCGGAGGAGCCGTTATTGTAGTTGAGTTTAAGTTTCAGCCCCGAAGGTATAAACTCTTCGCCCTGATAATAGGCGGTCTTCGTCGGAGAGGTGTCGACTTCTACCGAATTGAGACTTTTCGGCACCACCGTTATCGTCAGCGGCAGACTTGCGCCGTGGTATGAGATGTAGACGGTGTGTTCCCCGGGTTTCAAAGAAGTCGAATAACCGCTGACCATCTCGGCGCCGACCCTCGCTATCACAACGGAACTGCCGTTGGTGTAGTTGACGGCAAGCGAGATACCGGACGGCTCGAAAGCGTTTCCTTCGACGACGATTATCGTTTCGGGGCGCTCCCTTATTTCGATGTTTTCTATTACCAGCGGCATTACGGTAACGAATGCCACCGTGGATTTGCCGCCGTAGGAAACGGTATAGGTCTGTTCGCCGGCGTTTTGAGTGGCGAGCCCGGAAAATTCCACCCCGGGGTCGTCGAACGGCACTACCGCCGTCCTGCCGGATTCGTAAGTCACCAGCAAAGTGCAGTCATCAAACCCGGGAGTCTCGTTCTGATAGACCGTAACGGACTGAGAAGGATAATTGTTCAAAACTACGGAAGCCACCTTGTCGGTCGAAGATTCGAATGTGGTGCACGCAAAAAGCGCCGCCCCCGTCAGGGCGATGCATACTGAAAGAAGCAATGTCATCAAAATCTTTCTGCGCATTTCGGCTCCGCCTTTATTAATTATTTATATTATAAAATAAGCGCGCGGAAAAATCAATAGCTATTTGGCGGAAATTTGCAAAAAATTCTCCCTTCTTTCATGCAAATAAAAAGCGCCGTTTCCGACGCTTTTTCGGTTTTACCGATAGTTATCGTGCAATTCGGATGAAAATTTCACGAAATATCTTTCATTTTTCATTCCGCCGGGTCGCGGTCGGAGAAAAAGTCGCCCTCGGGGTAGGAGTACGCCAGCTGACCGAGAGCCGACCACCCCTGCAGCAGCGAGCCGTCCGGGTGCGGCGGCGCGAAAAATTCGACGGGGGTGAAATTCCCCTTTGCGAGATTGTATTCAAACCAGCGCGTCAGCGGATATTGGTATTCCATGCCGTACATCAGTTTTGCGTAGGCGTAAGCGGCGGAAAGATATGGCCAGTCGCCGCCGTTATGATAATAGTACGGAAGCGAGGATTTCAAAACCACCGACCTGTCCGGCTTGTAGAACGGGTAGACGGAGAGCACGCCGAAGTCTCCCGCCTTCTGCAGGGAATTGTTTTTAGATTCCAGCGTGCGCTCCATGTTTTGAAGTACCGAGCGCGCCCTCTCCTCTGTCGCGACGCCGTACAATACCGTCGTTACGGTGTCTATCGAAAGGTTCTTCTCTGTATAATTTTCGTTTTTATAGTTTACGTAATACCCGAGTTCGGGATCCCAAAGTATATCGTTTATGGCTTTAACGACTGCTTTATGCCGTTTGAAGAATCTGTCGGAAAGCGCGGGGTCGGACTCCTTTAAAAGCTTATGGAGAGCGTACAGCGCCCTTGCGTAAAGCGCTTCGTCGTAGGTGACGTAACCCTCGCGGAAGACGTTGTCGCACCAGTCGCGGCGATTATACGGACCTTTCTTGTAAAGCAGCCCCGTTTCGTCTGCGTACTCGGACAGCTTTTCGACCACCTTTACGGCGGATTCGAGAACGGTATTCCTGCCGGCGCGCTCTTGCAGAATGCCTTTATCGCCGGTCAGGCGCACGTAATCGTACAACAAAATCGCGAAAAACGAGGGCGAATCATAGTGATTCCCCCACCAATTGCGGAAGTTGAACTTGACGGCGGAGGGGCACTTCCCGTCCCTGTCGATACCCTTTGCGAGCGTCAGCACTTCGTTTCTGACCAATTCCGGGCGATCCTTCAGCACCGATATCGCCGTCCAGTAGCCGTCGCGGTAATAAGTTCTTGCCGGCGACTGGTAGACGATGCCGGCGATAAAGCCTTTAAAATCGCCGACCTCCTTGTATAACGAAACTGCGGTGTTGTGAAGGGAGCGGAAATAGGCTTTTTCAAAGTCGCTTTCCGCCTTTTCCGGAAGAGGCATTTTGTCGATGTATTCCTTTGCCTGAGCCAGGGACGAGTCGAAATTCTCCATGCATTCGGCTACGTCGCAATAGGAAAAGTCCTTCTTCGTGCCCGCGGAAAGCACCATGCGCAGTCTCCCCGTCTCTCCCTTCCTTACCGTTATCGAAGAGGCAAACTGGTTGATGTAAAGGTGATTGCTTTCCAGTGCTTCCGCCTCGCCGGTGACGGCGAAATCGAAGTAGAAATTTTCGATCACCGTGTTGCGGATAACCAGCATATTTTCACGTTTTTCGGTCTTTTTGTGCCCTTTTATCTCCGAGCACAACGTGCCGAAAATCAGCCGCATGAGATTCCGCGCCGTAAACCGCACCGAGAAAAAGTTCTTCATCCACGAGGTGATGTTGAGCCCGAAATTTACGGTATTTTCAAAGCGGACGTCACCCTCTTTTGCCGTCACCTCGAACTCGGTGAACAGCGCGTTCGTGGCGGAATCCGCAAACTGTTTTACGACAATTTCCGCGCCGCCGAAAGTCGTTTCCGCGGTCTGCATTCTCCCCGTCATCACGACGCGTTTCGGCGCATAGAAATCAAGAGGCTCGCCGTTTACCGACATCTGGTTGAAGTAGCACTCGATGAAATCCCACTTGTTGACGACGGCGTACTTCGAAACGGCGCCTCTGCCGTCGAATTGAGCAGTCAGCAGATTGTTGGAGATGTCGTAAAAACATCTCTCGTGAAAATCGCCTTCGTATACGAGAGCGCCGTTGTCGAAACTTTGTTTAGCCATAGTTCCCTCCTCGCCGCCGACGTCGGCGGCAATTTATCTCCGTTTCGCATTAATTTACCGATAAAATTCAGATTATCGATAAAAAAGCTTCGTTATCTGTCAAAGGAACGCACCCCTTCCCTCTCGTCTGTTTTCATCCTTTCGAGACATTCGGAGTATTCCTCGGCGTCCGGCGGACAGCAGACGGCTTTCCCGGTATACGCCGACAAATAGACGGAGTTTATGAACGAAAGAGCCTTAATACCTTCCTTTCCGTCCGCCACAAGCGCCGATCCGTCGCCGTTCAACGCCTTCGTAAAGCCCTCCAACACCCGCATCTGCTGCCCGTACAGGGCGTCGCGAAGAAGTCTGAAAAGCCCGTAGCGCCTGGTGCGGCGGCTGATTTTAGCCGAGCCGTAACCCTTTTTGGCGGTGGCGTTTACTTCCTCTTCCGACGGCGTGAACTTATAATACTTTGCGGCGTATTTCCCCACCGAAAGCTTACCTTTGTCTCCCGCTATCTCCAAGATGTTGGTGCCTTTCAATTCGTGCGCGGAAGCGATGAAAGTACCCTCGGCTCCGCCCGGATAGCGCATACGGACGTTGACTTCGTTTTCTACGAAGATGTCCCGTCCTTTGGTGCCCGCCTCGGCGTCGACCGACTCCGGAAGTCCCACAAGCCACTGCAACACATCCAGCTGATGGACGCATTGATTTATCATCAGACCGCCCCCTTCGCCCGTCCACGAGGCGCGCCAGCCGCCCATATCGTAGTAGTGCTGAGAGCGGTACCAATCGGTTATTATCAGCGTAACGCGCTTGATTTTACCTATGCCGCCCCCTTCGATTATCTCTTTTGCGAAGCGATAACAGGGATTCGTCCTTTGGTTGTAGACTATCCCGAAAAGAAGCTCCGGGTGCTTTCGGGCAGTCTCGTTAAGCCTCATCGCTTCCTTTATTTCGACGGCTTCGGGCTTTTCGGTGAGTACCGACACCCCTCTTTCCAAAAGCTTTATCGCTATCGGCACGTGTGAGTAGTGCGGAGTGGCGATGACTGCGGCGTCGGGAGAGAGCTTTTCAAGACACTCGTCAAGCTCCTTAAACGCGGGCGTCCCGTGCTTTTTCGTAAAAGCCGCGAGCGCTTCGGGGGAGCTGTCGACCACCCCTATAAGGGTAGCTCCCTTCACCCTTCCTTTATATAAGTTGTCGGCGTGCACGGAGCCCATCCGCCCCACGCCTACCACTATAAATTTTTTCACGCTTGTTTACCGAGAAATTCGTACGCCTTCACGGGCTCGTTGGTAGTGACGTTGTCGTAACCGGAATTGACTATCTTTTGCAGCGCGTCAAGATCGTCGACGGTGAAAACCGACAGTCCCAGACCCGCCTTCGTCACCGCCTCGCGCACCCTCTCGTCGGCAAACTTATAGTTGACATTCAACCCCTTTATTCCGGGGGCTTTGAAAGAGGCGATATACTCCTTTATCGCAGGAACGTTGGCGTCCCTCAACGAATACGGATAAAAAGAGTTATTCAGGTACGCTATCGCCCCGCCGAGATCGGGAATTTCATGCTTCGACACCGCGCCGGTGAAGTAAATATACTCGACGGCGTTCAAATCCTTTGCGATTTTTACAACGTCATGCACCATCCCGCGCCCTTTGACGTCGCAGTTGACGCGTTTTCCCGTACGCTTGCAAAATTCGAAAACGAACTCCAAAGGAATGCGTTTCTCCTTCGAAAAAGGCACTATTACATGCCCCAACCAAAGCTTGCCGCCCGCGCGGCGGATGTCGACTTCGATGGCTTCGAACTCGGGATGCTTTTCCATCTCTTCGAAGTACTTCAGACTGTTTCTTCCGGTGCCCAAAGCGCCGCCGTGTGCAGTTATCATGTCGTTACCCTCCGTATTTGACAGTGACAAGTAATTCGCCGCTGCCGCAAGTTATTTTTGTGCGCCCCGAACGAATGGCGTCGAGCGCGTTTTCTACGTTTAAGTCCCCCGAAATGCCAAGTTCGGTTACCGCAAACTTACCTTCGGAGTTTCTGTGCCAATCCCTGCCGTATACGGCGGACAGAGAATATCCTTCGCTTACAAGTCTGTAATATTCCTCGGTCTGACGAATGTTGGTGGGCTTTCCGACGTCCTCGGAAATTGCCTCGTAACCGTCCAGAACGGAGAATATCTCTTTCGGAAATTCGTTCATCCCGCCGGTGCAGACCGGGTATCCGACGCGGTACGGATGCGCCAGTATCGCGACGTCCCCCGCGGCGCGGGCTTTTATCAATTTCTCCGTCACCGTCTCGGGGGAGACTGTCGTCCAATTGATATCGGAGTGTCCGCCCAATATCGTGATATGCCCGTAGAATGTCGTCCACTCGATACCCGGTATCACCAAAACGCCGTATTTTTTGCCGTATTCGACGGCTTCCGCAACACCCGACGCGGTGTTGTGGTCCGTAAGAGCAATGCCGCTTAATCCGCGCGCCTTGGCAGCTTTGACGAGCTCTTCCGGTGTAAACGAACCGTCCGAATGCACCGTGTGGCAATGGAGTTCGAAGGGATAATACCTCATACTTCGACCTCCAGCGTGTATTCTACGGGTTCCAACACGGCATGCACCGAGAGCACCGCAAAATACTCCCCGGGGAGGAGTTTTTGCGGATAAAAGCCATAGCTTGCCTGTTTTTCGGAAATTTTAAAGGTGTTCCGGGGGGAGTGCCTGTGCGCCGTACCGAGCAGTACGCCGTCTTTTTCCAGCGAAAAGGTGATGTGGTTGTTCAGCGGAAGTTCCCTGTCCACAACTTCCTTAAAAATCGGTTCCGACTCGGGATAACTCCGTTTGAAGGCGGCGTACGCCATCGAATATGCATCTTCGCCGAAGTACTTTTTCGGCGAATAGGAATAATTTATCGAAAGCTCCTCGACTGCTTCGGTAAGCCTGAACGGAATGCGGATATGCGTGTGCAACGCCTCCGTACCTATCCTGCCGGAGGCAAGAAGGAGTTTGGGCATATTTAAAGTTTATATCTTCTCCGTTTCCGGATGAGCACCGCGCGGTTGTATTCGATATGCGCGTTGTTTTTGTAGAAGGAACGCATTATCTTTGCCCGTTTCAGCGGATTTTTCGGATTCCACATCGAACTCGGGCAATAGTCTATCCCAAATTTATCAAACATCGGAAGAGCGCGTTTGAGGCGTGCCGAGAAATCGCGGTAGTTGCGAAGCTTTTCGTCCGTCCAAGCCACTTCCGACAGTGCCTGCATCCTCGGGAAAAGCTGGTACCAGACCCGTTCTTCGGTGGCGATCCACTCCGTCCAGACGGCGCCTTCCATACCGAGGATACCGCCCGTTTCGGCTTTGAGTCCGTACTTTTCGGGGGTGAATTTGTATGTGGTCTTCAATCTGTTCTGAGCATAAGGCATGTCGAAATAGAATGCCTGATGCTTTGCGACGATGACGTTTTTCCCCGCCTCCAGATACTCGCCGACGGCGGAATCCTTTTGCGGCGTCCAATATTCGGCGATGACACTGTTTTCGAGCATCCCTGCTTTCAGAATTTCGTTCCAGCCTATCATGCGCTTTCCCTTCCTGGAAAGATAGACGGCTATTTTATTGTTGAAGTAGCCCTGAAGCTCCTCTTCGTCCTTCAACCCCTCTTTTTCCATCGTCTTCTGACAATGCGGGCACTTCTTCCACTCCTTCTTGGGAGCTTCGTCGCCGCCTATGTGGAAATACGGAGCGGGGAACAGCAAAGCCAGTTCGTCGATTATGTCGTAGATAAATTTATAGGTGGTCTCCTTCCCCGCACAGGCGATAATGTCGCCGATACCGTTGCTTTCGGGGGTACCGCCGTGGATTATCGGAACCTGCATATGAATGTCGGAACAGCTGAGCTCGGGATACGACGCGATCGCCGCGCCCATATGCGCGGGCATATCGATTTCCGGGACTATCATGATATTCAGCTTCGCCGCATATGACACGATTTCCTTTATCTCGCTTTGGGTATAGTAGCCGTCGTGCTCCGTCCAGTCTATCGATTTGTTCCCCCACGAGAGATTTTGAGAACCACGTCTATGGGATCCTATTTCAATCAATTTGGGATACTTTTTTATCTCTATGCGCCATCCCTCGTTGTCGGTAAGGTGCCAGTGCAGAACGTTTAGTTTGTATAGCGCCATCATGTCCAGAAGGGTCTTGACGACGTCGGCACCGTGGAAATAGCGCGCTTCGTCAAAAAGGATACCTCTGTAAGGATACTTCGGTTCGTCGACGATTTTGACGGCGTGCATCGAAAGCATTTCGGGGTTTGAAATGATGTCCGCCAAGGTCATCTGTCTGAAGCTTTGCACTGCGTAGAATGCGCCCGCTATATGCGAAGCGCTGATAGTCATTTTTTCGGTATCGGCTTCGAGGACGTAACCTTCTTTTGCTATATGCGGGTCGACAACGAAGAGAATGTCGGCTTTTTTGGTGACGGCGACATGCAGCCTGAATCCGCAGGCGTTTTCGACGGCGTCGATGAGTCTGTCCCTTGCAAACGCCAGCCTGTCGTCGGCATAGACGGTGGTGTCGCGGGTGACGGTGAACTCTCCTAGGCGCTCCTCGGCAAATTGAGGACGCGGAATGATATTTATCATATGTCTATTTCCTTTCGGTCAGTTTGATATACGGTTGATGGGCGGCTACGGCGTCGTAGGCGGGACGGATTATCTTACCGTTGTTGGAGAGCTCCTCTATTCTGTGGGCGCTCCAACCGGACATTCTCGCCATCGCGAAAAGCGGCGTAAATAATTCCATCGGAATACCGAGCATGCTGTAAATAAGTCCCGAGTAGAAGTCGATATTCGCCGAAACGCCTTTATAGATGCGCCTTCTTTCGGAGATGACCTCCGGAGCTATCTTTTCTATCCTCGCATAGAACTTGTATTCCTCTTCGAGCCCCTTTTCTATCGCAAGCGGTTTTATAAACGATTTCAATATCTTCGCTCTCGGGTCGGAGATGGAATAGACGGCGTGTCCCATGCCGTATATGAGCCCCGATTTGTCGAAAGCTTTCTTGTCCAGAATGTCGTTCAGGTACTTGCGGATGGCGTCGTCGCTGTTGATATTGACGTTTTCCTTGATGTTTTGCATCATGCGGATGACTTTTACGTTGGCGCCGCCGTGCCTGGGACCCTTTAAAGAACCCAAGGACGCCGCAATTGCGGAATAGGTGTCCGTCCCCGAGCTGGTCACTACGTGGTCGGTGAAGGTGGAGTTGTTGCCGCCGCCGTGTTCGGCGTGCAGCACCATGCACAGATCCAGAAGCTTTGCTTCCAAAGCGGTATAGCTCCCGTCCGCCCTCAGCATGTGGAGAAAAGACTCCGCAAGCGACATCGACGGGTCAGGTTTGTGAATGATGAGGCTGCCGTCTTCGTAGTAGTGTTTGAAGACATGGTAGCCGTATACCGAAAGCATCGGGAATTTCGCGATGAGGTCGAGACATTGCAATAGGACGTTGTCTATACCTATGTCGTCGGGGTTGTCGTCGTAAGCGTAAAGCGTCAGAACGCTTCTTTGCAGAACGTTCATCATATCGACGGAGGGGCGCTTCATTATGACGTCCCTCAAAAAACCGGACGGCAACACTCTGAGCGCAGCAAGCATTTCCGAAAATTCCTTCAATTCTTTTGCGTTCGGAAGGTGCCCGAAGAGTAGTAAGTATGTCGTCTCCTCAAAACCGAAGCGCTTCTCCTTGACAAATCCGCGCACGATATCGTCCAACAGAATTCCCCTGTAATAGAGCTCCCCGTGGCAGGGAATGCGGTTGCCGTTCTCGTCGGTTTTCGACGCTATTATCTCGGAAATTTCGGTAAGACCCACCAAAACGCCTTTACCGTTTATGTCTCTCAACCCGCGCTTACAATCGTGCTGTTCATAATATTCTTCCTTTATGATAGTCGACTTTTTTGCTACAACGCTGAGTTCTTTGACCCGCTTCTGAATGCCCTTTTTGGGGTTTTCCGCTTTCGGCATTACATACCTCCTTGTTGAAATGAAGGGAGTTTAAGCCCTTAAAAATGTGATTATAGCTATTATACTATATATAAGACGAAAAGTCAAATTTAATTAAAAGCACAATGATTTTGCCGCCGGAAAAACCGTCGCTTACGAAAAAAGCGCATAACGAACCCGGCGCTTACCGCAAAACCTGTTTGCAGGGCTTAGTTTCACCTACGCCGAAGCCGACAAAAATCAGTCGTCGAATTTTATAATTCTTCTCTTCCTGCGTCGTTTGACGGCGGTGACAACGGCTATCAATAAAATCACCGCCAGGACGACTCCGCCTATTATAACGTACATTGTCATGCTGCCGAAAAGCGACTCGTCGTCGACGGAAACCAGAATGTACGCCGCGTCTTCGAGCGTAAACGTGACGGTTCCGTCTTCGTTATAGCCGACATCGTCTATAACCACGATCTCGCCCGAGTTGGTGATATAGAGGTATTTGACGGAATCGGCGCTTTCGGCAGAGAATGCGGGCATGGTGACGGTCAGTTCGCCGTTATTGACGTAGCCGTCAAGACCGGAATAATTCAAGGAATAGACGGTATTCAACACCTTTCCGGAGAGCGATTTGTAAGCTCCTTTTATCAGACTGAACTCGTTCAGAGCATTCCCTGCGTTGAGGTCGTCGGCAACGGTAATGGTCAGACCGACTTCCTCGGGGAAGGCGCCTTCGAACTTTGCGCCCGCCTCCTCGTCTTCAAGCTCGGCGCGGTATATTATGAGGTCGGAATCGACGTATTTGAATTCGTAGTTGTCCGCTTCGGCTCCGGAAAGCGACAGCTTATAATTACCGGGCTCGGAGTACATCGTAAACTCCGCTTCTCTTGTCAGTACTTCCGCCGTCTCGCCCCCGACGAAGCCCGAATAGACTACTTCGGGGGTAAGTTGTTCGCCTGCGATGATTTCGTAGCTTGGGCTACTGAAAGATACCGTGACTGTGGCAGGAACTATCTCCACTTCGACGGAACTGTTTGCGGGAAGAATAAATCTCGGATCCCGGATGGAGGCGGTGACGGTATAGGTGCCGACATTTATCCTGTCACCGGAATAGGTAAGGAGAAGCGTAACGCTCTCCCCTGCCGCGACTGCGGTATAATGCATCTCGGGAGTGGTCTCACCGGAGTAGACATACCTTATAACCCCCCACGTGATTGCCACCTCGGCGGGGATAACCGTAAGGATAACATCGAATTCCGTTTCGGAATAATTGCCGTTTTCCGGCACGCCGTAGTCGGGGGTGAACTTTGCCTTGACTGTGACGGAGGCGCTCCCTATAAAGTCGGGGGCGAAGCCCTCTTCCGTCGCCCAGGAGAAGATACCCGCCATTTCCGAACCGTTCAAGTCGTACGCAACCGCGTTGACGGGGACGGAGCCGTCCAGAACGGTATTCGGTTCGACGGCGTTCCCTGAAACTTCCACCACGGGCGCTATGCGGAGGATGCTGAGACTCCCAAGCTTATTCAGGCTTGACTTGTACTCGTAATTATCGGGCGCCTCTCCGTTAAGCTTCACCTCAACGGAGTAAGCGTATACCGCGGGAGAAGAGATTACGCCGTCTTCTGAAATATAAGCGTTTTCGCCGCTCCGGCGCGTTACCGCCACTTGGTAGGCTTTTTTGACGTTATCCGCCTCTTTATCAAAGACGTTTATCAAGCCCCATGTTACTTCGGGGTCGTCCTCGCCGAAGTTCTTTTGGTTCGACTGAACGGAGATACCGAAAACCGCCTTCTTTATCCGATAGGCATATGTCCCTTTTTTAATGATGAGGTAATTTTTATTCTTCTCCTCAAATTCCTCCGTCCAGCCTATGTCGTAAGTGCCTGCGTCGTAGCGATCATATTTGTTTACCGAAGCCGGAACGAAGATCTCCTCATCCGTATTATTGCTATCGGTCTCCCACTTTCCTATCTGAAGCTCACCGACAAGGGGCGGGCTTTCCGGCACCGTCCCGTCTTCGTACGACGCCGTGTACGGAACGGAGATTTCCTGTCCGTATTCGGAGAAAAGCCCCTCTTCCCAGGAAATATAAAGCTTCTTTTGTATCACTCGGAGAGCGCCCTCATTTACCTCCGTCAACGTTACATCGTAATTGGAGGAAACATTCTCCGTCGACAATAAAATGTCATAGGTTCCGACATCGGGAATATCTTGTCCGGAAGAATTTTTGGCGGTGACGGTTATTCCGAGCGACGAGAATGCTATCTCCTTATTATCGGGACGACCGTCGGTCACGATGATGTTGTCAAGGTATTCTATCGGGTCACCGTACTCCGCCTCGATTTCGGCTACCGACAAAGTGACCGGGCGCTTATTTACGGTTATGGAAAGCTTCACTTCCACCGACTCGCGGTTATCGTCTCCCGTTATTTTTACCGTTATCTCGTAATCGTCCGCGGCGGTAAAGCTATGACTTTCTGCCGATTCCCCGTCGTAAACATATTCCACGTTAAGCGCCTCGGCGCCCGGGTATTCTATAACGACTGCGTCCGCAAAAGTCACCGTGACGTTTTCCGGAGAATAGTAATATTCCTTTTCGGAATTTACCTTGGCTGTGGGCACGGCTTTTTTGATTTCGAACGCATACTCTTCGAATATGTAGTTTCTGTAAACGATATCTTTTTCGGCAAGCGCTGCCGCGTCGATTTTCAGGATATAATTTCCCGCATTACAAGGATTGCCGGACGCCTCTTCCGTGCTGCCGTTCACCCGATAAATTTTAATATAATTTTCAAGGGAGTCCGTACTTCCGCCGCTTGCCGCGGTAAAGCTTGCTGCCGACGGAATAAATTCCGTTCCGTTATAAACGGTCTCATCGCCTTCCTCGTAAGAGGTTTCCCCGTTGGTCAAGCTGTATTCCACATCCAATTTCTTCGAAAGTACGCTACAGAATATTCCTTCCGAGCCGGGCACGTATTTAAGAGAATATTTTCCGTCTTCGATATAAATGTCGTAGACGTCTTTGAATGAGAGCCCGTTACCGACCTCAGGCGTCGCATCCGCCCATTGTACGGTGACTTTATATTTTCCCACATCCCCTGCTTCGATGACCGTGTCTTCGGGTACGATTACGACCAAAAGATGACTGTGTTCTATCGCTCCCGCAGATTCCAGCGCGTTTGTGACTTTGAACGAATTTATTTCGAAGGGCTGACCGTCGTAAACTTTCGAAGTGGATTCGAAGGTTATGATTATCTTTCTCTTTTCTACTTTGCCCAGTCCCACATTCTGAACGGATTCAGCCGTCAGCTTATAGTTTTTCGCGTCTTCCCCGACGAGAGAAAGTGTATAGCTTACCGATTTATTATCCCCGGGCACCTGCAGCGCCGCGGCGTCGAAAGTGACTGTCGCGCTTATCCCGAGCACGTCGCCTTCGATGAATTGATCTTTCCCGATACCCTTATTGTCTTCGACGGGGATTTCAAGCGTAATAATGCCGCTGTCGCCCCATGCAACGGTAGGCGTGCGCTCCGGATTAAGTTTTATATCGTCAGCCGGAACGTAAGTGATTTCACGCGGATTAACGACGAGCGTGGAGCGAATGGAGCCCAGGAGGATATTCTCGAATATCCCGCCTTTTCCGTAAAAATCGGTGGTTACGAGATATTCGCCTACGTCTGTCGGAGCCGAGCCCGAAGAAAATTCCACCCGCGTTTCGGCTGAGCCGCCCGAATAAGAGATAATCAATTTTGTGTTGTCGTATTCCACCTTGTTGCCGTCGTATTCGTTGGTCAGAAAATTGATATAATCGGTACCTGTCGAAACGTAACTCTGTACAACGGTTATGGCATCGAGTGAATCGTCCATCGTGAACTCACCCACCACAGTCGGCATCGTCGCGGCACCGGTTTGGTTCGTCAACTTCAACCCTATGTCGGAGCCTTCCGTCTCAATATCGTAGATATAGTATATATTGTTGTTCGCCTCTGTTCTGAGGTCTTCTATTACAATAGTTGCGCTCTGTCCTTCATAAAGGGATGCTTCCGTCACCCTCTCACCTTTTATCAGAAACCGGGCGGAGATAACCTTCGTGCCGCCGTTTCGGGGTTCGACGTCTATAGAGACGGTGCGCACAAATCTCAGATAGAATACCTTCGTGCCGTACTGAGAACCGCTGTCGCGAAGCGAGTCAAGTGAAATTTCATCGGCGTTGTCGGCGGCTATTATCGTCTCGTCGGCATCGCGGTATTCTACCGAAGTGCCTGCATTCGGCTTGGCGGTCAGCGTAAAGCGGTAGCTGCCCTCCGAGCCGTCCACCGAAAGAACAGCGTCCGCTCCCGGCTCGCGCATAACGACCGTAGAGGTCGCCTGCAGCCTTGATGAGGCGACGGTCTTTCCCGCATACCAGATATTTCCGTCCGAAGAGGGAGCCGAACCGTTGATTACGCCGACGTCCGCATAGGGAGTTCCTGAGCTTGAGTTTCGGGCGGCAAGCGTCGCCTCGACATAAACCGACTCTATTGCGCCCTGCGTCCCGCCGGAGTTGTCCGAAACGGCAACGATCGCCCCGGAATTCGACGACGCGGTCAGCAAAGAAGCTGTTATGACTATATTCTTCAACGTCGAAGAAACCGCCCGTCCCGCGGCTATGCCCGCGGCGCCGGTGCCGGTAACGGAAGCGTTTTCGATATAAAGATCGGAAACGGAAGCATAACTCAGATATCCGAACAGTCCCGTATATTCATCGGTACTGTTAATCTTAAAGCCCTCTATTTTGTGGCCTCTGCCCGAAAAATTCCCGGAAAACGGCGTGGAACCGCTGCCGACCGGCAGCACGGAATCTGCGTTTTCTATTTCTATATCTTCGGAAAGCGCAAAGTACTTTCCTCTGTAACTTTGAGCGGACAAACCGGTCATCTCTACGTTACGGGCGGAGACCAGGAGAGCGAGATCTTTCAGCTCCTCCGCGGAACTTATAAGATAAGGATTCTCCGCCGTCGTACCCCAATCGTCATATCGCGCGACATCGGCAACGGAAAAATATCTGTATGAGAAGACGTCGAAAAGTATGCCGTCGAATTCAGTGACATCCGAGGCTTTGTCGCGGAAGACAGCCTGCACGGGTCCCGAAAAAGAGGCTCCGTCCCCGGTGGAATATTTCTCCACTCTCCTCCACCGCGCGGCTGTGGCGTCCGAAAACATCGAAGATAAGGCGTACGTCTGAAGATTGTAGCCGGTAAGAAGGTTTACGCCCGCCGCGGAGCCTTCGCCTACCGCTTTCAGCCCGCCCGCGGTGATACTCAACGCATATGCCTTGGTGAACGAACCGTCGTTCGCGCCTGCGGCTCCGCCTACGCTATCGGAGCCGGAAGCCGCCTCGACGGCGGAAATCGTATAAGAGTAACGGATGGAGCCCGCATTGCTTCCCGCAATTCCGCCCGCATTACTTAACGGCACCGAACCGGAGGCGGGGCGGATATCTGCGGAGGAGAAACAATTTTCTATTTCTCCCGTCCCGGCGTTTTCTCCCGCTATGCCGCCGACGCGGTCAAGTCCCGATACCGTTCCGTCGACAAAACATTCCGAAATGCGCCCCGCATTGTATCCTGCTATACCGCCGAAACAATCGGATGAGCCGACGGAGGCTTTGTACAGTCCGACACCGGAGACCTTCCCTTCCTCTCCGATATATCCGAAAAAGCCGCCGTAATAGCTTCCGGCGGTCATATTGACGTAAAGTCCCGAAATAATTACGCCGTTGCCGAGGAAAACTCCGCAAAACGGTGACTTCTGAGTGCCTATCGGCGTCCATCTCGAAGAGGAGGGGGCTTCTATGGTATCGACGTTGACCGAGTAGTATGCGCTGCCGTAATTGCCGGTTCCGCCGTTGACAAGCTTCGCCACCCTTTCAAGATCGGAGTAGTCGGAAATGATGTAGGGGTTTTCCGCTGTTCCGTCGCCCGTCTGTCCGCTCGGGAAATCGGCGGCAAAAGCCGTTCGGTCGGCTCCCGGCGATGCCGCAAAAAACGCCGCGACAAGCAAAGCTCCCATAATAATCAAAGAAATCGGAACGAACAGAAAAACTTTTTTGGTCATGAAATGCCACCCTACGATTTTATATTTTTATAATATCATACGCGCGTAATAAATGCAATATCAAATTTCGCCTTTGGCGAAAAAAGAGCGTTCCCGCATATGAGAACGCCCCTTTCGGATAAGGAAAGCATAGTTATCTGAACTTTAACGCTTCCGCGGAAAATTCCCCTTCTCCGCCGCAATCGGCGAATTAAGGAAGGCGGATTATTTTGTCACCGTGATAAGCATACCCCGCCCCGCCTTCAATTTCATCGGCTTTCCGAAGTTGACGCGCCCCGAACGCTGCAACCCCTCTATCGAAGGCTTTACGACCTTCTTCCCGACGGTGGTGTAACCCATCTTGTTTTCGACGCCGACCTCGAAAACGATGTCCTTGTCGGATATGTTGTACAGCACCGTGATCATGTTTTCGCCGTTGATAAACGAAGTGCATAAAATCTTGGAATTGTCGACCCTTACAGGGTTTTCGGGATCCCAAAAGCCGCGTAATTTGGCGGACGAGATATCGAACTCCTTCAATATCTTCTGGATGTCGTTCATCGCAAATCCCGCCTCGTAGTTTTTGCCGTAACGCGGCAGCATGGCATACAATAAAGAGCCTAAAACGGAGCTGTCTCGAGACGAGTCTCCCGCCAGTCCGAAGGGAATGCCGCTGAGCTCAAACAGGTTTTTGTCCGGCGCGCCGAAGTCGAGTTTGTCCATGGCATACAGCCTTTTCATGAACGGCAATATGTCGGCGTAAGCGACAAGCGAGGTGAGGTAGCCGTTGGCTTTATCGAAACGCTCTCTGAAGCCGAGCTCCGTCATCGCCCGCTCTCCCCTGTTTCTTTCAAGGCATTTCGCAGCCCTCTCGGCGGTGTCGCGCTGCATGGACGTATCCGAAAGCAGCACTCCGTCCACCTTGGCTTCCCTTGCGAGGAACTCAACGCCTTCGACAAAGAAATTGTCCATTCTGGAACCGGGCACCAGAAGATATGACGCGTCGCGTTCCTTCCGCCCGGCGATTTCAACGTCCTCTATGACGACGCCGCCCGCTATCCAGCTTGCGGGAGTGAGTTCGCCGCTCCTTCTGTAAATAAGTTCGTCCCCCATCGAAGCGATGGCTCCGCTTTCCGGCGCATGTGCGCTTAAAGAGGAAGAGTCGTATTCAATTGCCAGTCCGATTTTTTGTTTATGGGCTCCCAAAGTAAGCTTTTGGAGCTCCTTATATTCGTCAAACGGATAATTCCTGTACGGGTTTCCCGCGCAGTGACGGGGGAGCGCAATGTATTGCATGGCGTTTTCGCGTGCTTTCGATATCGCGTCCGTTTTAGACGTGAAAAGCTCCGTTTCGGCGGGACGCATACCGAGAGTATACTTTAATTCGAGGGGTTTGAAGGGGGTAAACAGCAGCCTGAAACGGAAGACTTTCTGCTCTCCCGCCTTCATTATTATCTGCCCTGCCGAAGCCGTCACGAGCTTTTCTCCGTCTCCGCCTTCCGAAAGCGTCACCGAGCCTCTTTGGTAGTTGCACCAGGACTCGACCGGCACCGCTTTTTTTCTCTTTTTGTACATTCCGAAGGGGGGAAGCGCTGCATCACGCTCGTAAAGTTTCAATATCATTCCGGCGTTTACCGCGCCCACAAAGAGAGAATCGGATGCCGTTAAGGAATTCCAGTCGTATTCGAAATTTTTAAACTTTCCGCCTTTCATGCCGAGTCCCGCGGCATAGTCGGCTTTGCCGAGAACAAATTCAAGGTCGGCGTAGGTGGAGATAAAGTTGTTTTCTGCGGTAATTTTAATAGTGTAGTCGACGGTGCCGACATAGCCGATCAGCGCTTCCACGTCGATTCTCGCGTCGCGGCTTCTGCCGTCGGCTTCCACCAGCGCGGAGGCGGCGCGGGGGCGGATCCTCACCTTGTTATATTTGAATTTCTGCCCTTCGAGAATGAAGTCCATCGGCGCCTGAAAGAGTGAAGTCTGCACTTCTTCCGTCAGCGCGTTGGAGGCGTTGAAGAAGAAATCGGCACCTTCGATAAATCCGTTATTGCCGAAGCTCAGTTCCTTCCCCGTCAATTTGACGACGTTTTTGGAGACCGAAATTTCTTCGAAGCATTTAAGCGGACGCTTGTCGCGGTATTTCGTCGAGTTCAGCCAGCCGAGCCTCGACAGCCTCTGCCCGTCGAAGGCGCCCGAAGCGAACACCAATTCGTCGTTGAGCTTAAATTTCAGTTCCACCCTCTCTTCGCCGATATTGACGACTGCGGAGTAGTTTCCGAGCGTTGCTTTTTTGAAGTCCACCCCGAAAAATACGGGTTGCAGCACGCCGGCATGTAAATTCAGTCCGACCCTCTTTTTTTCGCCGTTCGGAAAGACGGGTTCGGTGTTCAGCGATGTAACGGCTCTCTCTATCCCGTTTTCGCTACCTTCCGGACAGAGGGCGCCGACGGTGACGGAGAGGTCTTTGACGTTGTAATCGGACAGCAGCACCAACTGCACCACAAAATACTCGTGTATGGAGCATTCGTATTCGAAGCTGCGTCCTTCGGGGCAGCCTTTCAGCGCTTCCGCGTCCAGGTAATCGGAGACCGCGAATGCGCGGTCGGGAGCATATATTTTCATTTGTCCTCCGGATTTTCTTTTTTATTTTCTATTTCCGCCATGACATATCTGAGTTCGGTAAACGGCGTCACCGTAAACGAATACGCATAGCTTCGGTTGCATTTTAAGCGATATTTCGGAAGGGTCATCGGTCCGCAGGAGTTGGAACCGATACCCAGCATATAGCCGTCCACCGAGTAATAAATGACGTCCTCTTCCCTGACGATATCTTCGCGGTGTCTGAACCCTTCGAGGGCGGTATCGGTATAGCGCTTGCCGTTGAAGTTCAAAAGCACGGAGTCCGCCGTGAACATCAGCCCGGCTCCTTCTCCGTTCATGCACAGACAATAACGGATATCGGTGCGGTTGCCGCTCTCCTGCGGGCGGATATAGTTGTCGTAAAGCTCGTCCACCGTGGTGTGATAGACGCCGGGACGGGATTGCTCTTTGAAGTCGGGATAACTTTCATACGGTCCCGCGCCGAAATAGATGACTTCGGAAAATTCGGGACGGGTCTCGATTATCTTACCTACCTTCGGAATGAGCGGTTGCTTCGGGGAAGCCGGTTTCAGTACGCTTTTCACGTCCACGATACCGTTGGCGTGTACCGTATAAACATCCCGAACGGTGAAGCGCGTCTTGTCGCCGTCTTTCAGCGCCGTCGCGACAACTACGTCCACGGCATTTTCGCGGGACACCGTATAAATATCCCTGCACTCCGTCAGCAATCTGTCGTAGCCCCACTTGTGCCAGCTGTTTTTGATGTTTCTGTCGTTATCGGTAGGCGCGCGGTAAATATTGGTGTAGATTCTCCCGTTTCCTTTGTTTCCGGGACGATCGGCTAGGAACTCCTTTCCCGCGTAGTCGTAACCTATCACGGCGCCGCTTTCCTTTGAAAAGCGCACGCTTCCCGCGTCGAAATGTACGCCTATCGCTCCGCCCTCGTCGGCAGCGTAAACCCCTTTTCCGCGGCAGGGAGCAATCCTCTTCGGGAGCTCGAAAGAAGCTTCCACCGACTCCGTCGCCACCACTTTATCGCCGTCGAAATAGTCTAAAAGTATCTGTACGTCGCCGCCGTTGACTTCGAAATTGAGGTTGTATATGTGCGTCTGACCGGGCGCAATGTCGGTGACAAAGGAAAAATCGAAAACCGCTTCTCCGCCGAGCATCACCTTGCCGCGGCAGGTGATATAGGAAGTATTCCTGAATGCCAGCCTGTTTTTGAGTTCCAATACTCCGTTGGCGATAAGACGCGCCGTCAGCGGGCGGTAGCAGTTTTTGGCTGCCCTTGCACCGGTCGAAGGCGTTCTGTCCGGATAGAACAGCCCGTCCACGCAGAACTCCCCGTCGTGGATATACTCGCCGTGGTCACCGCCGTAGGTGTATTCGTAAGGTTTTCCTTCGCCGTGTTTCACCGCATGGTCGGCAAACTCCCATATGCAGCCGCCCATCAGAGAATCGTATTTGAAGAATGCTTCGACATAATCGTTGAGGTTCCCCGGTCCCAAGCCCATCGCGTGGGCGTACTCGCAAAGGAAGAAAGGCTTTTTCTTTATCGCCCGCCGCCCTGCCGGTTTGAACGCGAAGGGGCGCCCCTCGGCAGCCTTTATAAGCTCGGGCACGGAGGTGTACATCGAACTTGCGACATCGTAACCGCCGCGCCTGCAAAAGATAGCCCTTTCGTAATGGATCGGGATAAGCGTCATCGCTTTAAGCTTTTTATAGCAATAGTCGTGGCAGCGGATGCCGCCCGATTCGTTTCCGAGCGACCACATCGTCACCGATACCGAGTTTCTGTCGCGCATGAACATGCCTTCCACCCTGTCCCAGTAGTGATAGCGCCACTTGGAGCGGTCGGAGATCTGTCCCGGCGTCTTGGTGCCGTGCGTTTCTATATCGGCTTCGTCGACAACGTAAAGCCCGTATTTATCGCAAAGCTCTATGAACAATGGGTCGGGAGGATAGTGCGAAGTCCTGACGGCGTTCATATTGTATTCCTTGAAAAGTTTTATGTCCCGTTCTATCTTTTCGGGAGTCATGTAATAGCCTGTTTCGGCATCCGTATCGTGGTGATTGGCACCCAGAAGTTTTATTTTTCTGCCGTTGAAGAGGAAAACGCGCCCTTCGACGGACACTGTCTTGAAGCCGACGAATTTCGAAACGTACTCTACTATTTTCCCTCCTCTCATCAAAACGATGTCCAGCCTGTACAGCTTCGGTTTTTCAGCCGACCACTCCTCTACGTCGAGTTTGTCCAGCATCAGTTTGGTTTCGGGCTGCGCCTCGGCTACGCGCATCGCAATGATGTTACTTGCGTCCGTCAGACTGACCGAAACGGTGGCGCCGTCAAAGCCGACCACTTTGACATTGACGATGGCGTCGTAGCGCTCGTTGCTTTTGGAAGTGAAAAATTCGAAATCGAAAATAAAGGACTGTTCGTTTTTAAACAGTAATACGTCACGGAAAATGCCGTTTTCGCGGAACATATCCTGGTCTTCGAGGTAGGAGCCCGTCGACCACTTTCTGACGACGGCTACAAGTTCGTTGCTGCCTTCACGGAGAAAGGAATCCAGATAAAACTCCGCCGTGTTGTGGGAGCCTTCCGAGTAGCCGACGTATTTGCCGTTCATATACACTTCGAGAGCGCCCGCCACTCCAAGGAAGGAGAGAATATAGCGTTTGTCAAGCTCGGTTATCTCGATGAAGGTGCGGTAGACTCCGACTGAGTTATATTGCTCCTTGCAAACGTACTCTTCCCCGTCGACTGCGCCTTTGTAGACGCCTTCCAACTGGGTGGTGGAGGGCTTCGGCGGAGTACAGAGGAAGGGATACTTGATGTTGGTATAGAAGGGCGGCTCGTAACCGTACCTGCTCCACACCCCCGGCACCGGAATTTTGTCGAATTCCACATTGTCGGTGTCAAGCGGGTCGGGAAGATCTTTGATCTTCGGGTAATATTTGAAATCCCATTCGCCGTTCAGCAGCTGCACTCTGTCCGAAGAATACCGTTTTTTCGTAAGCTCGATGTCCGCCCCCGCCCTTGAACCGAACGGAATAAAGTAGGCGCGGTGATCGAGACGGTTGTCTTTGAAAACCTTGAAATTTTTGTAGTTGGCGCGCTTTTTGACGTCGTATTGCATCTCTCCTCCGGATGCCTTCTTGACGGGCGGCATCTGAACCCGAGTATATTTTATTGTTCTTTCAGTGCGGCTCCGCGGTCGACCACGCGCGTCTTATCGCTCTCGCCGGTAAGTTCGGGCAATATCGATTCGGCAACGTTCAGGTATTCCGCGTTCCCCGTCATCACTCCGACGACTCCGCCTCCGTAACAGATTCCCGTCGCGTTCAGCGTCATTTTACCCACCGAACGCACTCCGTTTATGCGCATAACGGCATTTGCGTCACATGACGCCTCTCCCGTTATGCCGCCCGAGTGCAACGGAGCAGCCGACGTTATCTCTATAACCCCTCTGAATTCCGAGTTGGTCATCGAAAGGCGCTCCGCCGCACCGAATATGCCGCCCGCCTTGATGGCGTAGGCATTGCCGGAGTCCCCCGGAACATTCAGCCTTAGAGTGCCGTAGAAATAGATCCTGTTCGTACTTTCGAGTTCGTGACCGGTCTGAAGCGCGGCACCGTACTCTTTGCCGTGATAACCGCCTATACCTCCGGCGTACAACTCTTTCAGAGCGCTCGCCGACCCTTCGAACGAGATCTCCCCGTAGCACCTCAGATTTTCGGCGCCGATATTTTCCGCCCTGCCGTAGATACCGCCGATATAGACGACTCCGTTTCCTCTGACAGTGAGGGCGGCTTCCGACCCGCAGCGCATCAGCGAATAAACGGGCGTGTTGAGGTTACTTCTGGCTCCCGCCTTCGCAAAACCTACGAGTCCCCCTATCCTGATGACGGAGTTGTTCGTCGGCGCACTGTAATTTACCGCAATGCTCCCCTTTACGTAGCACTCCGAAATATCCGAGTCATCCGTCCGGGAAGCGAGCACACCGATATTCAGCCCGTCGGAAGGGAAGTTGGCGGCGGAGTAGTTCATCTCGGAATTCACCGAAAACTCCAACCCCCTCACTTCGGCGTCGCTAATCCTTTTGAAAAGTCCTCCCGCGGGAAGAGAACCCGTCAGCGTAAAATGGTTGCCGAAAAGGCGCCCGGAAAAGTTTGATATCTGCGCCGTTACCGGCGTTAGATCGATATCGGAAGTCAGAATATACGTCCCCGTGCCGTTAGCGATATTCCCCAAAGACACGGCGTCGGAAACGGCGATGGCGTCGTTTGACACCACCTCGACGGTGATTGACGCGATTTCCAACCCCTTATATGTAAAGGAATATTCGGCTTTCTCGCCGGGGGTCGCGCCGTAAGAGGTCAAAAGAAGTTCCTCCGAAAGCGTCACGCCCTCCGCTTCGGAAAGCGTCGTTTTCACGAAGTCATCAAGTTGCAGCCCCGCGATAAAGTCGTCGCTTAAACGAAAACCGTCTTCGTCGGTCGCGCGTATCGCGTAATAATAATCCTTTCTTTTCAGAACGCCCGGAAGGCTTTCGTCTTTCCGCGTCAGCAGCACCGCGGCGGCAATTCCGCCCGCTATCAATAAAAGCAGCAGCACGACGGCGACTATCCAAATCACCTTTTGCCGCTTCGACAGCCCTTTGAAATAAGCTTTTATGCCGGAAAGTTTGCTCATCTCGGTCCTTTATCGTGTATGCGCTACGCTTCTCGTGCGCGTTTAATTTATTATATATAATTTTAGCTGAAAAGTCAATATTTAAAAATGTCCCTTCGGAAAGCCGTTTTTCGGGACGGATTTTATAAACCGAGCATCCCTTAATTGAATATTTCCGTCAAAAAAGGCGCCCGAAAGCGCCTTTACCGTTCATTTTGAAATTTTCAGCAGTCCAAGCCCGGATTACCACTTGTTGTGCACCTTCTCGGCAAAGCCCAAAACTCTTTCAAGCTTTATTTCGCTGCCGTCGTCCAAGACGCAGACACCCGAAAAATAACCGAAGACCTGGTGCGGAATCATGCAGAAAACTTTCAGATCGATCGGCGCCTGGCGGTCGATGAGCGGCTCGAAATCCAGCCTGACGCGGTTGTCGGAGGAGCTGACCGTCCACGGCTTCATGTATTCGACGTTATCGGTGCCGTCTCCGGGGATATTGAAGGTGACATCTTCGAGCTTATGCGCCTTTCCGTCGTAGAAAAGCATATTTTCGGTGGCTGCAGAGGTGTCGCCGAAGCCGTAACCCAGATTGAACCCGAATTTTTTCCCGTCCGGTAAAACCGTCTGAAGACTTCCCCAATACCAGGTGTTGTCGAAAGTCCAGACTCCTCTTCCCCAGTCGAGGGTGCCGAGGGCGCCGTCCAAAGAGTACTCCTTGTCGCCAAGGGTAAACTTCCCTTTCGCCGTCATGCAATTGATCTTAGCGTTATAGTAGAAGTGCTTCGGCTTTGAAAAAGGAGTCGCGATATACATATTTTCCTCCGGCGGATCGCTGAGATGAAAATCGAATGCCAGCTCCTCGCCGTTATTCCCGAATTTCGGATATTTCCCGAAAATATGCCTTACGCCGGAGTCGAGGATCACGACGCATTCGACGCCGCCGTTTGTCCCGACAACGTCCCCGGTAAGAGTCGATTTCGGCATATGAAAGCTACCCATCGGGAAAAGCTTTATCGAACTTTTCGTAATTTGCGTGGGAACTTCAAAATCAAGAAAAGTGGCACTTATGGCTCCCACATAGCCCATATCGGCTACCGTAAGACAGATTGCGTATTTGTCGTTGCCGACATAGTAGTAGTCCCATTCCTTGATGCGGAATTTCGGAGCCTTGATATCCGTCCTGTCGTATGCCATCAGGTACTCCGTGGCGTAACCGGGGGAAGTCAACGCGCCGTTTTCGTCCAGAAGACGCACTTTCTCTGTAATTCGGTTTTGCATAAGTCCTCCTATTTATTCAATATTGAAAACGCCTTTTTATTGCATTTGTAAAGCGATTTGAATACTTCGAAATTCCTGTCGTAAACGCTCTTCAATTCCTTTCTCGGAGTGAAGCTCTTGACGGCGGGAATAAATCGTTTTATCTCGTCCAAAGAGTCGATCAGCCCTAAACCTACCGCCACTACCGCCGCAGCGCCCACCGCACCGACATTCTGCGGAGCGGCAACCGTTTCGATGGTTCTTCCGGTGATATCGGAAAGCAGCTGCGAAGTGAAGTCCGAAAGCGCTCCGCCGCCTACAAAGCGGATGGTTAAGGAAGTTTTGACTTTCTTGTCCTGCGCTTCCAGCATCCAGCGCTTGTGATAACAAACCCCTTCCAGGACGGCTCTTATAAGTTCGGTCTTGCCGGTTTCCAGCGAAATGTTGAAAAACATTCCGCGCGAAGCGGGATCTTCGAAGGGGCAGCGGTTGCCGTGGAGCCACGGAGTAAAGATGACTCCGCCGGCGCCCGCAGGAGCGTTGTCGGCTACGTCCGTCATGTAATCGTATAAAGAGGTATACTTTCTTTCAAAGTCCTCCGTGATATGCTTCTTTTCAAGGTATATGCCGATTTCGTCGAGAGCAAGGTGGTCTTTGACCCATTCCAGGCACTTTCCGGAAGTCTCCATCTCGGCAAAATAGACATACTTTCCCTTCTGAGCGCAGACGATTGAGGCTATCATCGCAGTGGCGTCGACCATAGACTTGTCGACTACGGTGCCGACCCACCCGGACGTACCGGAATAAATATGGGTGTCGCCGAGAGCCGTGGCGCCCGCCCCCACTCCTATAAGGCTGGCGTCGCCGCCGCCGCCGAAAACTTTGGTTCCCTCTTTGAGCCCGAGTTCCTCTGCGGCTTTCTTCGTGATACCGCCGACGCAATCGGTAGAAGCTATAAGCTCGGGAAGATGATCGGGGTTGACGCCGAGCATCTTTACGACGGGCATCGCCCACTTCCCCGTATGCACATTCAGCATCAGCGTGCCGAACGCCGAGTCAGAAGTCATAACCATCTTTCCGGTGCACTTCGAAATAAGAAATTCTTTGACGTCCAGCCACTTATAAACCTTTTTGAATACCTCGGGCTCGTGCACTTCCACCCACTTATACTTCCAGACGGGATCTTTGACGGAAGCCGCGACCGCCCCGGTGTAATACAGCGATTTTAAAAGTTTAAAAATATTTGCGCCCGCAATTTTGAATCCGTAAGCTATCCCCTTTTTTATTTCCTCGACGGCGCGCTGATCCATATAACTCATCGCCCGTCTTACGGGTTCGCCGTCTTTGTCGACAAGTACCAGACCCTGCATCTGCGAGCAGAAGGAAATCCCCTGTATCTCCTCCGGCGCTACGCCGGTGTCTTTCAGGAGCGTTCCGGTAGTTTCACACATGGCGTCCCACCATTCGTAAGGATCCTGTTCGGCGCCGCCGCCTTCAAGAACATACAAACCGTAGCCCTTAGTCGCCGCGTCGACTAAACGAATGGTGTCTCCTATATCGAAAAGGCAAGTCTTGATGCCCGTCGTGCCGACGTCATATGTGATTATGTAATTTGCCATAGCTTCCTCCGAAGAATTTCGTTTAAATTATAAATTATTATACTACTTCCTCGGGATTTTTGCAATATACATTTAACTATTTAATATCGTTATTCGGTATCGATCGGGCGTTGAAAGCCGACGTTTTTATTCCGTAAAGCCTTCTTTAAAAGCCTGCATTCCCCGGTATTGATGCGATAATAAATAAGACCGTCCCGAAAGACGGTCTTATTAGTATTCTTAGCTACCGAATAACGCCATTTTTGCTACTTGTGCAGCGATTACCGATCGGGCAGAAGTTTTAAGTTCAGCTCTATAAAGGTGTGGCACTTGCTACCGCCCTTCTTCGGAGAAATGTTGCAATCCACCTTGACGCGGGCGGAGACGGCGTCGAAATCAATAAAAAGTTCGAACGGATCGAGTTCCAGCCTGTAATCGGAAAAATAGACTACTATCCCTTTTCCCGCTGTCTTGGTCAGAATGTACAGTTCCTTCCTGAAGATCCGCTTTTTTTCATCTACGACGACTTCCTTATAAAGGCTCACTTTGTCATCGTTCAAGCCGATAAGCTGCTCTTCGTCGTCGAGTTTGAAACGAATCTCGGCAAAGTGACCGTAGTAGCAGTACTCTGCAGGCGTCGCAAGCACGCTTATCGGAGCATCCGGACCGGGGATGATGCTGACAACGGCGTTTTTCCTCATGCCTTACCGAGAAGCTCGTGAATGCGGTCGGCGGAATTGAGAAGGGGTGAAACGGACTTGTTTTGGTTACAGGAAGAGATGATGTAGCTGATGAACTTCGACAAGTCCGCCGAGATAAACCACGTCTTTCCCAGAAGTTCCGGGGTATTATACGTGAGATTCGTACTTATAACCGAGGTAAACAAACCTTCTTCATAGGCTTTGTCGAACTTTTCGTAGCCTTCGGTAAACAAGCCGTATGTCGCCGTCAGGAAGATCTTGCCACAGCCTTTTTCTTTCAGTTCGCGGCACAGCCTCAATACCGAATCGCCCGTCGCGATGATGTCGTCCGCCACCAAAATATCCTTGCCTTTAACAGAAGTTCCGATATATTCGTGGGCGACAATGGGGTTTCTGCCGTTGACGACGGTTGTGTAGTCACGGCGCTTATAGAACATTCCGAGATCGACTCCGAGTATCGACGCGTAGTAGATGTTTCTGTTCATCGCGCCTTCGTCGGGGGAGACTATCATGAAGTGTTTGTCGTCGAGTTCGAGGTTGGGGTATTGAAGGAGAAGTGCCTTCATTATCTGATATGTCGGGAAAAAGTTGTCAAATCCCATCAGCGGCACAGAGTTTTGGATCCGCGGGTCGTGCGCGTCAAAGGTGATGATGTCTTTGACTCCCATCGAATAGAGTTCCTGCAGCATCTGTGCGCCGTCCAACGATTCCCTCGAGTTCCTTCTGTGCTGTCTTCCGCCGTACAAAAGCGGCATTATGACGGTAATTCTTTCGGCTTTGCCTCCCGCGGCGCTGATGATGCGTTTTAAGTCGGCGTAGTGGTCGTCGGGCGACATACAATTCGTCCTTCCGAACATCGGATATGTACAATTATAGTTACCTACATCCACCAAAATGTAGATATCGAAACCCCTTACGGAGTCCTCGATCATGCCTTTGGCGTCGCCCGTCGTGAAACGCGGGCAGTGGTTTTCGATAATAAACGATTTCTTTTTGAATTTGGGATTCTTATTGCCGACGTCGCGGTTGTACCATTCGACCAGGTAATTATCTATCTTTTTGCCGAGCTCCTCGGCGCCCTTCAAAACTATCAGCCCGAGCGGCGCTACGGGCGAGGCGTCTTCGAAAACTTCCGTAAAAAATGTAGGCATGAGACAATTCCTCCGTGGCTTAGAAGTATATTTTAATATTACCACACGGAAAGAAAAATTGCAATAAACTTCTCGCCTCCGCATGAAAGTTTAGCTTATATTTTTTTGCGCCGGTCACTTCAGAAGATGCGCGAGGTATGCGTTTTCTATTTCTTTGAAGGGCTTGCTCCGATGAAAAAAGCGCGGGGTCGCCCGCGCTTTTAAGGATTTTCCACTTATATGGTCTAACTTCTAAGCCGCTACGACCTCGCTGCTTTTTGTCCACGTCGTTTTCAGGACGACTCCTACCGATTTATCGCCTTTGTCTTTTACGCAATCGCCGCCCGAAGCCGTGCACTTTCCGTCGAAATTGACGCACCAAGCAAATTCTGATTCTTCGTCGTAACTATTTCCGAGCCACCAGGTGTCGTTACCGAGCCCGGTTGCCAAAGCATAGTCGGAGGAGTCCTTGGGCATATTGATTTTATCCTTATCGAACTCTTCGCTTACGACAAAACCTAAAACTAAATCATCGGAAAGTCCGGCAAGCGCTTCCGGAGCGTCCTTATAATCCGCGGCGCCCAGAATCAGCGCGGAAATTAAAGTGTAATTTCCGTCTTCCTCGGACTCGATATGCCACCTGACGGGCTCCCACTTAAACCAATAGGTTTTGGTTTTTCCCGATTCGTAGCCGTTTTTGTATTGATTCGTCAATTTTCCGTTGATTTCAGGACGACCTAGGTCTACGTTTTCGAGGTATGTGGTTATCCGAACGGCTCTGTATTTTTCATTATCATCGAAGTCAATATCTGCGTATTCATAGCCGTATCCGGATTTTTCCTTAAATGGACTTCCGACAAGCACAAGCTTATCATCAAGCTTGCCGATTAAAGCGGCGTCGGTAACTTCCGTTTGCGGATAGCTGCCGAAAACCAGGTATTTGCCGTTTTCGTCGGCTTTGCCGGCAGCGTCGACGCGGTCGCCTTCACTAAGCTCGCCCTGATAATCTCTTCTGTAGAAAAGCCCGCAATCGGCGCAGGAAGTCTGGTAATATCCTTTATTTTCGTACGTCGAGGGCACAAAGGTTTCCTCGATATCATGTCCCGTCGCGGACAGCAGGCACTGATCGCGGGAGACGCCGAAACTCGAATAGCAAATCGGGCAGACCTCGAAAGGCTTATAGCCGCCTTCGAAGCAATCGGGAAGCTCCGACACCGAGGTCATGGCGTGGTTATGAGCGCCCTCGTAACAAAGATATATCTCGATAATCGGTGAGATTCCGTTAAAGTTTTTACCGCTTTCGGAGCTTTCGGAGCTTTCGGAATTGAAGACTCCGTCTTCATCGACAAACATCGCTCCGTTATTGCCCGTCGAACGCAGCCACCAATCACCGTCCGCTCCCAGCGCCTCGGCATAACCGGAGGGCTCTTTTTTAAGGATGGCGTCCGACAAATTTTCCGCTTCCGTACGCGCCGCAAGAGAGATTTTGTCATATGTGGTCGTCCCGTCGGTGCCCGCCACTCCGGAAGTCGATTCATCGTTTATCGAGTATTCGGAGACGATGACTGCTTGTTCGTAGGCGTCGAAGGCGTCCTCCAAAAAGCTTCCGTTCAGCCGGTTTCTGACGTAGCTGCCTGCAAAATTCCCTCCGCCGAAGTACATGTAATCGATGACCAAACTACTTAATAAAGTCACCTTTTCGATGCCGCCACCGTTTTTGACGGCAATTACATTCCAACGAATGGGCTCGTAGACGAACCATTGAACAGAACCCAACGCGTCTTCGCCGGCATTTCCGCCTTCTGCGGTTTCGGCAGAAGTATCTTTATAAAGCGCTCTGTATACGTTACCCTCGTAATGAAAATCGAGATAATAAATGTGCTCTCCCGCAGCCAAGTCGTTTTTCCAGAGCGAAACGCTTCTTCCTCCACCGGGAAGATATATCGTTTCCTCAGAATCGGCGTCTTCGTACCCCACAAGCTCTTTAAGCCCGTCGTTCAGTGCGGATATTTCAGTCTCGTCCGTAACCTTCGATTGCGGATAGGAGCCGAAAAAGTAATCGTCGCCTTCCGTCGTGTAGGGAACGAATTGGTTGGGGTCGGCAAATGCGTCCTCGTTCGGGACGACGACGTCCTCAACGGAGTCTTCCTCATTGTCGTTACAGGCGGCAAGGATGGTAAAGACGCACGCGACGCACAACGCAAGCACCAAAAACAGTTTAAGTTTACGAGACATACTCCCCTCCACGCGGACTATTGCGTCTCCGCCCGAACCGTTGCCACGGCAGGCGGGAATGCAGGAAAATCTTAATCGCAAGATATCTTTATTAATATTATAAATTATATAGTATATATTGTCAATTAGTTTTTTCAGCGCGCACCTTAATCGCTTAGAAAACGAAGGTAACTTTCCGTCAGCTGTAATCTTACCTCTAAAAATCGTTGTTTTGCTGTTGCTTTCAGTCTTTTGACAATGAAAAAGCCCGCCTTCCGGAGGGCTTAAAAACAATTTTCCGCATCCCGGGTCAGACGGGTCAGGTCTGTTGAAAACGCGCCGTCGCGGTGTCGTCGTCACGGTTTTCGTCGGAAACTCCCGCAAACTGGGCGTTGTACAGTTCGTAATAGAAGCCCTTCTTCGCCATCAGCGTCTCGTGGTTCCCCTGCTCCACTACGTCGCCGTGGTTCATGACCAAAATGACGGCTGCATGCTTGATTGTCGAGAGGCGGTGGGCGATGACGAAGCTTGTCTTGTCCTTCATCATGGCGAGCATGGCGCTCTGGACATACTTTTCCGTCCTGGTGTCTACGGAGGAGGTGGCTTCGTCCAGAATGATGATACGCGGCTTTTTCAAAATCGCGCGCGCTATCGTCAACAGCTGACGCTGTCCCGCCGAGATATTCGTGGCGCCCTCTTTAAGCTCGGTATCATAGCCGTGCTCCATCGTCACGATGAATTGGTCGGCGTGTGCTTCCTTTGCCGCCTCTATTATTTCCTCGCGCGTGGCGCCGGGGTTACCGTAGGCTATGTTGTCGGCGACGCTGCCATTGAACAGCCACGTGTCCTGCAGAACCATGCCGTAAAGAGAGCGAAGATCGGATCTCGAGTATTCGTTGATATCGACGCCGTCAATAGATATCTTGCCCTTGTCGATATCGTAGAAACGCATCAAAAGGTTTACCAAAGTCGTCTTTCCGGCACCCGTAGGTCCGACTATCGCTATCGATTCACCCGCATTGACGTGCAACGAAAGATCGGTGATCAGAGGCTTGTCCTTGTCGTAGGAGAACGCCACGTGCTCTATATCGACGGTGCCTTTGCACTCCGCGACGGATATCTGTCGGCTGCCCTCGGGAGTCATCTCCTCAAGGTCGAAGACCTGGAAAACTCTTTCCGCGGCGGCTATTGCCGACTGAATGGTGTTTGCGATATTGGAGATGTTTTCGATGGGTTGAGCAAATTGACGGGTATACGAAAGAAGCGCCTGAATATCGCCTATCGTGACTATGCCGCTACCTGCCCTGAGACCGCCGCCGACGCAGATCCCGACATACACGAGGTTGTCGATAAATTTGATGCTCGGCAGGATTATACTCGCCAAAAACTGCGATTTTCTTGTCGCGCGCTTTAAATCCTTATTTATCTTTTCGTAGATTTCGATGCTCTCTTTTTCGTGGTTATAGAGCTTAACGATATTGTGAGCGGTGTACATTTCCTCAATGTGTCCGTTCAGAATACCTATACGCTCCTGTTGCTTGGCGAACTCTTTTTGCGACTTTTTGACGATCAACGCCGAAACGACAATCAGAATCGGCAGGCTGACCAACGCGATTATCGACAGCAGCCAATCTATTCTCACCATCATTACAAAGACGCCTATAACGGTGGTGACGCCGGTGATGATCTGGTTGACGGAATCCTGAAGGGTAGTCGAGATCATCTCGATATCGATGGTGAAGCGCGCGATGACGTCGCCGGTAGGCGTGGCGTCGAAGTAGGAAAGCGGCACTTTGTCGAGCTTATGCTTGACGTCGTTACGCATCCTTCTTACCACCCTCTGTGACATCGACGCGGCGATAAGCCCGGAGGTGAACTGGAAGAGCGCGTTCAGCACATACAACGCCGCGCACGTCCAAAGTATGGGCGCTATGTAAGAATAGAGCTGGTTGTTGCCGTCCGGCGGTCTTCCGATGTCGATAAAGTACTCTATGCTGTTTGCGAGAGCGTCGGTGACCTTCTTCATGATGTCCGGCACCCAAATGGCAAACCATGCGCCGATTCCCGCAATCAGAATCATCGCGATAAGCATCGGATATTGCGGTTTTAAGTACTTTATAAGCCTTACGACGGTGGCGCGGAAGTTTTCCGCCTTGTCAACTTCCTTTATCTCGGGACCGCCCACTCCGAGCGCGCGCCCGAGGTCAAGCCCCTGAGCTTGCTGAGTATCGGAGAGATTCGAGCTCTTCACTTCGTTTTCGTTCATAGTCCGAGTTCCTCCTCGCTCATCTGCGAAAGCGCTATGTCGCGGTATACCGAGCAATTTTGGATGAGTTCCTCATGCCTTCCTTGCCCGACTATTCTGCCGCCGTCCAACACGAGTATGTTGTCGGCGTCCATTATCGTACCTATTCTCTGAGCGACTATTATCGTCGCCGATTCGTGAGTGATGTCCTTCAGCGCCGCCCTCAGATTTTTGTCGGTTCTGAAATCCAGCGCAGAGAAGGAATCGTCAAATACCAACAATTCCGGCTTCCTTATAATAGCCCTTGCAATGGCGAGGCGCTGACGCTGACCGCCGGAGAAGTTGCCGCCGCCCTGTTCCACCTTGGCGTCCAGCCCACCGTCCTTTTCCCTGACGAAAGCGTCCGCCTGCGCAATCCGGAGCGCCTCCCAGCACTCCTCTTCGGTGGCGTCGGGCTTGCCGTAAAGAAGGTTGGAGCGGATTGTGCCGCTCATCAAAACCGACTTTTGCGGCACGAAGCCCAATTTGTCTCTGAGCTCCGACTGAACGTAGTCTTTTACATTGACGCCGTCGAAGAGTATCTCCCCTTCCTGAACGTCGTAAAAGTGCGGTATGAGGTTAATTATAGCCGACTTACCGGAACCGGTGCCGCCGACGATCGCGGTGACTTTACCCTTTTCGGCGACAAAGTCAATGTCGTTCAATATGTAGTGCTCGGCGTCTTTGGAGAATTTGAAATAGACGTGGTTGAAACGGACGGTACCGACCTCGGTATAGTTCCTGTCCGGAGTTTCGGGATCCTTTATTTTGTTTGTGGTATCCAAAACTTCCAGAATACGCTTTGCCGAAGCCGTCGCCCTCGGGAACATGACGAACACCGTCGCAAGCATGACGAGCGCCATCATTATCTGCGTCATATATTGGATGACAGCCATCATGTCGCCGACGTTTATCTCGCCGTTTCCGGCAACTCCCGCCACCTGCTGGCTGGCGCGCCAGACGACGCCCACCATCGAACAGTTCATGACGACGGCGATAAGCGGCGCCAGCACCGCGCACCAGCGGTTGACTACGATAGCGGTCTTCGTCAATGAATCGTTGACCTCGCCGAAGCGTTTGTTCTCCGTTTCCTGTTTGTTGAAGGCTCTGACGACGCGGATGCCCGTCAGCCCTTCTCTGGTGATAAGCGTCAGCCTGTCCACTTTCTTCTGAATGACCTGGAAGAGCGGATAGACCACCTTCGCCGCCACAAACGAAGCGATGACGAGAATGGGAATGTCATAGAAAAGCACGCTCGTCATATAGAATGACTTTTCCGCCGACATAATGAAGCCGCCGATAAGGGTTATCGGAGCGATAAGCCCCGTTCTCAATATCAGCAGGAATACCTGCTGGATCTGGTTGACGTCGTTCGTGGAACGCGTGATCAGCGAAGCCGTTGAGAATTCGTCAAATTCGCCCAGGGAGAAAGTTTCGACTTTGCCGAACACCTTACTTCTGATAATAGCCGAGAAGTTGGCGGCAAGACGGCTGGAAAACATCGCGGCAAGTATCGCCGCCGCGCAAGCGCCCAAAGTCAATAACAACATCAAACCGCCGCGGCGCAGAATAAAGTTCATGTCGTCGGTCTGGGTGGTCTCTCCGTCCGGGAGCATCATATCCTTATAAGTCTTGAACTCGACGATGGCGGAGCCGTAGCGCGCGACGGAATCGTTATCCATCTCCTCTTCGAATTTTTCCCTCGAAGTACCCGTCGCCGACAGCGTCAGGTAGTTTCCTATCTTAGCCCAAAATTGCCGCCATTCGGTAACGAACGTGCCGCCCTCTTTCATAGGGTAGCGGTAGCTTCTAGCGCCGTCTTCTTCGGCGATTTGATAATAATTTCCTAATTCTTTAATTATCTTCGAAGCCTTTTTGTCCTGATACCGCAAAAGATTACTAAGGTATACCATATCATCGGCTTCGGTATACTCTAACACGATTTTATTTATGCCTGTTTTTATCTTTTTGATTTCCTCGGAGGTGAATTCATCGTAGTGCTTGTTGTTTTCGATCAAGGCATCTAAGAGAATATCCTCGTTGTACTCTATTGCCTTGTCCGCCGCACGGGAGTCGGTCATCCCGCGCGAAGTCTCCACCCACTTTTCACCGACGTATTTATAGGCGTAAGCCAATACGTTGTTGCAGATGATGACCTCGTAATCGGGCATCGGATCGGGGCGCCCGGTATAGGACTCTTCCGCGGTGGCTACCTCGTTACCGTCGGAATCCGAGTATATGTAAACGAGTTTCGAGGGATCCAGCGCCCTGCCGTATTCGTCGGTAGCTATTCTGTTCCCGTCCTTGTCGACGGGGATGGGGGTGAGGTTTCCGTAAACGGAGTGTTTCATTCTGCTGACGCAGGCGGTGAGGATCGTACGGTTGGATTCCGAAGCCATGGCGTCGGAGTCCTCGTCCCTCGGATCCTGATTCAATAAGTCGTTTACGGTTATCGTGTTATCATCGGAGCCGATGACTTGGGGATCGTCCTCGTCTATCTTTATCGAATCTTCGTTAGAGGAAGACTCCAATGTGTTTTCGTCGTATTCGAACACCAACAGCACGTTTATGATATTGGAAATTGCCTGCCTGTCTTCTTTCGAGAAATATTCGCCGCGGAAATCGGGAGTCCAGTCCGCACGTTCCGCTTCCGGCACGTTTTCGTCGCTGTCGCGCCATTCGAAAGCTTGGCGCTGATATTTTTCCAGCCCTTCCATAAACGGAGTCAGCACCTTGTCGAAAAGCTCCTTGGAGTCCTTTACCGGTATGTCTCTGAAAACGAAGTCGACGGTGACGGAGCCCGCGCGGGACTCCTCTTCCTCGATGGCGTCTTTCAGGTCATACGTCGAAAAGCCGTCCACCATTTCGAAGACGGGTATGGTGTCCTCGTCGTAGCCCTTCAGCGTGGCGTCGGATTCGACGGCAGGAAGGGAGTCGGGGCGCTTCATTTCCTCGTATTTATAAAGGGGTTCGTAGTCGATATATATTCCGTCGTCTATTATTTCGGACATCTTCTCGGGAAGATACAATTCCGCAACCGCCTGTCCCGTGACAAGCAATACGATGACAACGAACATCCATGCCATCGGTTTTAAGTTGCGGAATAGGCGAAACATAGGCGGCTCCTGCACAATCTAAAATATTTAAATATATATTAGCATATATATTCCCTCTCGTCAATAAGCAAATTTCGCCGATCGTGATAAAAAATCGCTCGGAAAAGCCCGCGACGTTTCGCGGGCTTCAAAATTCCCGAATCCGAGCCTATCGAAGGTTCCGAACGCCTATTTCGTCCTGACTTCGACGCGGAAATCTTCGTTGTCGGCGCCGACGACTATCTCGTCGCCGGGAGCGGGGTCGTCGGAGAGAATGACGCGGGCGATAAGAGTCTCGATCCTGCTTTGCATGAACCGCTTCAGCGGTCTCGCACCGTAGACGGGGTCGTAACCGAGCTCGGCGATGAGCTCTTTGGCTTTCGGAGTGATTTCCAGCTTCAACTGCCTGTCTTCGAGCCGTTTTTCGAGTCCCTTTACCAACAGTTCGACAATCTTCACGACGTCTTTTTTCGTCAGCGGCTTGTAGAAGACGATTTCGTCGAGTCTGTTTAAAAACTCGGGACGGAAGCTCTGCTTCAAAAGCTTTTCGACGCTTTCCTTGGCTTCCTCCGAGATTTCGCCGTTGTCGTCGATACCGTCCAGCAAAAATTGGGAACCGAGATTCGAAGTAAGAATTATTATGGTGTTTTTGAAGTCCACTGTCCTTCCCTGCGAATCGGTTATCCTTCCGTCGTCCAAAACCTGCAAAAGGATGTTGAATACGTCAGGATGCGCCTTCTCTATTTCGTCGAACAGCACGACGGAGTAAGGTTTTCTCCTGACGGCTTCGGTAAGCTGTCCGCCCTCGTCATAACCGACGTATCCCGGAGGGGCGCCGATAAGACGGGAGACCGAAAACTTCTCCATATACTCCGTCATATCGATTCTGACGATGTTGTGCTCGTCGTCGAAAAGGCTTTCGGCAAGCGCTTTCGCAAGCTCCGTCTTACCTACTCCGGTAGGTCCCAGGAAGAGGAAGGAGCCTATCGGGCGGTTGGGGTCGGATATCCCCGCCCGCGAACGGATGATGGCTTCGGTGACCTTGGTGACCGCCTCGTCCTGCCCTATTACGCGCTCGTGGAGGATGTCCCCGAGATGGAGAATCTTTTCGCGCTCTCCCTGCATAAGCTTGGTAAGCGGTATGCCCGTCCAACGGGAGACGACTTTGGCGATTTCCTCTTCGGTGACGGTGTCCCTCAAAAGGGAGTACTTTTTCCCCGATTCGCGGCTTGCATCCTCCAGTTTCTTTTGTAATTGGGGAAGTTTTCCGTACTTCAGCTCCGCCGCCAGGGCGTAATCGCCGTTACGCTGCGCCGCCTCTATCTCGCCGTTCAATTTCTCTATTTCGGCTTTCAGGTCGGATACGGCGTGGATACTTTCCTTTTCTTTTGCCCATTCCGCTTTCATGGCGTTGAACTTTTCCTTGTCGTCGGCAAGTTCCTTCCGAATGGTCTCCAGCCTCTCGGCGGAAAGCTTGTCGGACTCCTTTTGAAGGGAAATTTCCTCTATTTCAAGCTGCATTATCCTCCGTCTGATGTCGTCCATTTCGCCGGGCATGGAGTCTATCTCCGTCCTTATCGTCGCAGAAGCTTCGTCAACAAGGTCGATGGCTTTGTCGGGGAGGAATCTGTCGGAGATATAGCGGTGCGAAAGCGTAGCCGCCGCTATCAACGCCGAATCGTGAATGCGTACTCCGTGGTACACTTCGTACCTTTCCTTCAACCCACGCAGTATCGATATCGTGTCCTCGACGGTCGGTTCGTCGACGGTGACGGGCTGGAAGCGCCTTTCGAGCGCGGCGTCCTTTTCGATGTACTTTCTGTACTCGTCCAAAGTCGTCGCGCCTATACAATGAAGTTCCCCTCTTGCAAGCATCGGCTTTAAAAGGTTTCCCGCGTCCATCGCTCCGTCCGATTTGCCGGCTCCGACAATGGTATGGAGCTCGTCGATAAATAAAATTATTCTGCCTTCGCTCTTTTTTATTTCGTTCAGAACGGCTTTCAGTCTCTCTTCGAACTCTCCCCTGAACTTGGCGCCTGCTATCAGCGCGCCCATATCCAGCGCAAAAACCGTCTTGTCCTTCAACCCTTCCGGGACGTCGCCGCGCACAATACGCTGAGCCAATCCTTCGACTACGGCTGTCTTGCCTACGCCCGGTTCACCTATCAGAACGGGGTTGTTTTTGGTCTTCCTGGAAAGAATACGAATGACGTTTCTTATTTCTGCGTCCCGCCCGATGACGGGGTCGAGTTTTTGCTGCTTGGCGCGCTCGACAAGGTCGAAACCGTACTTATTCAGGGCGTCATAGGCGTTTTCGGGTTCGTCCGAAGTCACCCTGTCGGTCTTGACCTTTTTCAGCTCCTCTTCGAACGCCGTCCGGGTAATGCCCATGGCGCGGAAAATCGACTTCAATTCCTCCGTCGCGTGGTCGAAAACAGACAGCATGATATGCTCGACGGAAACGTATTCGTCCTTCGACTTGTCCCTAAGGCGCTCCGCCCCGGTCAGAATTTTATCGGTGAGAGGGGAAATATAGATCTTCCCGGGTTCTCTCCCCGAACCGCTGACGGCGGGAATCTTTTGAATAGCGCCGTCCAACAGTGCCAGCAGCCTGTCGACGTCGACGCCCGCTTTTTTAAGAAGCGACGGTATAAGTCCGCCGTCCTGGTCGACAAGCGCGTAGGTAAGGTGCTCGGGCATCACCTGTATGTTTTGATTTTCTATTGCAATGCTTTCGGCGCTCCCCAGCGCTTCCAGCGACTTTTTAGTAAATTTCTGTGCGTTCATATATCTCGCCTCCTTTTTAGAAAATTGCAGTTATATCAACCGAACGCCGCTGTTCAGGTACCCGATATACCTGTTTTCGATATCTTCCATCGTCCTGTACTCTCCGGAAAGATACCCTTTCAATATCTCGTCGAATGTAGCGACGTAGTTACCTATCGCGTCCCCTATTTCGTTATCGGAGTAAGTGCTTTCACCGTACGACACAAACGTCCTCGTGAAGCGTCCGGGCTCCATTCCGTAGTGCGGAAAGAGGTCACCGAAGTACTCCTTCAGGTATATTCCTTCAAGCTTGATCCACAAGCCGAAAAAACGCGTAAGTTCCATTAAAAGCTCCGACGAAGTCGTCCTGAAAAGGATTTTCAGCTGTCCGACGGTCGATGTAAAGCTGCGCTGCATTTCGACCTCGTAGCGGATAGTCGGGCGGTAATGATACTTTAAAACACTTTTTATCGACATGGTGAGATTGTTCGGTTCGGAGTACATCCTGTACTCTCCGCGCCCGCCCATCAGCGTGCCGATGACGTCGAATATCTGCCCGACATGCTTTTCGGGGGTGACCAGCTCCAGCCGCTCGGCAAGTATCTGATTTATCATGTTGGAACGGTTGGTGCCCTGTTCTGCCGCCAATTCGTCAACGGCTTTTACGACTTCGTCCGCCAGCATCAGGCTGTACATGCTCTTTTTCATATGCGCCTCCTTTTTCGATAATAATATACAATGGCGGTAAATTTTTGTCAACTGATTTATATAAATTTTTCTACAAAGTTTTGATTTCGCCGGCGGCATCGCCGGATAATATCGATAATAACCGTTTTCGGCATCAAAAAACCCGCCTTTTCGGCGGGTCAGTGGCAGGAGTAGTAAGAATCGAACTTACATCAAGGGGGTCAGAGTCCCTTGTGCTACCATTGCACCATACTCCAATATTGACTGTAACGGATTATTTATTGTCGGCTTCGTTCAGCGCTTTGACCATGACTTCGGCGTCCACGCCGTGCACCATGGCGGCTTCCTCTATGGATTCGCTGCGGGAGCAGGGACATTGCAGGCAATGCATTCCGAATTGTCCTATTAAAACCTCGGCAACCGCTTCGGGGTTCTTTGCATTGTCCAACACATCGCCGATGACCATATCTTTGGTTATCATACTTTTTAACCTCCCTGGTGAAGTCATGAATTATTATATACCACCCCGCCGATTTTATCAAGCGTTTTTTATCGCTTTTTTATACTCACCCGAGCGCTTCCCTGAAAAAGCGGAAAAGCTTTCCGGAGCGCAAGACTTACCTACCCTTCCCGACCTCTGAAAGGATGTGATCGACGTATTCTGCGGCGATGTTGCATCCGGTGACTTTCTCCATTCCTTCGAAAAAGGCATTGGAGTTGACTTCCGTCAGGTAATAACCGTGCCGACCGAATAGAATATCCGCCCCGCAATAGTCGAGTCCCAAGATTACGGCAGCCTTCTCGGCAATTTCGACGACTTCGGCGGGCGGATCGAACGGAACGCCTTCCGCACCGAGCCCGATATTGGAGCGGTAGTCAATATCGGAGCGCCTCTCCATCGCCCGGATTGCTTTCCCTCCTATCACCGCAACGCGGATGTCTCTGCCGCTGCTTTCCGACACAAAGCGTTGAAAAAGGTGCGGTTTCAATTGATATTTTTTTGCGGCGCGGAAAAGCTCCTAGAAGTTGTCCGCCTTGTCGACCTCACGCCCCATCGAACCGTAGGAACCCTTGATTATAATAGGATATCCTAGCTCCTCTTCGACGATTTTCAGACTTTTTTCGGATATTTCGTCCTCCTCGGAATAGCTCAACAGCCCCGGGAGCGTCTTCGGAACCGGTATCCCGGATCCCGCAAGAAAGATAGCAGTCGTCATCTTGTCGTCGCATTTTTCTATCGCGTCGTAACGGTTGAAGAGGCAAAAGCCCGACTTTTCCAGGAGCCGCGCCGTGTATTTATCTTTGTCGAGATAGACGACAAAATCGTAACCGGCAAGCTTTACGGAAACTTCCCCGTCCTCTTCCAAATGACATAAAAAGCTGTTATTTTGAATGATATCTGCCGAAACTCCGCGTTTTTCGAACTCCTCTTACAGCCGTCCCGCTTGTCGTATGACGTTTTTCGGACGAAGATATGCGTTTATTATTATGGCTGCTTTTTGCATGATTGTGAACTCCGTTCGGGACTTGCGTTTTCTATTTGAACATTTTACCACAGCTACGCACGTTTTGCAAGCAGCCCGCCTGTCAATCGATTATTTTTATAGGATTCTCTTGAAAAAATGCCGATTTTAATGTATAATGCTTAAAGGAGGTTGATATGGATAATTTTTCCGTTGTTTTTTCACGCGCTACGGGCAATGCCGATAACTACCGCATTCCCTCCGTCGTCTGCACGAAGGACGGCACTCTGGTCGCAGCTTGTGACGAACGTTTTTTCACCGCTGCCGACAATCCGAACCGCATCGACAAGGTCGTCCGCATCTCTACCGACGGCGGAAAAAGCTGGTCGGAGCAGATTACCGCCGTAAAAATGGTCGGTAAAGACAAAAAGCACTCCGCCGCGGCTATCGACCCCGCCATGCTCTATGACGAGCGGCAGGACGCCGTATTCATGCTCTATTCGATGACCCCCGCGGGTATCGGCATTCTTAACTGCAAGAAAGGGACGGGCTATGCGGGTGGCGCCAGGCTTGTTACCGGAAACGGCAAAAAATTCTTGTGGAAGGACGGGGAAATGGTCGACGAGTCAGGCTCCGAAAAATATGCGGTCGCCGAAGACGGCACCTGGAGCGGCGGCAACGTATTGACCGGCGAAGGCGGCTATAAACTGTACGAAACTTCGTTCCTGATGATGATACGTTCCGACGACCACGGCAAAACCTGGTCAAAGCCCCTGGAGCTAAACCCCTCGGTAAAAGGCAAAAACTGGCACTTCATAGGCTCCGGTCCCGCAAACGGAATTCAGCTGCGCCACGGCGAGCACGCCGGCAGATTGATTTTCCCGATTTACTACGGATTAGGCAAACTGCCCATGAAACTGACTACCGCCCTAATTTACTCCGACGACGGCGGAAAGACTTGGTCGGTCACCGATACGCCCCCTATCCGCGGCAGATATATCGGCAAAGAAAACCCCTTGATTTTCCCGATGAGAACTTACCTTACCGAAAGCCAGGTAGTCGAATTGGATTCCGGGGAATTGGTATGGTTTTTAAGGAATCATCATCCCAAACGCTTGATTATGGTTTCCCGTTCCAACGATTCAGGCATAACGTGGACGGAACCCGAACTTCACCCGGAGCTACCGCAATGCGTCTGTCAGATAACAGCTTTACGAGTCGAGGAGAACGGCAAAGAGGCAATTCTGACCATCAACGCGGCAGATCCTAAAAAACGCCGCCTGGGAACGGCAAGACTTTCCTTCGACGGCGGAAAGACCTTCCCGCGCAGCCTGTTGATAACCGACGGAGAATTCGTTTATTCTTCCGCGGCTCAGCTCCCCGACGGCAGAATCGCCGTATTGTTCGAAGACTGCACAAAGCACGAAGACATTAAATTCACAACCTTCTCCCTTTCCGAATTGAAGTAGCTTCCCGAATCCGCGCCCATAAAACTTCTCTCGGAATCAATTAAACGCATTTGAAAGTTCGCCCGAACGGGCGAACTTTTTTACACAATGTCGTTTTTGCGAGCAATAACGTTTCTCTATTTATTTCTCTTGCAGAAAGAAGTTACAACCGATTTTTTATAATTTTCTTCCCGCAAAGTTAGAGTATGAGGACTTTAATATCTCGCAAAGAAAAACCTTATGGAAAAGCTTGTACGCACGCATAAGCTTTTTCAATAAGGAAGGGATAGAGCGGGAAGAAAATTATATAGCCGCGGCTTGGGGCATATTTCACGGCGCTTTCGGGCGAAAGAAACAAGTTTCCTCCCTACGGGAGTTGCCTCGGAGCGTATGTCGATACAGCCCTTCGCCAATTTCGCCCGAAACCGCAACCGGTAGAGGCTTTATCGCCTCCGCCGGTTGCTTCGCCGCAAACTAACGCAAACAAGGCTCATGCTTGCTCCAACGTCTTATATTCCTTTTGCTTGCCCCGATCCGCTCCGTATCCCGTACTTTACACGATAGTCAACATTGTTACGCTTAAATTTATAGTATAAGTTGTTTTATAACGACCCCGCAAAATTGATGTACAAATTTTTAATAACCCGCAAAATCTATCTTTCTAAGACTATATCTCTTCCTTCTCTTCGGTATTATAAGAGTTGGCTCCAAAACGGACAGTCGCTTCGCTCCTGTCCTTTGCTTATGCAGCAAACATTTTTCTTTCTGCATATATTTTTCCTTATGAAAAAAGCTCGTACGGGGTACGAACTTTTTTACACAATATCGTCTTTGCGTGCAATAACGTTTCTCTATTTATTTCTCTTGCAGAAAGAAGTTACAACCGACCAAACTCTCAATATAAATCACACACAGTCGTCGATATGTTGACGAACGTGTAAAGTACGGGGTACGGAGCGGATCGGGGCAAGCAAAAGGCAAAAGCTGTTTAAACAGACTGATGTCGGGATTGCGTTAGTTTGCGGCGAAGCAGGCAATTATGCCTCGGGAGGCATCAATGACTGCGGTTTCGGGCGAAACTCCCGCCGATTAGTATCGACATACAATCAAGGGAGCCCTTGCGGGAAACTTGTTTCTTTCGCCCGAAAGTGCCGTGAAATATGTTCCGATACGCGGGTCATGCAGCAAACATTTTTCTTTCTGCATCAGGTCTTTCCTTATGAAAAAAGCCCGTACGGGGTACAAGCTTTTTATAAATAAACGATTTTGCGAGCAATAACGTTTCTCTATTTATTTCTATCGCAGAAAGAAAATAATGTTTGCTGCATTAAAGAAGCGATTGTGACAGGACCGACTCCTCCGGGTACGGGAGTCATCAACGACGCATTCTCGAAAGCTCCCTCATCGACATCGCCGACATTCCCCGCGTTATATCCGGCGTCTATGACGACTGCGCCGGGCTTTATCCACTCGGGTCTGACGAATCGCGGCACGCCGCAGGCGGCAACGACGATGTCGGCTCGGCGGACGACTTTATCGATATCCACCGTTTTGGTGTGGGTGACGGTGACGGTGCAATCGGCATTCAACAACAGCATTGCAACGGGCTTTCCGAGTATCGGGGATCTGCCGATGACGACGGCTTCTTTTCCTTGAAGGGGGATTTTATAGTACTCCAGGATATTCATGATGGCTTTGGCGGTGGCTGCGCGGTAGCCGGGGAGCCCCAAAGCGGTCTTCCCGAGAGAATTGACGCCTACGCCGTCGACGTCCTTTTCGGGAGCAATTCTGTCGAAGCAGGCGCGCTCGTCGATGGAACGCGGTACGGGATGCTGAAGGAGTATGCCGTAGACGTCGGGATCGGCGTTCAGGGAGTCGATGACGGAAAGGAGTTCCTCAGTAGTGGTGTTTTCGGGAAGTTCCACTTTTCTCGGTTCTATTCCGACCCGTTTACAGGCGTTCCCTTTCATCCTGACGTAGGTGACGGAAGAAGGATTTTCCCCTACTATTATAGTAGCGAGCACAGGTCTTACGGCGCCCGACGCCAATTCCTGTTCGATTTTTCGGGCAATTTCCGCCTCCATGTGTTTGGCTACCGCTCTGCCGTCCAGGATCTTATCGGTGTAATCGGTCATATTCACCTCCGAATTAATAAAAAGCAGGCGATACGCCCGCTAAAAATGAGTTATTTTCTGAATTCGAGGGAGTCGTCGGTCATGTGCTCGATGATGGCTAAGGAGACCACCTTCAAGCCCTCTGCGCGCAGCATGTCTCCGCCCCCCTGGAAGCCCTTTTCTATGGCTATTCCGGCGCCGGCGACGGCAGCTCCCGCACGGTGAGCGATATCCACCAAGCCGCGCAATGCGCAACCGTTAGCCAAAAAGTCGTCAACTATCAGAATAACGTCGTCGGAATCGATATAGTCCTTACTGACCATGACTTCGTAGTCGCGGTTGTTGGTATAGCTGTGCACGGGTGCGGTATATACGTCGTCGGAAAGATTGATGGTCTTGCGTTTTTTCGCGAACACCATCGGAACTCCGAACTTCAACGCCGTCATCATCGCGATGGCGATACCGGAGGATTCTATCGTCAAAACTTTGGTGATTTTGTCCTTTTTGAAGGCGTTATAGAGCTCTTCCCCAAGTTTTTCAACCAATTTAACGTCAATTTGGTGATTTAAAAAACTGTCCACCTTCAAAACGTTCCCGGGACGAACCTCGCCATACTTTAAAATCATGTCCTCCAAAAGTTTCATCTTCAACCTCTTTGGTAGTTATTGAATAAATTATACCCGAAAAATTCGTCGCTGTCAAACGCCGCGCGAGTGTATCGGGGAGATATCGCTCGGAAAAATAAGCGTCTCCTCCGTAAAACATGACCGCCCGAAGGCTTTTGCCGACAGGCGGTCGTAGTATTTGCTTTAAATCGGAAACTTTTTTGCGGCTGATGTACCGGGCGGATATGATGCCGAAACAGTGCGCCGCCCGACGGCCTTCATTGCCGATTTTCGTGCAATCGCACGAACTCACCGATAAAACCGACGCTTTTAATGAAGATTATTCGGCGTACATCTCCTCTTCGGTTGAAAGCCCGATTTCGAATACGGTCTCCCACTCACCCACGGTGAGAGTATAGCTTCCGTCCGCGTTACCGACAAGCGACACCCTTCCTAATTGCGTGAATAAGGATTCCTCTAAACCGGTGAAGTTCAATCCCATGTTTCGGAAGAAGTCAAGGAACGCGTCTACGGACAACGGTGCATCGGGGTCGGTGGTGTAGTCGGGGTCGAAAACCCATTCGAACCCGCCGCCGTTATCAACATAGCGATAGGTGTTTAAATCGTAATCTCCTTCGTAGCCGTCGGGATAGTTATCGAACAGGTAATTCAAATCGTTATACAAATATTTCAGCAGATATTCGCCCTCTTCAATAACATCCGCATAAAGATCTTCGTTACCGAAAACTAAGCCGATAATGTCACACGTTATTTGGAGGAACTCGGCAAAGTCAAGACTTATATCGACTCCGAGCGCTGCTACCTCATCAAAGACTTCATCCGCCGTAGCGGCGTCTATCGTTACATAGTTGTCCTCGGATGAGGAGACGCCTTCCGCATTAAGCGGAGTCGGGTTCAGCTCCTTCTCCAGACCGAAGAGGTATTTCAAGGCGTGAACATTAACATAACAGTTGCCGGGTACGCTCGGCATATCGAATATCTTGGTGCGCACGCCGTATTGCTCCGCAGTAATTAACATTGCTAACCTTTCCAGTTCAACAACGCTGCTATCCTCAGATCCCTCATCGACGTAAAAATCATCAGATTCCTTCAACAATACATCGACGTAAAAATCTATTGTGACGTCGTCGTCGGTATCGGGACTCATCGGAAGCACAAACGAAGCCTTCGCTATCATGCTTTCTTCGGCGTTTGACATCTCATCGAAAGAATACGGAGCGGGTTCGGCAGCGCCCTCGATCGCCAAGTTGTCGACGGCAAAGTCGATGTCTATCGTCGCTCCCGCATATTCCCCGGCATTCAGCGCGAGGTCATAGCTCAACGCAAGATTTTCGAGTTCTCCGCTCTGTTCATCGATGTCAAAGTCGAGGGTCAGACCGACGTCGCCGATTTGCATTACCGTACTATCATTTAGCACCGTAACTCCAAAAAACATCCATATATTATTTAAATCCTGCGCATCTAGACTAAGCATGCTAATGACAGGAAATATATCGTCGATATTTTCCGTGTTTAATTCTATCGAATATCCGTCTGCGGTTTCATCGGCGCCAAAAAACTGCGGAATGATAGGGTCTATAATGGGGTTTGACAAAAGTTTGCCGAGAACCAACATGTTAGGATTCTCTTTGCTGCCAATATTAAACGTCAAATCCGACAAAATTCCGCCTTCCAAATTCAATCCGGCGCCGGAATCGGGATCATAATATCCTTCATTTAATGTATATATCGCTTCTCGTATCAGGTTTACCAAACCCATCTCAGTGACATCCGCATAAAGAAGGTTCCATTTATATTCTCCGTCAACAAAATCGCCGATATAGGCATTCTCCGATCCTTCGGCATTACGAATGCTGTAGAAAGCAAACTTTCTGTTGTTGGTTTCGAATTCCGCAAGCGCCCAATTTTCGGAGTCAATGTCGGAATAGCTTGCCTTAAAAGAGCCTTTGACCTCGAGGTCGATATCGTTATCTCCGCAGCCCGATACATATGCCGAAAGAGCAAAATCTGCGGAAAGATAACCTTCATTCTCGGCGCCTATCGCCCCGCGGAAGAGTTCGTCCACGCCTTCAATAAGGGCGGGAAGCGCCTCGTTGATTTGATTCCAGACGTCAGAATCGGGGTCGTATTCCCAACGCGCAAACAGCGAAATATCGGCGCCGACTACGGTATCGTTATAAAATTGTCCGTCATTGACGGAGTCGCCGGTGAACCAGCCGAGGAAAATATATCCGGGGTATTCCGGAACGGGAAGTTCCTCAATTGTGCTCAACGAGGGAACGGAGGCGGTGAAGACACCGCTTGCGTCTTCTGCCGACACAACTTCAAGGTATTGATACTCCTCGGGTATAGTGCCGCCTTCGGCATAGAAAGTTACCGTTACGGGTTCCAAAGTGACGGCATTGGTTACCTTAAATGTCGTTGTGCCGCCATTGGTGTAGTAAATGGTATAGATATCGACATTACCTTCGGAACCTGTTTTTTCTATGCCGAGAATGCCGTTTCCGTCCTTGCCGACGAGGCTTTGGAGCCAGGCTTCTTCATCACCCTCGAACCCTAATTCGCAGGCAATTTCATATGCGCTCTTGCCGTTACCGTCAAGGACGCCCATAAGCGAATCCACCCAATCTTGGAGAGTACCGGTATAGCCGAATTCGACGACATAATCGAAGGCGGTTTTCCCGCGGAGGGAGTCGAGCCAATCCTTCTCGGTACCGCTATAGCCGTACTTTTTGGCAAGCCCGTACGCCGAGTCGCCCTTGAAAAGTTTTACCAGCTCCTCGAGATCCCCTTCGAATCCGAGTTCCGCAGCGTACGCATAAACGGCTTCGAAATTGACGGTGTTCGGGTTCTTTTCGAGGTTCCAAAGTACCTCGGTATCCCCCTT
>CALVTP010000003.1 GCA_944362765.1 uncultured Clostridia bacterium | reverse complement strand
CTTTTTTGAGCGTCTTCACGTTGAAACTGATTGAATTTATCGTAAACGTATCTCAGATTACGATCATCCGAAATATCTATATATCTTGGAATATTATTTTTAAATTTCGCAAACTTTTCGTTATCCATATCTAAATTTATGACCTTGTTGTTTATTTATGATATAATGCTCATGAAGATAAATACATGATTCTAGGTCGATTGACTGCCATGACACTGCAGTAGATTTTTTAACTTTCAACCGTGTATATTATCCTCCAATGAATTAATTATATATTTAAATATGCGTATATGTCAACCCCAAAATTTTAACCATAATATAAAGCCAAATAACTAATTAATATACTTATTATTATTTTTATAAAACATCTTAATAAAAAGGACACATGCTAAGGGCGTTTCCCATAGGGATTTTTTAGGACATTATAAAAGAGTAGCAAAATATTGCTACTCTTTACTTTTTGCTTTGCAAAAACACACGACTTTGCAAAACAAAGTATAGTGTGCTACACTTTTGCTTATATTGTACTATTTTTGGGATAACAAATTTTGTATTATAAAACAAAAGGAGAAATTTATGGATAGAATATATACAGGTTTTGAATGTTTGGACAAGCGCTTAAAAATTTACAAAGGCGATTTAGTTGTAATAGGTAGTAGACCAGCGATAGGTAAAACGTCTTTAATGTGTTCCATGATAGAAAAAACCATAGATAAACAAAAGACTTTATTTTTTACCATGGAAGAGAGAAAAGATAAGAATATTGAAAAAACAATATTTAAAGTTTTAGATTTAAAAGAAAACGCAAAAGTAATCAATAAAGAAAAGATTATTTATAGATTTTGCGAGGCTTTAGAAAAGAAATATTATAATTTAACATTGATAAAGATATGGAAGAATATTTTAGTCCTTTGATAAATTTAAAATTTGATAATAACTCTTTAACCTTTAATGAAATTCCTAAAACACCTTGATTTATTGTGACAGTTTTGGTATAATAAATATATTAAAATAAAGGTGATATGGAAATGGAAGGTTTTGAACCAAAAAAGTTGGCATTGATTAGGGTTTTACAAATTTTAGAAAGGCATAGCGACTGTGAACATCCAATAAAACACGATAAAATAGTTGACCTTTTAGAGAGCGAATACGGGCTTACAATTGAAAGAAAGGCAATCGGTAGAAATATATCACTACTTAACGAAGCGGGATATGATATTGAAACTACCAAAAAAGGCTCTTATTTAGCCGAACGCACGTTTGAAGATAGCGAACTAAAACTTTTAATAGATGGTGTTTTATCAAGTAAACATATCACACCCAAACAGTCGAAAGAACTGATTGAAAAACTTTGTGGTCAGGCGAATAAGTATTTCAAAAAACACGTTAAAAATATCTATTCAGTGCAGGACTGGAACAAAACTGAAAACGTTGCCGTGTTTTATAATATTGAAATTATTGACGAAGCCATTGAAACGGACAAGCAAATTAAGTTTGATTATAATAAGTATGGCGCAGATAAAAAAATGCATCGAAGTGCAATTCATACGGTTAGTCCGTATCAAATGATACTTCACAATCAACGTTATTATTTAATGGGTTATAACGAAAAGTGGCAACATATTCAGTATTACCGTATGGAAAGAATTACTGATATTGAACTACTTGATACGATTCGTACACCGTTACAATCGGTTAAAGGGTTTGAGTATGGCATAGATTATAAACGCTTCTCGCAAAGTATGCCCTATATGTTTTTCGACGAGCCACAAACCGTTGAATTTATTGCCGACGGTTGGGCGATTGACCAAATTGTGGATTGGTTTGGAAAAGATATTCGCATAGAAGAACGCCAAGACGGACGATTTTTAGTAAGTTTAAGAGCAAGCGTAAACGCTATGGAATATTGGGCGATGCAATATATGAACGCCGTTGAAGTATTATCGCCGTTAGAACTTAGAGAACGGTTAAAGAAAAATGTTAAAGCAGCAAACGAAAAATATAAGGATGAAAAAAGATGATTAGTTTTATAGATTTTTTTAAGTTAGAAAATTTTAGTAGTATTAAGGTTAAATTTAATATGTCTAGCGGTCGATTTGGAAAAAGAGCGTGGAAGAATTTATTAGACAATATAGAGGGGTGTTTAGATGATGAATGGATAAGGATGAATGCTCATAGAAAAAAACATGCAAACAATAATTTAGATAAAGCGCAATATCTTTTGTCTTTTGCGCAATATGACCCCTACGGACCACAATTTTATATTTTTGGTGGTTTATATAAAGTGGAAAAGATTTTACCTGAGAGATATGATACAGTAGGCTACAAATTGGAATTAGTGGATTTATATAAAGAATATCGTAAAAGATTAATAATAAAATTGGAAAAGCCTATTGGTAGGAATTTGTATACAAGATGGTATGACAAAGTTCAAGAGCAGTTAAATCCCGAGATATATGCAATAACACCTTCTACCGCCCTAGGAAATTTTCCCGGATACAATAACTTTTGCATATCTCATCATGATTTACAGACAATCTATCGTAATGAATCTCCCGAGTGGAAACAGGCTCTTTCGAATGTAAAAGGTGTTTATTGTATCACCGATAAATCTACAGGTCAACTATACATTGGTTCAGCATCTGGAGATAATGAAGGAATTTGGCAAAGGTGGTCAAATTATGCAGATGTAAATAATTTGACAGGCGGTAATAAAACATTTGAATATATGAAAAACAATGGCGCAGATTATATAATTGATAATTTCACATATTGCATTTTAGAGATCTTTGATATGAGAACCCAAAGAGAATATATAATTGAAAGAGAAGAATATTGGAAGAAAATTTTTAGAAGTGTTGAATTTGGCATGAATAATAACGCTAGTAAAATGAAATAATCCCAAATTTGGTATAATAAGTATGATATGCTCTATCCATAAACAAAAGGAGGATTAAAAAATGGAAAACAGATTGCCAAGTTCTTTTAAAGTATGCGCCACTTGTGCTTGATGGGCAGGAAATCGAACAACGGACGGACGGATGTAACACGTTATCCGTTTTTGAACAAAATCAAACGGGTAAATGTTGTGGCGGCGGATTTAATCAAGCGCAGATGAATCCCATAGCAAGTTGTGGCAAATGGCAAAAACGGCAAGCATTAGAATAAAATTCAAAGGAGAATATATATGAGTACAATTTCAAAAAACAGTAAGTATTGTTGCACCTGTAAACATTTCGGAGGAAAAGCAACGCTAAAAGGAAGTATTGTAGAATACGAAAACGGTTCGCATACGTGTCAAATCGGAGCGCGCGGAAATGGAAATATAAACCCTGCTATGACTTCCGCTTGTTCAAAATGGGAAGAAAGGAAAAATTAAAGATGAAGACGTTTATAATTAAGTATTATCATACAGAAACGCAATACCGCTGTGGAATCGTCGCTTATTCCGAAACCGTAAGAGGCTCAAGAGAGGTAGCTGTAAATATCGCTCAAGGGAAAATTAGAGTGGGCTCATACAAGTTTTACGATATTCAAGAACAATAAGAAAAAGCAAACCGAATTGGTTTGCTTTTTAACTTTTTAATTTAAATCCCTAAGAGCAACGCCCTTATATGTGCCCTTTTTATCATATTAAAATTTGATTTTTTGATAAGTATCGTTTTGTATATTACGAATATCAACCGCTTATCAATCTAAACTTTCAGCATTTAATATCTCCGCCTGTAACGTATTTAGCAACTGCGTCGGAATGCTTTTTCAGAACGGGATCGATGTGCTTGGACAAGAATTCGGAAACCTGTTCGGGGGCTCTGCCGATAAACAGCTTGGGATTCAATAATTTTTTGAAGTCCTTGACCGCCGAGAACGCGGGATCCTGCTGCAGTCTCTTTATAAGGTCGTTCGGCTTTCCGGTGGAGCGGGAGTTCTTTTCCGCAGCCATCGAATGCACGCGGATTTTTTCGTGGAGCTCCTGCCTGTTTCCGCCCGCTTTGACGCACTCCATCAATATGGTTTCCGTCGCCATAAATGGTATTTCCTCGGCAATGTGCCGCTCGATGACCTTTTCATAGACCACAAGTCCGTTGGTGACGTTCATCATCAGTTCCAGGATGCCGTCGGCTGCAAGGAAGGCTTCGCCCATGACTATGCGGCGGTTGGCGGAGTCGTCCAACGTCCTCTCGAAGCCCTGTACGGAAGCGGTATGCGCGGCGTTTAACGGGAGCGATTCGAGGTAGCGGCTGAGCGCACAAATGCGCTCGGAACGCATCGGATTCCTTTTGTAAGCCATCGCCGAAGAGCCGATTTGCTTTTCGTTGAAGGGCTCTTCCATTTCCTTGCGGCTTTGCAGCAGCCGTATGTCCTGAGCGAATTTATAGGCGCTTTGTGCCACTCCGGAGAGTGCGGAAAGAATAAAATAGTCAATTTTTCTGGTATAAGTTTGTCCGGAAACAGGTATGGAACGCTTGAATCCAAAGGATTTTACGACATATTCGTCAAGCAGTTTTACCTTGTTGTGGTCACCGTCGAAGAGAGATAAAAAGCTTGCCTGCGTGCCCGTAGTGCCCTTGACGCCTCGCATGACAAGTTCCGAAATGACGTGGCTGAGGTTTTCATAGTCCAGGAGGAGATCTTCAAGCCACAGCGCCGCGCGCTTCCCTACCGTGACAAGCTGCGCCGCCTGCAAGTGAGTAAAGCCCAATGTGGGAGTCTTTCTATACTTTTTTGCGAACTCCTTCAGGCGCGCCATCGTAGCCACCAATTTATCACGGACGAGCTCCAACCCTTCCTTGTAAATAATAATATCCGCGTTATCGGTAACGTAGCAGCTGGTTGCGCCTAAATGTATAATGGGAGCTGCCTTGGGACAGGCGACGCCGTAAGTATAAACATGCGCCATGACGTCGTGGCGGACGAGTCTTTCGCGCTCTCCGGCAAGCTTAAAGTCGATGTCGTCGAGATGAGCTTCCAACTCCGCAATCTGTTCGTCGGTGATATTCAGTCCGAGTTCCTTTTCGCCCTTGGCAAGCGCCAGCCAAAGCCTTCTGAACAGCCCTATTCTGTGCTGCTCCGAAAAAACAGCGCTCATTTCGCGCGTTGCGTACCTTGTTACAAGCGGATTATTATAGACACAGTAATCCATAAATTTATATATCTTAAATATTTTAAATAAAATTAAGGGCTGCCTTTAACGGCAGCCCTCAGCGAGTACTGAATTATTTGTCTGCCTCTTCCTTCTTGTCGTCGTTGGACTCGGGGAAGTTCGAAAGGTCGATGCCCTTGAAGAGATCGGCAAGCGTTGCGCCGGTCGAACCGGAGGAGTAATACTCGTGGACTTCGTTGTCGCGTTCCTCGTCGCGGCGGCGGCGCTTGGGTTGATCCTCGGCGCCTTGTGCGCGGGAGTGGAATTTGGCGATTCTCGAACCGGAAGCGCGCTCTTCGTCGCTCTTCTCGACGGTTTCGACAGCTTCGGGTTCCTGGCAAGCCTTGATGGAGAGCGTTATCTTGTCCTTATCGAAGTTGATTATCTTGGCGTCCACTTCATCGCCCACTTTCAACGCGTCGGCGGCACTCTTTATATAATTATGCGAAATCTCGCTGACGTGAACGAGTCCGTCGATACCGGGCTCCAACGAAATGAAGGCTCCGAAATCCTTGATGCGCGCGACGGTACCTTTTACGACGTCGCCGACATGGTATTTCTCGGCGGCGATTTGGTACGGAGTCTTTTGAAGCTGCTTATAGCCAAGGGAGACTTTGTCGGCTTCGCGGTCGGCTTTCAAAACCAGGAAGTTGTAAGTTTCGTTCAGCTTCAGAACTTCGGAAGGATCTTCGACCTTAGTCCAGCTGAGGTCGCTGATATGCAACAAGCAGTCCTTATTGAATACGGAAACGAAAATTCCGAAATACTTGCCGTCTTTTTGAGCAAATCTCTTGACTTTGCCTTCGACAACGGCGCCGGGCACGACGTTAGCCCAGAACTCGTCCTCGCGCTCCGCCTTCTCCTCTTCCAGAATGACGCGCTGGGAAGCGACTATGCGTTTGGGGTTGGGCTTTCTGCCGCCCTCTTCCTCTTTCGGCGGGAGCATTCTGAGACGCAGCTCTTTGCCGACGTAGTCCTCGAGATTCTTAACAAATCCCATGCGGATCTGGCTGGCGGGAACGAAAATGGTATAGGAACCTATTTTACTTAAAAGTCCGCCTTTGGTTACGGAGGTAATCTTCAATTTGAAATCTTCGCCGTTCAGAATGTGCTGGGCGGCGGCGTCTCCGACGAGGATCTCGTCGCATTTTTTCTTGGAAAGATTTATCGTCTTGGCTTTGGAGTCGGCTTTCGGAATTATGATAGCTTCCAAAGTCTCTCCGACAGCATAGTTTGCGGGATCAAAGCTGCCGTCAAGTTCCATTTCGGACGCCGCGATGAAGCCTGCGTCATTCTTGCCGCCGAGGTTCAGCGAAACGCTGACGCCGGTCTGATCGATGGACTCGATGGTAACTTTGACGCGCTGGTTTTCACGATAAGACTTCGGCGCGAAGCCTGCCTTCATCGCCTCTTCCATAGTCGTAATCTCTTTTTTCTTCTTTTCGACGGGTTTGACTTCCGCCGGAGCTTCTTTTTCCGCTTCCTTAGCGGTTTCGACTACGGTTTCTTCGGCTTTAACTTCTTCTGTGACGGTTTCGGCAACCTTTTCTTCGGTCACTTCGGTGGGGTTGACGTCGATGGCGACGTCGGGCGTGTTGTTTTGTTCCATTGTGTAGATAACCTCCATTGTCAACTCCTTCGGAGTCGACGCTCCCGCGAGTACCGCGAGTTTTGTGATATTGTTTTTTATTGTCACCGACTTTAAGTCGGAGATTTTTTCAATGAGAGCCGTTTCGGAGTGAGCAGACGCTATCTTCAATAATTTCGAAGTGTTGGAGCTCCCTCTGTCACCCACGACTATGACGAAGTCGGCTTCGGAAGAGAGTTTCTCCGCTTCCCGCTGCCGTTCTATTGTAGTATAACAAATGCTTTTTAATATGACAAGCGATTTTTTGGAATTCTCCGCAAATTTTTTAAGCTTATCGGATATATCGATATACTTTTCGTACCCGAACGTGGTCTGGAACAGCACAAGTATCTTCGGAGGCGATTTAAGCGACAGAATTTCTGTCGCTTCCTCGGCGTCCGCGGCGACCGCCGAAGACTCCGCATATCCGGCGTCTCCTATTATTTCGCGGTGGTTTTTATCGCCTATAATCAGTATGAAAAAACCGTCGGAAGCATATTTTTTAATGGAATTATGTATATTTATTATGTTCGGACAAGTTGCGTCGCGGACGATTATTCCCCGACTTGCGGCTTCCGAATAAACTTCCGGTGAGGCGCCGTGCGCGCTTATCACGAGGACGTCCCCCGCCCGGGGTACCGAGATGTCTTCCGCCACCTCGATTCCTCTCTTTTTGAGGCGCTCCGACACATGGTCGTTGTTGGCAAGCCGCCCCAGGGTATAAACTTTCCTGTCGGGAAACTCCTCGGCGGCTTTTTCGGCGATTCCGATGGCGCGCTCCACCATTTCGCAGAGCCCGGGATAGCGGGTGACGACTATTTGCAAGCGACTATCTCCTCTATCTTTTTCAGCACTTCTTCGGCATTAAGTTCCGAAGTATCGACGACGACAGCGCCGTCGGCTACGACAAGCGGCGCAAAATCGCGGTGCATATCCTGATAATCGCGCTTGTTGACGTCCGAAAGCACGTCTTCGTAACTCATGCCGTTCAGCGCACCCTTTTCGGAGAGTTCCTTGAAGCGGCGCTCCGCCCTCACTTCGGGTTTGGCGTCGAGGTAAATTTTCCTCGTAGCGTTCGGCAGCACGTAAGAACCGATATCCCTGCCGTCCAGCACGCAATCCCTTTCCGAAGCTATCTTTCTCTGTAATTCGACGAGTTTCAGTCTGACTTCGGGTATTTTTGACACCGTCGAAGCGGCGAAGGAAATTCTGTGCTCCCTTATGTGCGGCGTGACGTTGACGCCGTTTATAACGATTTGCTGAACGCCGCTCGATTCGTCGTAGGAAACAGTCATTTCGATATCGGGAAGAAGGGGGAGCACTTTTTCCGCGTCGGCGGGGTCGACCCCTTTGTCAAGGACGAAATAAGCTATTCCCCTGTACATAGCGCCGGTATCGAGGTAGAGAATTTTCAAATCTTCTGCAAGGCGCTTGGCAAGGGTCGATTTCCCGGCTCCGGACGGGCCGTCTATTGCGATATTCAGCGGCATACGCGTTCCTCCTGCGTGGCTTTATATGATTTACTTGCTTTCCGAGGCGTGCTTTCCCGCACAATACCCGGTAGAAAGCGCTATCTGTATATTGAATCCCCCCGTCAATGCGTCGACGTCTATGACTTCTCCCGCAAAGTAAAGGTTCGGAAGGAGTTTACTTTGCATCGTCTTCGGGTTTATCTCGCGGGTTTCGACTCCGCCCGAGGTGACTATGGCTTCCTCTATCGGCTTCAAAACGGCGGAAAATTCTATTCTTTTCAACATTTCAAGGAGCTTCTTCCTCTCCTCCCTCGTCACCGAGTTACAAGCCTTTTCCGAAAACGGAATGAGTCTTCCGAACCATGCCGCCACCGATTGCGGCAAAAGCGCGGGAAGCATATTTTTCAGCTGCCGGTTGGAGACAAGTTCCCTCTGAAGCCGCCCGTCCAGCGTCTTTTCGTCGAGAGCGGGCTTGAAATCCAGAATAAGCCGGATATTCTCTGCACGGTTGCAATAGGAAGAAAGGGTCAGCGCCACCGGTCCCGAGATGCCGTCCTCGGTAAAGAGGGCTTCGCCGAATTCCGAGCGCGATTTTCCGTCATAAACGGCGGTAAGCTCGATGTTTTTCAGCGAAACGCCGACAGGAAGAGAACAATCCGCGGCTTTAAACGAACCGAAGGGCGTCCCGACGTCAGTCACTTCGAACGCCGAAAGCGCCGCTTTCGGTTCGACTATCTTGTGCCCTACAGCGGCGGCAAGCGCATATCCCGAACCGTCCGAACCCGTCCCGGGATAACTTTTCCCGCCCGTGCAAAGTATGAACCTGTCGGCTTCCTCTAAGCCGGAAGTCGTCTTTAATGCGACGATTTTCCCGTCTTTTACGACGAAATTTAACGCTTTTACCGATGTTTTAAGCTTGACTCCGCGTCTTTTCAATTCAAAGTAAAGCGCGTCGACGATGTCTGAGGCACGATCTGAAACGGGGAAGATCCTTCCCCCTCTTTCGGTTTTCAGCGGCACGCCGCGGGAGGTAAAAAATTCCTCGGTATCGGCATTGGAGAAAGCTTTCAGCGCCCCGAAAAGGAACTTCGGGTTGTTGACGATATTTTCGGTAAACTCTCTGAAATCGGCGGAATTTGTAACGTTACAGCGCCCTTTCCCGGAAATATAGAGTTTCCGCCCGATTTTTTCGTTGCGCTCGATTAAAGTGACTTCCGCTCCCTCGCTGCCTGCCGTTATTGCCGCCATTGCTCCGGCGGGTCCCGCGCCTATGACGACTACCTTCATCCGAGCCCCTCGGAAAAGTCGGTTTTCAACGCTTCCAGCGAAACGAAATCGGTGTGGTCGGAACTCAGCGGCGTTATCGTCGCATATCCTTCGGAATAGGCGTAAACGTCGGATTCAACATCGTTTTCGACTTCCAGCGGATTGCCGACGAGCGTATGCGGAACTCCTTTTTCGTCGACGTCGCCGACAAGGTAAATATCGGTAAAGAGACGTCTTCCGAGAGCCACGATTTTATGGGCTTTATTGCCGATCCTGTGGTTATTTATGTTGATATTCAGGGCGTACTTTTCGGAACACATCCCGAGATACATCTCGAAGTGGGCGAGGAAAAACTCTATAACTCCGTCAAAATCGGACTCCGTTTCGGGATTAGCGGAAACAGCCATCGCCTTTACCCCGTCCAAAGCCGCCTCCATCGCGGCTGCGGCGGTTCCCGAATAGACGACGGTAGTCCCGATATTCGGTTCGGTGTTGACGCCCGAGATCACCAATTCGGGGCGCTCCTTTAAATACTCCAGCCCCAGCTTGACGCAGTCGGCGGGAGTTCCCGTCAACGAATAACATTCGGTAGGATAATTTTCGATTCTTTTCAGAAATATCGGTTTCCCGAAGGTCATCGCATGCGCCATGCCCGAATTGCATCTGACGGGAGCGATGACGGTGACGTCGTGCTTTTCGGCAAGCCTTTCCGCAAGCCGCCTGATACCGTAAGAGGCGTAGCCGTCGTCGTTGACCAATAAAATACGCATTTAAAATGACTCCTTCAGCTTTTTGACTTCCTTCGGCGTAAGATAACGCCAGGCGCCGCGCGCAAGACCTCCGAGACGCACGCCCGCAATCTCGGAGCGTTTCAGAAACACGACATTGAGACCCAGCGCCGCAAACATACGGCGGATTTGCCTGTTACGCCCCTCGGTTATCGTCATTTCAAGTCGGGAAATGCCGTTTTCAAAGGATATAAGAGTGACTTTTGCGGGCTTGGTAAGGACGCCGTCCAGAGCTATACCGGAACGCAGTTTTTTGAGATCTTCCTCTTTGACTTTGCCTTCTGCTTTGACTATGTAACTTTTCGGAACGTTGTTTTTGGAAGCCGTCAGGTTGTATGCAAGGTCGCCGTCGTTGGTCAGAATAACCAAGCCTTCGGAATCGTAGTCGAGCCTCCCCACGGGAAAGACCCTTTTACCGCATTCCACGTAGTCCATAACCGTCTTTCTGCCCTTGTCGTCCTTGACGGAGGTTATGCAGCCCTTGGGTTTATTCAGCATTATGTAAACTTCGCGGCGGACGGGGTCGATTCTGACCCCGTCAACATAAACGGCGTCGTTGAACTCGTCGACGTCGAGTCCCGGCTCCGAAACGAGTTTGCCGTTTACTTTCACTCTGCCTTCGGTTATCAGCCTGTCCGCTTCGCGGCGTCCCGAAACGCCGGCTCCCGCAATAAATTTATTGATCCGCACCGTTTGCTCCGTTATTTTCGATTATTTATCAAACAGCGGAAATATTCCGCGTTTTGCTATATCTATAGTATATAATTTCTCTTCGAAAATCAAGCGGTTATCCTTAAAAACCTTGACCGACCCCACATCATCGCCGGAAGAGTGCGGAGCACGTATCGAATCTACCGCCTCCACCACCGTTTCAACCATCTCCGAACCGTCCTTTTTCAGCGGGTACTTCCTTGAAAACTCCGCTCGAAGCTCGGCTTCCTTTATCTTTCTGTTGCCTCTCACGGGTACCTTTTTATACACCGTTTCGGGAGAGACTACCTCCTTCATCTCGAAGTTTCCGAACGCCTCATCCATCAGCCTCGCCGTCAATTCGAAGTAGTCGTAATAGTTGAGCGCAACCGCCACTACTTCCATGCCGTTTCTTTCTGCCGAAGCGATTAGACAGCGCCCCGAATCGCGCGTGAAACCGGTTTTTACTCCCGTCGCGCCCTCGTAATTATAAAGTATTTTGTTCTTGTTCGCAAAATACCGCTTTTCGTGACCCTCTCCGTCGATAACGATATTTTTCGTCGAAACGATGCGTTTGAAGTGAGGATTTTTGAGTCCCTCCGCCGCAATAAGCGCCAGCTCGTACGCCGTGGTATAGTGATTTTCGTCGTGCAGCCCGTGCGGATTTACAAACTTAGTGTCCTTTAACCCCATTAAAGCCGCCCTTTCGTTCATTTTCCGGACGAATTCTTCGACGGAACCCGAGGTGTGCACGGCAAGCGCCACGGCGGCGTCGTTTCCCGAGCGAAGCATCAGCGCGTACAACAGTTCCTCGACCGTAAAACGCTCCCCTTTTTTCAGATACACCGAGCTTCCTTCTATACCCACCGCAGCCGGCGGAATCTCTACGATATCGGTTAGCGAAGCGTTTTCCAAAACGACCAGAGCCGTCATCGCCTTTGTCGTCGACGCCATAGGAAGACGCAGGTTTTCGTTCGAACCATTCAGAAGACGCCCCGAAGAAACTTCTATCACGGCATAGCCGCTCCCGCCAGAAGCGTCCGCCACGGAAACCGAGCCCGTTTTCGGGTGGATTCCGGGCGTCAAAGCCAATATCAGAAAAACAAACAGCGAAGTTAAAACTAACGCGACTTTTTCCGAAAAGTTCTGACGAATTGCTGCGCCGTTTCCAACCATTTTTCCAAGCCCTCCGCAGGAATTTCGCACTCCTCTGCGCGTTCTTCCTTTTTCTTGCCGAGTTTAAAATTGATACTGAAAGTGATATCCGACATATTTTTACCTCCTCGGCTAGTTTAATTCATAATGCCGAAATTATACCGAAAAGAGAAATTTTTGCTTCCGAATAAAGCCGCACCCTGAAAAAGTTTTTCCCGTCGCACGGCGCCACGGGAGAACCGGAAAGTCCGAACAGCTGAATTTTATTCTCATTTAGGTCGATTTTTATAATAGTTGCCGTGATAATTTGCAATGATTTATCGTTATTTTCGAATTTGTCGTTACAAAAAACGACATTTATCTTTTTGGGTTGAATTGCCGATAACAATCTGAATATTTTCAGCTTCCCTTTGCCCCCTTTAACGGGAAACAGTCGCCCGTATATCCCGATATTCAACCCGCGGTCGTTGCTTATAACGGAGAACGGAATCTTTAATATACCGTATGAAAGTTCCCCGGATATTTCCCTTTCGGATTCGTTTCGTTCCAGCTTCACCGTAATGCGCATATCGTTATTATGCGTAAATCGCCGCCCGGAAATCCGATTTTTAAATTTAAACCGTTTAGCGGAATATCCTGTTCGGGAGCCCCTCTTTTCTTACCGTCAGCGTACCGTTAAGCGCGTTTGAGGGCTGAATTACCGCTGCGTCCGACGCACAAAAAGCCCGCCTTCCGGCGGGCTTCGTGATGATTTTCAACGATGAATCGGGTTATTTTCTTGACTTTTTCTTCATCTCCTCGTTGACCTTCTTTTTGATGGAGCCGACGTTGTACATACTGCGGTAGGTCGCCGTCTTTATGACATAAGCAAGAACTATAAGGAGCGCTATTCCCACTACGACTCCGCCGATTATCAGTGCCATCGTGGCGCCGTTCGAAAGCCCGCCGCCTCCTTCGGAATCCTCTGCCTGAGCGCGCGGCTGCAATATCACAAGGATTGTTTCGCGGTAAACGAATTGATAGTTCGGATCCTCGCCGCCGCTGGGTTTTATCGTGTTGTCTCCTACCAACACGCCGCCGAGATTTACCGTAGGAGCGTGCAACAGGTCTTCGACGGTGTCGCCTTCGGCAAAGCCCGCGTAGTCGAACGTGAACTGAGGCGATTCCCCGAGATGAGTGCCGGGAGCGGTTGCGGTAACGACCAGCGTGCGTTTGTTGACGGTAAAGCCCTTGGAGCTGGGTCCCGAAATGACGTAGTTGGTGTTCGACGGAGACACTTTGACGTTATATTGCCCGGCGTTGACGACCTCGTTTACTGCTACGCTGCCGAAAGTGAGGCGTTTGACGGGCTCGCATACGTCTCCCGCGATGACGCCGTCGAAGGTTACCACTATTTTATCCTGCAAGTCGACCCCCGAATAAGTCAGGTCGTCCGTACCGGATATGCTGACGGTGATCTTCTTTTGGACAATTTTAAGAGTGGTGGAAGCTTCCAGCGCGGAAACACTCTGATAATTGGAATTCCCTTCAAAAGTAGCCGTCACGGTATGCGTTCCGACAGGCGGATTCTCGGGAAGAGTGCCGTCCGCAAGGGCAAAGGAGTAGTTTACCTTAACGGCTTGACTTGGGATTTTTTCGTCGGCAAGGAAGTACACCTCAGCCGAAACGGCGTTGGTTTCGGCGTCGAAATCGCCATAAGTCATCGTTGCGTCTTGTCTTGAGAACACTATCGTCGGCTTAGCCTTGGTGATCTTCAACGAGACGTCGCGCTGATGAGAAGAAAACGGTTCCATATCCTCGTTGACCCCGACGCCTTTTATGTTCAGCCAGATTTCAATGACGTAATCGCCGGCGTTTGTGGGGGCAAGCAAGGAGTAACGGTCACTGTAATTGGGGTCGGAGGTATCCACGGGATAAACGGTTCCCGTGCCCTGCGCACCGGAGTAACGAAGCTCGGCGGTGACATTATATCCGTCGATATCCAAAAGATTGGTGGTCAGTCCGACGTTGACGGGCGTGTTCGAGTAAACGAAGGTGATGGTGCCGCCCGTCTCCTGATTCAGCGTCACCGTGCCCAACGAATGTACTTTGGCTTTTATCTGTACGACGGAAGCGGAACCTAAGGCATAGTTCGGGTTCGGAGTAAGTTCATCATCTCCCGTGTACAACACGATATTGGAGATAATGACATAGGCGTTGTCGGATACTTCGGCGGTCGACATCGCGATATTGTAACCTATCCTGAGATTTGCGTCCTGTCCTTCCACCAGACCCGTGACGGTAAAGTAATCGTTCAAAACAGAGTTTCTGTCTTCCTGTATCTCGCCGTTATAGACGTAGAAATTCGGGACATCTGTTTTGCCGTTTACCGGTTTTTCGTATATCGTGCCGGTGGGAACTATCGAGATCGTTCTCTTGGAGACGTTGACGGTACGTTGATGACTGCTGAAAATCAGATTGTAGTTTTGAGCGGCGCCCTCATTGTACTCCGCAACGACCTCTATCGTATAGGAACCTACGTCTCGGACGGCGTCAAGCGCTACTCTGTCGGTGAACCTTATCGAAACGGATATTCCTGCCGTATCGGGATTTTCTCCCGTGAGGAAGCCCCGGAAGACAGCCGAAACGGCATAGCCGGAATATGTGCTGACGGCGCCGTCGTACATCAGTCTGTCTCCGTACGTCAGTTCGACGGGAGTGTCGAAATCGGATATCGATACCGTCAGATCCTTTTTAAGAATGCTTCCTCCGCCCTCTATGACGACCGGTTTGGGAAGAATGAAGTTATTATTGACAGATAAAGAACTGTTCGTAAACTTATTGGTAACGATGATATCCTTGCCCTCTCCCGCGTTAAAACCTGTTCCGTCCGAATAAACAGCCGAAAAATCGAGGTGCAGCGTCTCGTAATAGAATACGAACTCCGCGCCGAATTTATCCATATTGTTGCTCATCGGAATATTGGAGACGTCGTTTGTGCCGTCATAGGTCTTTTCCTTCGGGACTATGCCGATAAGAGCCTCCCGGTCGGCATCGGAAACGGCATTGTTCAAGTCAAATTCGGTTATCTTGAAATAGTATTTTATATTGTTCTCCGGTTCGAAGTTGCCGTTTTCGCTGCCGCTTTCGTCGAGAACCGTTATTTTAATAAGATATTCGCCGACGTAGTGAGAGGTTGAGGAAGAGGAAATCACGCGCTCGATCCTCAGATATTTTTGGAAAATCCCTCTCAGCGCCTCCGTGTCGTCGTTTCCGATCGTAAGCCATTCGGCGTATTTTTCGTCAAGCGGCTTATATCCCCAATACGCGCCATTTTCGTCCTTTTCGGGAATTTGGATAAACGCGAAGTAGTCGGGCTCCTCAAAGAACGTATAATCTTCGTATCCCGCCGAAGCACCGACGTCACTTTGTCTGAAGCGGAAGACCTGTTCATAAACGAACTTGTCTTCCCCAACCTTATCAAATCCCACGCCGTCCACCGTGCCCAGCGTGAAGTTTATCGTCTGCGGTCTGATACGGAATTTTTCTAAGTTATCGGAAGCAAGAGTTACATTAAAGCTTTCGCTGTCCGTTTCGCTCATCAGCACCACCGGCTTTATGTTGTACCAGCCGGCGTCGCTGACGCCTCTGTCGGCATCGGGTATGAGCGCAAAATTAAGTGGATAGTTTTTGCCGTTTATGTCGGAAAGTTCGTTAAGGATATTGAATGGTTCCTTCCCGACTTCGGGCCAGACGTAACCCGTATGATCCTCCGAGGGTATGTTACTTTCGTTACTTATATAGATGGTTCCGTCGTAATCCACCTGCACGACATAGTTACTGAGGTCGTATACGACTTCCCTCTTGGTTATATTGAACTTGGTGGCGCATTGTACGCCAAGGTTATAATTTTCCCGAACATTTTTGATTACCAAGCCGTCATCGGTATATTTACCCACTATTTCGATGCCTGTTATTCCGTACGAACCGACGGAATCGCCTTTATCGCGCACCAATCTTAAACGCAAAATTTCGCCTTGCAGCACTTCGAAATCGAACTCCATCAGCGCGCCGTCGGAGTCTCCGTATTGTTTCGACCATACAATGCTGTCTTTAAAATCATTTTCTTGGAAGGTATAGCCGAAAGCCAATATTTTAAGCACCGCGGGCTTGGCAAGGCTGTGCCCTTCGAATGGCGGCAAATCATACGGGGCATTTTCGATTTCGATTGTTTTCGCCAACGCCCCGGGGGCAATTTCGTAATTCGGATAAACTTCCTCGTCAAGGTAGCCGCTGAAGTAGTAAGTGCCCGTATTCACGGAGCCGTTATAATTTTCGTCCACAGGCGTGACGACGACTTTGCCGTCAACCACCGTCAGCGCCACCGTAACGAGATTTACGGTCTGTCCGCTGATCACTCCCGAATTGTTATCGTTAGCCAAGCTCGAAGCGTTAGCCTCTCTTATCTGTGACGCCGCATTATAGAAACTTTCGTCATTTTCTCCGAAGCTTACTCCGATATATCGGGTCAATATGGTGAATTCCTCATCGATATAACTGAGTCCGCCTTCCCTGTCCAGTATGTAATTGTTTGCGGGCGCGGAGCTCGGGTTCCACAGAATACGCACCCGATAGTGACCTGCGTCCGACGGAGCCGAGGAGAGCTTATTGGCGTCGGATATCTCATCCTTATAGAAAGTATATACGAAGGCGCCGTCAAAGGTGGAAAGATCGCCTTCGCTCATTGCCCCGTCATATTTAAATGTAAATCTGCGGTAGCGGCTTGAGTATTCCAGCCCGTCATAGATTTTACCGTTTCCGGTGTCGTCGCCTCTTTCATACGTGGACTGAATTACCGTAACTTTAAGGGGAGCGCGTTCGATTTCCAGACGCCAATCGAGCTCCTTCGCACCGGACGTCATCTTTTCGATCGTCACGCTGTAATTGGCGTTGGAATTGGCATTTCCGACGTCGATGACGTAACTACCCGCATTTATCGGGCTGCTGATCTGGATGCCGTCGGAATCCCTGTAAGTCAGGCTGACGGTAAGCTCGTCGCCTTCGATAACACCTTCGTCCTCCGCGTTGTTATCGGACATCCTCCAGGTAATAAGCCCGTCTTTGGAAGAAGCGCTGTAGGTCGTCGAGAAGGTCGCCGTTTCCTCATTCAGAGTCATTTCCTCCGAGGCGTCTTCCGCTACGGAAAGCACCAATTGAACGCTGCGTTTTTCAACCTTCAATTGATAATTTGTGCCCGAAACATTTTCCGTTTCGGCAAAATCGTAGTTATCCTCCAAGGTGTTTTCACCGGGAGTAACCTCGATTCTCAGAAGATATGTTCCGACGTTTGCCGTTTCCTTGCTTATAACACTCTCGTTATAATAATTATTTTCGTAATCACGGAAGGATACCGATGCGGTGAAGCTCTCTCCCTCTGCCGTATTTCCGACTGTTACGACAAGCGTCCTGTCCGTGCCGTTATAAACTACATTGAAATTTTTGCCGTTTGCCGTCGTTACTTCCGTATACTCGTCGCCGGGAGCGGAAACGTTGACACTCAGCCTGCGCTCGGTTATTGCCAACGTGCAGGTCGGAAGGGTTTCTGCCCTGTAATTATTTTTTCCGTCGGGTTCCGTAAAAGCGGATTTTACAGTGTATGTGCCGACATTGACGGCTGCATCGTCTTCGAAGACTATTTCGGGAATGGCTTCCGTATCGGGAAGAGGCACTTCGACAATCTCGCCTTCGGCATCGGTTTCGGTATAGTAAAGTACGGCGTAGAATCTTTCTTCCTTACTCATATCCCTGCCGTCGTAGACGTGAGTGACTCTGCCGCGATTCGACACAATTTCCGGAGCCCCGTCGTCTCCGGTATAATATATGCGGACGTTGATAGTGCGAGGAGTAATGGTAAACTTCCTTGTCACAGTGCCCGTGAAATTCGGGTTATTTGCCTTGATTATCATTTTTGCGGGGTTTTCGTCGGTAGAGATATCGACGTTGTTTTCGTAGGAAATGATATAATTCGAGGCAGGTTGGTTATTACCGTTGAACGTAATGATATAGTCCTTCCCGAACTCCAATTCCACTTCTTCCCCTTGACCGCGGTATTGATACGAGAGGTTGTATAAGACGATCTCGAATCTGCCGCCGCTGTTGTTTTCGATATCGAATGGTGTAATCTCGAAGACATAATCTCTCGGATCGTCCTGATAGTTTGTCGAATACGGGCTGACGTTTGAGTTCAGGGAATATGCCATGATATACTTCCCTGCGTCGGTTATAGAGCCGGGGTTAGCTATTTCTTCGCCCCTGTTATCGGCTGCGTCTTCCGCGTCTTCCGAGTAGTAGTAATATTTTTTAGTGAAATCCAGTCTGTCCAGCGCGTTTGCGTTGTTTCCCGGAGTCGGGAAACTCGGCGCCGTGCCGCTGTATTCGGCTGTCAGCGCACTTTCGTCGATATCGTCGTATTCCAATTTAAGCGGCGTGATGATGAACTCGTGCTCGGCGTTGACGAGATTATAGTTGGCGCCGCCCTCTTCGGCTGAAGAATAGCTGCTCGACCAGGCTACCGAAAGCCGGTAATCTCCTACGTCCCACATCGTAATATCGCCTGCGGTACCGTTTTTGGTGTAAGTCAGAATGACGTTCGCGGTATACGGATTGGAGTTATCCGCCTTTATATTGTCCGGATTCGTCTCGAATTCGACCTGAATTTTTTTGGTAAGATCGTAGTCGTTACGGGACGAGACGTTCGTAAATTGAGAGGCAAGATGGGCGTATACTATGGAAGTAGAGTCTCCGTCCAAATAGTTTCCGTTGTTGAATCCGGTGATGGAATAATTTACCTTGAGATCGGCTTTTTTCACAACGAGAGTGCCGGAAAGTTCCCCTGCCAACACATAGTTTTGAGCAATGCCTTCGCTTCCGAGAGCCACTTTTGCGGTGTATTCTCCCGCGTTTTTTACTCCCGAGTCAGTCCCCTTGTCGTCGGGATCGTTATTATTAAAATAGGTAACGGTATATTTAAAATCTTCGTCTTTATCGGGATCCGCTATGCCCGTATTATCCGCTCCGTCAACCGCTTTCCATATCGGAGCTATTGTGAAAGTGTTCTCTTGTCCGTTATAGGTTTTGGACAATTGTCCGCTCATCGCTTCCCAATCAATCGCCACCTCGCGTTCGACGATATTGAAATAAGCGAAGTTGCCGCCTTCGGTGGATCTTATAGAGAAATTACAGCTGTTGTAAGTCTCGGGTTCCAGCATCACCATCACGCAATAATTGGTTCCGACATTGAACGGTGAAGCCGTGGTCTTCTCGGAAACGGAACCTCCCTCGTCGTATGCCTTGTTGAATTCTGCGATGCGGTTTGCCGCCTCCGAATGTTCGGAAAAAGTTTCGACGACATACCCGCCACCCGAAAACAATCCGTCGATTTCCTCTTTCAGCCTTATATACAAATCATCCGTTTCGTCGATACCGTACAGATAGAAGCCTTTGACCGACGGCGTCGGCGCCACGTTCTGCCCGAGATAAACAAGCGACGACTCTCCGTACGTGACCATGAGCGCACGCTTATCTATCCGTCCGTTAATATCAAGCGAAATCTCCTCCGAAGTCGGCTTCCCGGTGTTATCTACCTGGACATAGTCTGAAGTGTCGGAGATCCTGAATTTTACATTTACAGCCGCAGCACCGACATTTACTCCGCTGAAACCGCCCTCGGTCATTTCAAGACCTACGCGGGTGTCATCGTTTGAGTAGACGCCGCTCAATTGGGAGTTGTCATCGAGTATACGCGTCGTAGAATAATGCGTCCCCGCAATGATGCTGGAGGAAGGAACCTCATTAGTGCCGTCGTATGTCTTCGTTATTGCGGAAGCGTCCGTAACCGGTTCCACCATCAATTTTCTGCGCAATATTTTATATTGGAGATAGTCTGAAGAATCGTCGAAATAATAAAATGCGGTTTTGTTCGTGTTCCTTGCCACCAGCGCTCCTGAAGCGGGAGCATTGCCGGCATTGTCGACAAGACTGACCCGGTATATACCCGCATACGGCGAGGTTGTTATCGCATTCGAGCCAAAGACGGAGTAAGTGTCATAATGCGGGTTTCCCGTATCGGTACCTTCATGCAGAATCACTTCATCGCCGATGGTTTCGGTATAAGTATAATTTTTTTGTTGAAGAGTTCTGTCTTCATTCAGATAATACTCGCCCGCCGAATTGATAAAGAAGTGTTCGGACTTCCATCTGTAATCAATCTCCCAACCTTCCGTTGTAGAACCGGATACCGGAACCAAAGACAATTCATGGGGCACTCCCGGAGATGTCCCGGCATAAGTTACGTCGCCGTTACGATTGTCCGTTTTCCCGATATTTCCATAATTTATTGTATAGGTATCCGCCAGCATGACTTCGAACTGTGCGGTATTATTGAAGCTGTTGATTCTGTCGCCTATGAAGTCGGTGATATTAATCTTTTGGTTGTTTAACTTTTCCTCGAAGTAATCGCGGGTGACCGACCCGTTCTTTTCGACATACGACAATATAACGTCGGCAGTGTTGCCGAGGGTTATTTCGAGATTCATATAATCGGTTATTGCGCCGCTATTCCTTGCAAAACCAGTGATATCCATACTGTAACCGCTGACGTTTTTGCTGCCCTCGTATTTTACGGTCGTATTGTAACTCCGTATGCCGGTGGCACCGTCGTCCCCGAAAGAAGAATAGCCGTTAAACGAGCCGCCGCCGACATTTGCGGGTTTTGTCAACGAACCGAGAGTCTGTTCTGTGTTTGAGTTCCAAGCGCCGTTCCAGCGGGAACTTTTTACCGTTCCGTTATCGGGGTTAAACCAGATACCGTTTAAAGAAAACGTACCGCTGCCGACCAGAAGCTTTGCGGCGCTAAAGCCGCGACTGCCGTAAATCTGAAGACCGGCTCTGTAATACAAGTCTTCCAAATCAACGCTGCCTTCCAGTACTCTGCCCACAAGACCGCCGGAATAATCAAGACAATATTCTTTCATGGTACGAGGATTGCCGTTCAGGTTCGTGTACGTACCCACGGCACCGCTCCCCAGAATTTCAAGGTTTTGCACATTTAACGTTCCGCTGCTTTCTGTGCTGTATGCACCTATTACGCCGAAAAGCCCCCCCGCATTGGAGGTGACCCTGTCGGTTGGCTTCAATACCGGCACAACTTGATTCCCCCAAGTACCATACGTATATGTATTGCCAATATTTTTTGATGCGGCGCGGGAATGGATGAGCCCGTCATTGGTAAAGCTCATGCCTTTAATTTCAGTTGTTCCCGTAAGACTCCCGGCGATAAATCCTGCGGCGGTACCCTGACCCGGTCCGAATTTTTCTGCACCGTTATCACCGTTGTCGATGCCGATTGCGGCGAATCTAGAAGAGGAAGTCATGTTCAGCGTAACGTTTTCGAATGTGTTCGTGCCTGTCATGCTTCCCGCTATTATCCCGGCATAAAGGATTGTGCTCCTCGATGCCGCGTCGTCACTGGTATCTGAGGGTCTGCTCGCATTATTCCTGCCGGTAAAAGAAACCGTGGCATTATAGTTTATTGTAACGTTTTTCAGCGTCAGCCCGTTTACCGAGCCGAACAGTATTCCCGCGGAAAGCGATTCGCCTCCGCTTCTTGTCTGGTCGTAAATATTCCCGTTGCCGTTAATAGTGATGGTGTGCCCCTTTCCGTCTATCGTTACGTTGCTGAGGCTGTTCGTCCTTGCCGAAGCCGTAACCGAGATACCCGAATTAAGTTCGTAATTTCCGTTGGAAGAAACGTTCCAGCTTGTAAGCACCGCGGCGCCTGCCGTTTTGTCGGGCGCACTCCGTTCGGTAAATACGGTTACGGAAAGCACGGCGATCGCCGCAACTATCATGATTGCCGAAAAAACCGTCAACCAAAGCCTTCTTTTATAGGTTTTCGAAATCGTTTTCCTCATAGTCGGACCTCTCATGTCAAAACCTTCCTACTCTATCTCTATGAAGTCGTCACCGGACATAAATCCGGCGTCGTCGTCGGAATCTTCGCCGAAAAAGTCCTCGTCGTCCTCTTTCGACTCGGTTTCGCGGCGGACAATATGTTCGTTTACGTCGACAAGCCCGATATCGGGTTCGGAGTCGTCTATCTCCCTTTCGCGGTAGAGCGACGCCGATTTGTAGTACTTATCGAAGTTCTCGCGTATCATATGCATCAATTCGTCGTAATCGGGGAGCTCCTCAAGGCTGCGGAGCCCGAACTTTTTCAGGAACTCGTCGGTGGTTCCGTAGAGGAGCGGTCTGCCGAGCGTCTCCTTCCTGCCGACAACGTCAATCAGCCCGAGTTTTAAAAGCATCCCCAATACGTAATCGGAGCCCACCCCTCTCAGATCCTCGATTTCCAGTCTGGTAACGGGCTGCTTGTAGGCGATTATCGCAAGCACCTGAAGGAGGGTCTTGCTGAGCTCCCTTTCCTTCGTCTCCATCAATATATCGGAAAGCGTACCGCCGTAAGCGGGGTTGGTTTCGAACTGATAGGAGTCATTGAAGCGTATCAGTCTTACGCCGCGCTCTTCGCCCGAATAGCGTTTTTCAAGCTCCGCAAGCGACTTTTCTATGTCCTTTGCGTTGTAGTCCCGCAATCCGTTTACGAGCGCCCTTTTGGTGATACCTTTTCCGGAAGCGAATATTATCGCCTCAATTATATCCGTCAGCATCCGTGAATGCGTCCTCCTCGAAGTTAAAGTTGTCGGTATCGGGTCTGTGCGTCAGAAAAACTTCGCCGAAGCCTTCTTCCTGCACGACCTCGGTGACCTGCTTTTTGACAAGCTCCAATACCGCAAGGAAGGTGTTGATGATTTCAAGTTTCGAATACCCTTCCTCAATCAGTTCATCCAACGTAAGTTTCCCTTTCTCCCTCAGCAATTGCACGATGGCTATCATCCTGTCCGAAACAGAAAAGCGTTCCTTCGGGATCATCTTTTCGGGAGCGGCTTTTTCGCGGATCTCGGCGTTTTCCAGCATCTGCACGAACGCAGCCACCAGCTTGTCGAGAGAAAAATTCTTGATTACGAGTTTGTAGTCGTCTTCCGAAAACACCGGCTCGCGGTAGAACCTGTTCAGCCGCTCCATCTCCCCCAACTTTTCGGAAGCTTCGCGGAGCATCTTGTATTCGTTGACGCGCGCAATGAAGATTTCCTGATTTATGTATTCATCCTCTTCGTAGTCGTCCTCGAAAACGGGCGGCCGCGGAAGAAGAGAGCCCGACTTCAATAAGAGAAGCGTCGCCGCCAGCACCAGAAACCCGCATATCTCGTCGTAATCTTTGTCTTCGGCGGCGAGGGAAGAGACGTAGCTTAAATATTGGTCGGTGATTTTCGAGACAAAAATGTCCTTTATATCCACCCTCTCTTTTTTGCACATGTCGAGGAGTACGTCCAGCGCGACGTCCTCGTCATACAGGTGATAGCTCAAAGAGGACAGCTGCGAATTCTCCTCGTTCTCGGCGGGGAGTTCGGGAAGGTCGTCTTCGATTGGTAAAGTATCTGTGTATTCGCTCATTTTACACCTGCAAAAAGATGGCCAGGGACGCCCGCTCAACCAGTCCCATCAGATCGTAGATCACCGAATTGAACATTCCGAAGATGTCGAGATACCACAGCCCCAACGCGTCGAAAACGTTCGACAAAACGATATATCCGAGCAATATCCAGGTGCCGTAGCGCACCATGAAATTGCGGTAACCGGTGGCTTTCGGAAAAAGAGTGGCGACAATATTGTATCCGTCCAGCGGATAGACAGGCAGCAGATTGAAAAGCGCCAGCATAAAGTCGAACACCACCGAAAACTCCAGAAAATAGCGGACGAAGTATTGAATATAGACGACGAAGGCGCTGCCCGCGAATGCAACATAGAGCATCGGCATCAGCAGGAACAGCAAAAGAAGCCCCGCTCCCGCCATCAGAAGGTTCGCCGTCACTCCCGCGGCGGAAACGGTAAGCATTCCCCGTCTGTACCTTGTGAAATTATCGGAATTTATCGGAACGGGCTTTGCCCAGCCGAACCCTACCAAAAGCATCATCAGAAGCCCTATCGGATCAAAATGTTTGACGGGATTCAACGTCATTCTGCCGGCAAGCTTGGCGGTATAGTCTCCGTTCAGTTTCGCAACAAAGGCATGAGAAAATTCGTGCACCACGATGGCTGTCATCGCCGCAAGCACGAATGCCAATATCAAAACTATCTTGACGACGAAATCGCCGTCGATCATCATAACCTGGTAAATAAACATATGTTGCCGCAACACGCAGAACTCAATCTGCATTTTTATTATATATATAATTAATATGCCCGTCAATAGCGTGTCCGTGATTTTACTTATTTTTATTCGCGCTTTTGTTCGCTCAGAGAGCGGCGAAGCGCCGGGCTGAAAATATCGGGTAAAAAGAAAGTTTCGGGTGAATATCCCACTTTTGCAGCACCTTACGTACGAAAAAACCGCGGTCCGAGCCGCGGTCTTTTGTAATTTTCTCTATTTATATTCCCATGAACCAGTCGTCGAAAATTTTATCCAGCGAATCTCCGTAGCTCATTTTGTCTGCGTCGGAAAGCAATATGAGTGCGGCTTGGCATCGGACGTCCTTCGTGCGGACAGACACCAATCTGACCGTACCCACTTTGTCGCCCGCTTTCAGCGGAGCCGCGAGATTTTGGTCAACGGAGTATTCCAAAGTATACTGTCCCTTTTCGCCTCTCTTTTCAAGCACCGCGAGCGTCTTTTCTGCTCCCACTTCGAACAACTTATCCTTCGCCCCCTTTATATTGAGTTCCAAAGTGACGGGTTCCCCTTTTTTCAGGTAGCAAACCGAGTTATAATTGCCGAAAGCATAGTTGAAAAGCGAGGAAACTTCCTTGTTCCTGACGGCAGAGCTCTCGGCTCCGAGAACCGTCGCGATGACACGCATGTCGCCGCGCTTTGCGGTAGCCGAAAGACAATACATGGCGTCGGAAGTGAAGCCCGTCTTGCCGCCGTCACATCCCTTATAGAACCTGACCAGCTTATTGGTGTTGACAAGTTCGGAAATCCTGCCGCTCGGATGAGTGAAGTTTTCCATATAAATCGTCGAATAATCAAAATAAACGGGATGTTTTATGAGATAAGAGAGCATTTTTGTGACATCCTTTGCAGAAGAATACTGACCTTCGCCGGGAAGCCCCGTGACGTTTATAAAACGGGTGTTTTCAAGCCCCGCTTCCGCCGCCTTTTCGTTCATCAGCTCCACAAAAGCCTCTTTTGAACCGGCTACTTCCTCGGCGAGAGCCACCGATGCGTCGTTTGCCGAAGCCACGACGACGCCCTTTATCAGATCGCCGATTTTGTAGTTGCTGCCGGCGTCCAGAAACATCTGGGAACCGCCCATCGAAGCCGCCTCTTCACTGACCGTCACCACCTTATCGACAGTAAGATTTCCCTTCTGAATTTCATCAAAAACCAATGACAGAGTCATGATTTTAACCATACTTGCAATCGGGTAGCGACTGTCGGCATTGCGTTCAAACAGCACTTCTCCGGAGTCGTAATCGATAAGATAAGCGGCGCGCGAAGTATATTCGCCAAGCGATTTCTCTCCTTTTGCGCTGGCGATTCCGCCCGACGAAAAAATAGAAAAACCTGCAAAAAGCACCGCAAACATCGCAATAATCAATGCAATTTTTCCGAAAACGGAAAGCATTCTCGTTTTTGTCATAGCATTTCACCTCGCAAGTAGTTTCTCGAAAAATCTCCGTTTTATGCAAAGAGTGAACGCCGAAAGATTTTTTTGAAGTTATTTAACAAAAAAGAGCAGTATCAAATAAAAAATCAACCAAAAAGCAAATATTATTGCAGCGTTTAAAATCAGAACCGGCTTGAATTTTGCCCAAAGTGCGGCGGCGTTGCATTTTACCGGAAGACGACTCTTTCCGCGCCCGGAAGAGAGCACTATCGGCTTGATTTCGGCAGAAAGTACCGAAAAAGCTACCAAAGTGAACGCCGAAAGCGGCAAAACAAACAAAATCGTGTATATAAGTCCTGAGGTCGCCTGAACGGCAACGGCTCCGAACGCCCGCCTGAATACGATATAAGAAGCAATTCCCGGTCCGATATAGACGGCGGCATAATAAGTATAAATCGTGGCTGTAGCGAAAAACAGTACGCCGTAAACCGTCGCAAGCGTCAGCGTCAGCCGTAAAAACTCCGGTATGGGCGAGGTCGCTCCTTCGATCATGACGAAGACGAAATTGTTGGTGGTGGTGACGGAGGAATAATCGAACGCCAAAGCCGCCAAAAGCCCCAGCGCAAATGAACCGACAATAAGATAAAAGTGATATTTGTTTTCCGAAACTTCCTTTTTTATGTCGGAAATTAACTCTTTTATGTAACAGCCGAGTTTCGCTAACATACCTAAAAATATGCGCTTTCCCGGCAAAATATGCCAATTTTCTCAGCCCGCTTTCAGCCATTCGGCATAGATACCGTACCCCAAAATCGGGTCGTTGACGAAAACGTGAGTGACGGCTCCGACAAGCTTTCCGTTCTGCACGACGGGAGACCCAGACATCCCCTGCACGATGCCGCCTGCGACGTCCTTCAGTTCGGGGTCGGTGACGCGGATGACCATGCTCTTTATCGCCGGGGAACGCTGCCCGGATACGGTGACTATCTCGACGTCATACTCCTTAGGTTCCGTCCCGGAAAGGGTTGTGAAAACGGTGGCTTTCCCGGGCATCACTCCGGAAGAATCAAGTAAAATTTTTCTGAGACCGGAGTAGAAATTTTTGTCGGATATATTACCGTAAACGCCAAAATCAGTGTTTTTATCTATCTTTCCGATAGGAGTCGAGGCAGGATTGAAGGCTCCTTTCAGCGCGCCCGGCTCCCCTTTTGAGCTCTTGTGAACGCCTAAAATTTTGCACTCGAAAAATGAACCGGTCGAGAAGTATCCTGAGGCTTCGTCGCCGTCAGAAATGCGGTGCCCGAGGGTGCAGACGTCGCCGTTTTCCTTGACAAAAGTCACCGTCCCCACTCCCGAGATGCCGTCTTTGACGATTACGCCGATTTTCATGGCGCCGGTGGCGGCGTCAAGGGCAGGAAGAATGCTCCCCTCGACGAGTTTGCCGTCACGCAGTGCTTTAAAAGAGACGGCGCCCGATACGTTTTTCAGCGCCTCGCCGATATCGGAAACGGAGTTTAACTTATGCCCGTTCAGCTCCGTCAGCATATCCCCCTTTTTGATACCTGCGTCAAGGGCGGGCGTTCTGGTGCCCTCTTTGGTGACAATAACGACGAAATCCTTACAAACCGGAGAAGAAGATTGAAGATTCAGCCCTATCGGCATACCGCCTAAAAATACGCTTTCACCGCCCTCGACGGCTTCTTCGTCCACGCCTCTTTTGAAAGATTCGTCAATCCGAAGTGTCTCCGGGACCGCATATTCCGAAAACTCAGCGGAGTTCAACAAAGTACTTTCGTTGTCCCCCAATCCTTCGAAACGAGCAAAGGAGGCGCTTTCGGCGCCACCCGACGCTTCGGCTTGACCGGTGTAATTACATCCCGCATTCCTTAATCCTTCGGCATGACTAACGAAAGCGTATTCGTTGTACCCGAACCCTTCGGCATGATTTACAAACGCGCGCTCGCATCCACCCGATCCTTCGGCATAGCCGACGAAGACACCATTGGTGAGACCGAAACCCGATACGGCACCCGTCATTAAAGACGCGAAAATCAAAACGGTCAAAATTATAGGCACGTACTTCAAGCCGTGCCGTTTAAACACAAACATGGCAAATACCTCTAATGGCTATTTTGCGGTATTTGCAGTGTAATATTCTGTGTCGAGTATTCTAAAATAAGGTAATTTATATAATACTTAATTCATAAAATAGCTTATTTTATATTGCTTTTATAGCTATCAGCCCACTTTTTAAGCTCTTTTGCGTTTTCAGTCGAAAGCTTGTCGGGACCCACTCCGCCCATCAGTCTGACGAGCTCTTTCAGCTCCCCGTCCCTGTCGAGGCGGGAAATTTCCGTGAACGTCCTGCCACCCTTTTCGTGCTTTTCGATAAGAAAGTGTATGTCTGCCATCGCCCCGAGCTGTGCAAGGTGGGTGACGGCGACGACCTGTCTCGAGCGTGAAATATCGACGAGCTTTTCGGAAACGACCATCGCAATTTTCCCGGAGATCCCGGTATCGATTTCGTCAAAAACCAGCGAGTCGATTTCTTCAAGCTCCGCAGTAACTCTTTTCAGTCCGAGCATGAAGCGTGACGCCTCGCCGCCCGACGCGATTTTGGCAAGAGGTTTCAGCGGCTCGCCCAGATTCGGAGAAATCAGAAATCTGACGGTGTCGGAACCGTTTTCGGCAAGACCCGCTCCGTTCTCGCCGCACTCCGAGAAAACGACGTCGGCTTTGAATTCGGCGTTCTTCATGCCGAGCTCCCTTAGATTTTCGGTGATTTTGGCGGCAAATTCTTTTCCCGCCTCCTCTCTTGCGGCGTGCAGCTTCGCCGATAGATCGCGGCACTGTTCCAACGCTTCTTCCCGCGTTTTCATAAGTTCACGGATGGTTTCCTCGGCGTTTTCCAGTTCGTTTAGCTCGTCTGAAGCTTTTTTAAGGTAAGCGGGGAGCTCTTCGCTCGCGCCGTAACGACGTTTTATGCGTCTTACGTCTTCAAGGCGTTTATCCACTTGCTCGGCTTCTTCGGGGTCCATATCGACGGAGTCCGCCTCGGCTCTCAACGCTCGGGCAAGGTCATCGATTTCCGTAGAAACGCTTTCAAGCCGCTCCGAATACTCCGAAAAATCGGCAAATCTTTCCATTGCGCCGAGTTCCCTCAACGCATAACGCACCGCGCTGAGAGCGCCGAAACTTTCGTCGGAACCCTCCAGAAGCGTCAGTGCCGCCTGTATCCCGGAGACTATGCGCTCGGAGTTTCTTGCCTTCATCCTGCGCGAAAGAAGCTCCTCTTCCTCGCCGGGCTTCGGATCCACTGCGTTGATTTCCTCGATTTCGTACCTCAGCATTTCCGCTCTTCTTTCGCGCTCCGCGGCGTTCCCGAAGCTTCTAAGGCGTTCGGAAGCCGATTTAAAGAGCGAAAAGGCGTTTTTATACGCCGACAAAAGCCGATCCTGAGAGCCTTTTGCGCGGAACTTATCCAGAATTTCGAGATGACTGTTTTCGTCCAGCGCGCGCTGACTTTCGTGCTGCGAATGCACGGACACCAGTCGCGCCATCAATTTTCTGAGCTGCTGAACGGTGACGGGGATGTTGTTGACGCGCGCTTCACCGCGTCCGTTTTCGTGCATGGTGCGCCTTACCGTTATAGAATCGTCGGATTCTATACCGTACTCCTCCAGCACCTGCTTCGCCGCCCCCTTTTTGTCCCAGAAGGTAACGGAGACGGAGGCGGAAGCTTCGCCGTGACTTATAAGGCTCCTGTCGGCGCGGTCTCCCAAAACGAAATTCAGCGAATCGATGATTATCGATTTCCCGGCGCCCGTTTCTCCCGTCAGCACGTTCAACCCCTCGCCGAGTTCGAGCTCCAGCTCCTTTATCAAAGCTATATTTTTGACGTAAAGATTGGTAATCATTTCGTTTGCAGAGCGATTTCCTTTAATTTGTCGGCAATAGAAGCCGTTTTTTGTTTGTCTTTTATCATTATAAGAATGGTATCGTCGCCCGCTATGGAGCCCATGACGGAGTCCTCTTTAAGTTCATCTATCAGCGATGCGGCAGTGTTCGCGGAACCGGAAAGCGTATGAACGACGATGAAATTTTCGCTGAAATCTATCTTTACAACCGATTCGCTGAAAAGAGTACGCAGCTTCTGAATCTTCGGATCGGGCGGCATGACGTAGCGGAAGCCTCCGCCGGGCTGCCCCTCTTTGACCAGCCCGAGTTCCTGGATATCTCTCGAGACCGTGGCTTGCGTCGCCTGAAAACCCGCGCGCCTTAAAAACTCCACGATTTCGCGCTGGGTACCTATTCCCGCCTCGGCGACGGCTATCTTTATATAGTTTTTTCTGTCGGTTTTGTTGTTTCCTGAATTGTCGCGAACCATAAAAACATTCCTCTTTAATCGTTGTCGAAGGCGTTCCAATAACGCATTTTATCCAATAATCTTTCGTAGTAGTTGTATCCTTTCAGGCGCACAAACCCGATTTTAAGGTCGGAATGAGTGACCGTGACGGAATCGCCGTCCGCAAGGTTGAGTACGTCCTCGCCGTCTATATTCAGGTGGGCATGGGGCTCGGCATGCTGTATCTCTATCCAAACCTCGCTTCTGTCGTTGACGACAATCGGTCTTGAATGCATCGAGTGCGCGCTTATCGGAGTTATGACCAGCGCTTCGACGTCCGGAGATACGATGGGACCGCCAGCAGACAGGTTGTAACCGGTGGAACCGGTAGGCGTCGAAACAATGACGCCGTCGGCGATATATTTATCCATCAATCCGCCGTCTATCCTGACTTCGCATTTTACGACGCGCGTCCTTGAACCTCTTGCCACGACGACTTCGTTCAGCGCGTAAAATTTGTTACCCTTGACTCTCGCTTCCAAAAAAGAGCGCGTGTCTACGATATATTCGCCGTGCAGCACTTCCTTTATCATGCCGCGCACAAAACCCGGTTTTTCGGTCTCGGCGAGGAAGCCCCTGTGACCGAGATTGACTGAAAAGAGCTTCGCGTCCTGCCTTGCGCATTCCTTTGCTATCCTTAAAACGGTGCCGTCGCCGCCCAAAACGACGATGACGTCGGCTTCGCCCGCCAGTGCCATGCGGCTCAAATATCTCCCGGGAAGCCCCAAAGAGCGCAGTTCGTCGGAAAGCAAGATGTCAACTCCTTCCTTTTCGAGCTCTTCATAGAGTCCGCGAGTAATCTTGCCGCCGATATCTCTGAATAAATTTGCATAAATTCCGATCTTCATAAGTTCATTATAATATTTCGGCGATGTAAAAGCAATTAAATTTTATCTTGAATTCAATATTTCCGATAAAAATTTTCAAAGAAATGTTCCGTCGTTAAAATGCATAAAAAATGACTGCCGTAGCTGAAAAACGACGAATAAAGGAGAGGTTATTCCTCTTTCCGAAGCTTGAAATACGCCGTATATTCGCGGTTTTTGTCTTTGAAAAGGCGGGGGATTTCGACTACTCCCAAGCCTTTCAGCCCTATCGAGGCGGCAAATGCCACCACTTCCGAAACGGCTTTTTCGGCTTCGCGGGGATTTTTGACGACTCCGGATTTCGAAAGCAACGCTCTCCCTACCTCGAACTGCGGTTTTATCAGTGCAATGAGAGCGGTATCCTCGTTCATGAACTGTTTAAGCGCCGGAAGAATCAATTTCAACGAAATAAACGATACGTCGACGGTGATAAGTTCCGCCCGAATGCCGATATCTTCAAAGGAAATGAATCTCGCGTTCAGCCTGTCCCTGACCTCCACCCTGTCGTCCGCCAGCATGTCCGCAGGAAGAGCGCATTCGCCGACATCGACGCAATAAACCTTCTTTGCACCCGCCCTCAGCATGACGTCGGTAAAACCGCCGTTCGAAGCGCCGATATCGATACAAACCTTGCCTTCGGGAGAAATATTGAACTTTTCGAGGGCATTTTTCAGCTTTATTCCGCCCAAAGAAGAAAAATCCTCTTCCGAATTCACCGAGACCGACTGTCCGGGCTGAATTTCGAAAGAGGCTTTGCGCACGACCAAGCCGTCGACGGATACCTTCCCCGTCAGAATAAGGTTTTTTGCGCGGGTACGGCTTTTTGCAAGCCCCGCTTCGGATAAGTAGTTGTCAAGCCTCATTTCCGCGGGATCCAGTCTCCGCCAAGCCCTCTTTCCTGCCGTCTTCATCGGCTGCGGAAACGGGTCTTGCGGGATTATCGGATTTAACCTTGTTCTTGTCGGAAGGCTTGTCGGATTTGTCCTGTTTTATGGCTTTTTGCTTTTGTTTGGCTTTTTCCTTTCTGTCCTTCGGAGAAAAGACGCTTATGAACCGCGCCGCCAGCATTATAAGCTCCTTGGAGTTATTGACGGCGACGTTTTTGAACATCGATTTACCGCCCACCGTCATCGCGCTGACTATACCCGAAACGAGTATCGATATCACCATATTCAGCGTTTCGTTCATGCCCTCTGTGATTTTGATGACTATCGCAAGCGCGCACGCACCCGAAACGATGCTGCAGATATCGCCAATTACGTCACAGCAGATATTGGAGACGCGTTCGGCGTTTTTTACAAGCATAATGGCTTGTTTACTTCCGGGTTCCTTTCTGGACGCCATGGCAAGCAGCGGCGCCAGGTCGCAAGACGTCGCCGCAACGCCTATCGCGTCCGCAGCTATCGACAGCGTAATAAGGAAAAACAGCAGAATTATCATTATGCTGAAATGCGCCTTCGTCGAAGCAAGCTCCGATACAAACGAGAAAAAGCAGCTTAAAAACAGCGTGACGACGGTTATGCGGATAGTCCAGATCGTACTTTTTTTGAGACCTTTTTTAGGGGGTTTCTCGTGTGACTTTTTGTCGGATTTATCGGGCTTTTCGTCGCTTAACGGCTTGTCCCCGCCCTCATGCAAAGGTGTTTTCGAAGTTTCCGAAGATAACGGAACGGCTTCGGAAGAAGGCTCCGAAGCTGCCTCCCCTTCCGGGGCGTTTAACTTTGTTCGGCTGTTGCTTTCCAGATTCTCAGACATATCCCTTAAAAGAATTGAGATTATTACGGAATAATGGTGGCAATAAGCCCAGTAAACCTTGCGCCATCAGGTTCGGTAGGATTTCCCTACAGCCCACTCGTCGTCGCCGCCCGAGCAGTTTCCTTTTAAGGGCTGCAATCCGTGATTACTCAGCGTATAACCGAATCGCCACTTAGTGCACACTATAATCCTCGGCTTAAAACAGTCTAGAAAATTTCTTTTACAGATTAGGTACAATCTATCCTCTTTTGCAAAGAAGGTTTCATAAGCAGAGACCGACAAGAATCGCGAACCCTTATCGATCCGATACCCTAATTCACGCGACTTCACTCAAGGCAAGCTACACTGCACACAGCATTTGAGTACCGCATTGCAGGTTTAATCCCATTCAGTAGAGTGCGGGCCGAATATTGCCCTTCCTCCACCGATATAGGTCTCCACGGTAATTGGGTCGTCACCGATATGCCGTTATCGGTCGCCCAAGAACCTTAACTCCCAGCATCAACCCACGTTTGGGCAACGTAAGCAAACACAAGAAACTTCATCGATATGCTCTTTAACGGTATTTTAACCCCGCCTTCGATTGTACCGCACCTGACTAGAATACTGCACCACCATTATTCAGTTTGTATATAGTATAGCATACTCCCGGAAAATATGCAAATAAACTTCGGATGATTTTTCGTAGAGGACACTCCCCGCCGAAAATGCGCGACGACGGTTACCTGAAAAATGTTATTCCTTTCGACAAATTCCGCACGTTCCCCATCCTCGCGGCATATACTTCAATTATGATATTAGAGGGATTTTTCGCGCTTTTAAGTAACATTATGATACTCTCCGCGGGGATAGACACCGGCAATTCCTTTCCGCAGCCGCTCTCGAAAGAAAGGGAAAAGGAGTTCCTTTTAAAAGCAGCCGCGGGCGACAGAGAAGCGCGCGACGCTCTAGTCAAACACAATCTGAGACTTGTCGCATACATCGCAAAAAAGTATGTCAATTATCCCGACAAAGACGAACTCGTCTCCGTCGGCACTGTCGGGCTTATAAAAGCCATCAATTCCTATACTCCCGAAAAGTCGGCGACGCTTGCGACATATGCCTCGCGCTGCATCGAAAACGAAATTCTGATGGCTATGCGCGGCTACAAAAAAAGGCGGAACGACATCTCCATTTATGAAAAAGTGGGAACCGACCGCGAGGAAGGCGACGTCACGCTGGCAGACATGCTGAGCGTGGACGAAGACTCCGTCTGGGCAGGCGCCGAGAGAGGTTTTTTGAAGGAGCTCCTCGGAAAACTTGTCTCCGAACAACTGTCGGAGCGGGAACGTTTTTTGATACGCGCGCGATTCGGTCTGGACGGCGAAACCCAAAAAACGCAGCAGGAAACGGCAAAACTCATGGGTATTTCGAGAAGCTACGTCTCTAGAATAGAAAAAGCGGCTTTGGAAAAACTCCGCGCCGCCATCAAAAGGGATAAATTGGAGTTCTGACTAAAAATCGCACCGGATTTCAAACCGCTTCCCGGAAAGGTAATTCAGTGTGTTCCCTTTCGGAATGCTCCCGAAAGAAAGTTCGACGGCTGTAAGATATTGGCGCTTAGCCCTTGCAAGCCTGTTTAATTCGAAATTTCCGTACTTGGTGTCCCCGAGGACGGGGCAGCCCAAAAACGCGGTATGTGCGCGGATCTGGTGCGTCTTTCCGGTGTAAAGACGGATTTTCACGAGAGTAAACCCCTCTCTTTTTTCGACGGGGACGATCCCCGTCCGGATTTCTTCGAAGCCGGGCTTGGCGCACGGCGAGATTTCGACAATGCCGCCGGAAGAATGTTTTTTCAGGTACGCCGTGAAGATCCCCTCTCTTTCGAAAGAGCCGCATAACAGCGCCATGTAGTACTTTTCGACGAGCCCTTTTTTGAAAAGCGCCACGGCGTCTTTAAAAGCTCGCTCGTTTTTTGCCATCATCAGAATACCGCGGGTATTGGTATCGAGTCTGTGTACGGGAACTATATTTTCTCCCAGCTCTTCCGACACAAGCACCGCAAAATTTTTCGTCTCCACCCCTCTCGGTTTGACCGCTATCGAGATGTTTTCGTCATCGTACAGCCTTTCCGAGCGGAATGCCGATATGCCTTCCTCTCCGTAAACTCTGACTTCGTCGCCGGGATTCAGATTTACTTCCTTTTTTACGCGCCTCGTATTGACGGCGATCCGCCCCTCTCCCAACATCCTCCTTAAAGAAGAAAAACGGAGCCCCGGGAGCATCTCCGTTAAAAATCTGCCGAGTTTCACGCTCTTTGCGCCTTTATAGATAAAGGATTTCAAGCTACTCCCCCTTTTTCAGAGCGTCCGCCTGGGTAAGTTTTTTTATTTCTTCCAGCAAGGTGTTGATGTCTTTGAACTGTCTGTGCACGGAAGCAAACCGCACATAGGCGACCTCGTCAAGCTCTTTAAGCCCCTCCATCACCATCTCACCGATCTTTTTAGAGGAGATCTCCTGCGCCAGCGTGTTGTTGACCTGTTTTTCGATGTCGGAGACCATTTTTTCGATTTTCGCCATCGGAACGGGACGCTTTTCGCAAGCCTTTATTATACCGTTTTTTATCTTGTTTATATCAAAGATTTGGCGGTTTCCGTTGTTTTTTATCACCAAAATCGGCGTAGACTCCACTTTTTCGTATGTAGTGTAGCGCTTACCGCAGGAGGTGCACTCCCTGCGCCTTCTTATCGAGGCGCCGTCGTCGGACAATCTCGAATCGACGACTTTGCTGTCCATGTTACCGCAATACGGGCACTTCATAGCTCACTCTTCCTTTTGTTAATGTATTTATTGTATCAAAAAGTCGATAAAATGTAAAGATTATTTGGCTAATTCCCTGCCAATCGGTTTCAGTTCCGCCAAAATGACGTCATCACCGATTTTGACGATGTTGCTCCACGGTATGAAAATCGATTCGCCGCCCGAAAAATTCTTGAAAAACTTCTTCTCGCCCGCCGCCACCAAGCCGACGACCTTCCCCGAGCAATGGATGGCTATATCGGCTATGCGCCCGAGCTGCTTGCCGTCGGATATGTTGACGACGTCTTTTTCCCTTAACTCGCAAAAGGTATAGTCAATTCCTTCATTCATCTATGTAAACTCCGCTCGATACACTATTGTATGCAGGCGGAGCCCGGGTCAGAACTAAACCTCGAAGGACGCTTTAAGTCTTTCCAAAGCCGATTTTTCGAGACGACTGACCTGTGCCTGAGACATTCCCAGAGCCCGTGCTATTTCCGTTTGGGTGGCACCCGAATAATATCGGAGCACGATGACCTTTTTCTCCCTTTCCGGTAAAGATTCGACGCCCTCTTTCAGAACTATCCTCTCCGAGTAGTCCTTTTCGCACGCGGGGTCTTTGACAAGGTCGATAAGCTCGGTGGAGTCCTCGTCTCCGTAAGCTACGGAATACAATGACTGCGGCTCCGTCAATGCGTCAAGAGCGCTGACGACTTCATAACGCGACACTCCGAGCTCGTCGGCTATCTCGTTCAGTCCCGCCTCGTGCGGGCATCTCGCTTCCAGCGACTCTCTTGCCTGCACTGCTCTGTACGCTAAATCCCTGACATTTCTTCCTACCTTGAACGCCGTCGATTCCCGGATAAATCTGCGTATTTCTCCGAGTATCATCGGTATTGCATAAGTCGAGAACCTGACCCCCAAAGCGGAGTTGAAATTGTCCAGAGACTTCATAAGTCCGAGCATTCCCACCTGGAAAAGTTCGTCGGGGCTCTGCTTTGCCGACCGAAATCGTTGAACGGCGCTTAAAACCAATCCGGCATTGGCTAAGAGAAATTTCTCTCTTAAATCTGTTCTGCCGCTCTTTATCAGCTTCAGCGTTTCCTGTTGTTCCTGCCTGTTCATGGCGGGAAGATTTTCGGTCTTGATTCCCGTTACTTTTCTTACCACAGGGATGCCTCCTATGCGGTAAGTATGCTCCCGCCAAAAATTTTTATTATCAATTATTCCATTTTTCCTGACGTTTTAAATATTCGGTTTTTAATTTGTCGATTATGCGCTTTTCGAGGCGGGATATGTAGGACTGAGAAATACTCATCATATCGGCTATCTCCTTTTGTGTGCGTTCCTTTTCGCCGAAGAGTCCGTAACGCATTTTGACTATAGCCCTGTCCCGTTCGTCCAGCCCCGTATACAGTTCCCTCACAAGTTCCGTCTCCACTTCGGATTCGAGTTCCTTATAAACTTCTCCGCCGTCCGTACCGAGCACGTCCGAAAGCAACAGCTTATTCCCCTCCCAATCGACGTTCAACGGCTCGTCCAGGCTCAACTCGTTTCGCGTTCTCAGCATCTTTCTCAGATACATCAATATCTCGTTTTCTATGCACCGCGAAGCGTATGTCGCAAGCTTTATCTTCTTGTCGCCGTTATACGATCTCACCGCCTTTATAAGCCCCATAGTCCCCACCGAAATCAATTCTTCCTGGTCGACGCCGGTGTTGTCGAAGCGCTTTGCGATATACACCACCAGTCGGAGATTGTGCTCTATCAGGGTGTTGAACGCTTCCTTATCCCCTTCGGCGTTCAATTTTAAAAACTTCTGCTCCTCCTCGGTGCTGAGAGGGCTCGGCAAAGCCACCATATAATCGACGCCGTCCATCGACAGCAGGCTTTTTATAATGTCTTTGAATTTTTGGAATATTTTAAGCATTTGTCCTCCTTTTGAAGCGCCTCAATCATGTCTCTGTGCAGCAGCACTTCCTGCCCGAAGCCCATTTTATCGGAAATCGCCACGGGAGTACTGTATAGCTTATGTTTATTTTTGTCGTAATATATCTTATACTCCGCCCTTCCCAGCGGAAGAGCTTTTATCCCCGCCACGGTGCGGACATAGATCTCCCCTGCAGGCTCGATGCCGAGCTTTCCCGCAACTTTTTCAGATATGACGATAACCGGTTCGCCGCCCGAATAAAGCCCGTTTCCCGTGTCCAGAAAGCCCTTGAAAAATCTTTCGCCGTTTTCCGTCGGAAAAGCTACTGTGAGGTGCAGCCGCTCCCGGGATATCCGCCGTCCCGCATCATAAGTCAACGCCGTCACGGCGGGCACCGCGCCTTCGAATACATAGCGCCACTCTTCGGGAGCGTTAAGCTCCTCCCGAAGAAATCCCGCGCCGAACACCGCAAGAGAAATTATAATAAAATTTAGGACAAGGCGTGTAAATTCGCTGAAAACGAACTCTTTTTTTACCACTAAAAGCGCACTTAAAGTCATCGACAGCCTGAAAACCAACGGAGATAACGACGGGATGTCAGCCCTGCCGAGCACAATTAAAACCGCCGCGAAAAGCTCTCCCGCAAGGCTTCCGTTAAGCGGCATAGCCGCAGCATAAATTGTCAGGAACGCCACGGTAAAGCTCCCGAAGGCGTCTAATATGTTTATTTCCATAAGAAAAAAGAGGCGAACATCGCTCGCACTCTTCTTTGGTAAAAATGATTATTTTTTTGTTATGCGGTTACTATTTTTTGTCGCGGAGCCTTTGCAGGAAGGGCGGCACGTCCTTTGCCGAAGGAGCGTCGCGGTATGCCTGCGGTTCGGGCTTAGCCGGTTTACTTTCCTCGGAATTGAAGCCGTACATCGAATCCACCCTTCTCATGTCCTCCTGCCGCATCGGATTCAGCATCGAACGCGGCGCCTGATAGAAAGATGTGTTTTCTTCGGGAGACTCGAATCCCGTCGCGATGATGGTTATCATGACTTCGTCGTCCAAAGCCTCGTCTATGCCCGTTCCGAAGATAATCTTGGCGTTCGGATCGACGACCTCTCTGACCAAAGCCACCGAGTTGGTCACTTCGTCTATCGTTATTGTAGCGTCGCCCGAGACATAGACGATGACGCCGGTAGCGCCCTTGATGTTGGTCTCCAGCAGCGGCGACTGCACCGCCTGACGTACGGCGTCCAGCGTGCGGTTGTCGCCCTTCCCCTTGCCGATACCGATATGGGCGTTGCCTTTCGCCTTCATTATCGCCTTGATGTCGGCAAAGTCGAGGTTTATCAGCGCCGGAGTCTGAATTATTTCGGTGATGCCGAGAATGCCCTGTTTCAATACGTCGTCGGCAACCTTGAACGCCTGCACCAGCGGAGTGCCCTTCGGAACGTAATATTGTATTTTTTCGTTCGGAATTACCAGAAGGGTATCCACCACGCCGCGAAGCTTATCTATTCCCGCGTTGGCGTTTTCCATTCTGATCTTACCTTCGAAGGTCTCGAAAGGTTTGGTGACGACGGCTATCGTCAGAATATTCATGTCCTTTGCCATCTTTGCGATGACGGGAGCGGCACCCGTGCCGGTACCTCCGCCCATACCCGCCGCGATGAACAACAAGTCGGTGTCCTTCAGCACCTCTGCGATGGCGTCTTTGGACTCCTCAGCCGCTCTTGCGCCGATTTCGGGGTCGGCGCCCGCGCCCAAGCCCTTCGTCAGAGCCGACCCGAGCTGTATCTTATAAGGCGCGCGGCTTAAATTCAATGCCTGCATGTCGGTATTCGCCGCAATGAAAGTGCAGGAAGTGACTCCCGCCAGAATCATGCGGTTGACGGCGTTGCCGCCACCTCCGCCGACGCCTATAACTTTTATTCTCGCCATACCGAAACCGTTATTTCCTCCCATCGTCGTCGGGAGTCCCAAACCGTCCCCCATGCCGTAAGTATCGCTCATTTTGAAAGCCTCCTTAAGAGTTTATCGAAGAATGTGGATATTTTTCCGAGCGGGTTATCCCGTCTCGTTATTTTCTTGGTCTGCGCGTTTATAAGCCCCGCAAGCGACGAATAAGCCGCCTTGTTGAAGGGAGCGACGGTCGGCTGCACCCGTTCCACGGAGCGCCCGGTCACCCGCTCTATTATCTCTTTTGCGCCCGGCATGTTTTCAAAGCACGAACCGGTCAGAATAATCTTTGCGTCCTCGGGAAGCGCAAAAGCAAAGGAATCGGCGGCGGACAGTATGCCTTTTGCAAGCTCCTCCACCTTTCTTCCCGCGATTTCGTTGATTTTGGAAATATCATATTCCTTGTTTCCGTCATTGGTTGTGACGAAATACTTCTCTCCGCCCACGGGATGCAGGTTGAAGTTGAGCTTCCCTACAAGCGTCAGCGCCGCGTCGTAAGGGATCCCCGCTTCCAGCGTAAGCTCCGCCGCGATGTGCCCCTTCCCCGACGAAAAAGCCTTCAATCCCAAAAGTCCGTCGCCATAGGCGTAAGCCACTCCGGTGGAAATATACCCTGCGTCGACGACCAGCGCGCCGGTGTCGCGGAGGGATTCGGGAACGACATAGATCACTTCCGCAAGCATATCGGACATATATTCGAATTTTACGCCGGCGTACTCCGCGATTTTATCGAAAAGCGCAATAAAGGAATTGACGCAATAAACGTAACTCATCATGCACTTCAATTTTGTCGTCGTAATGCCGTAAGGGGTGATTTCCGCCCTGCCGGAATCGGCAATAAACCATACGGGAGCCGCCGAAATGACGGTGTATTCTTCATTGGAAGCGGGCGGGTCGGAAATGAGATCGTCCACGTCCTTTTCCGTCACCTTTCTGGGAAGCGAAAAATCGACTTCCTTTTCGGCAAGCGTGGCGAGACTGAACTCCGCCGGAACCCCGACCATTATCTCGTCGATATCGGAAAATGTGGTCTTTCTGCAGCGGTCTATAAGAGAGCGGATGGCACCGATAAGTTCATCCTTATCCAAAAATTCGCCGTCCTGGAAGCCCGAATAGGAACAGGAGTCATGGAAGGCAAAACTTCCGGAAAACTTCCTGTCCTGCATCACAAGCGTTATCGTATCCGAAGCGATATCCAAAACCGCCGTCTTTTTGCTGTACATTGTCCGGAGTTCTCCTCGCGCTCACGCGCAATATAATAAATAAATTATAAAATACTAGTAATAAATTGTCAACGGAAAATTTGCTTTTCCTGCGATTATTATAAATTAATCGACTTTTCAGAATAAAAAATTTCTTAAATCGGGTAATTTTTGCCTGTTACGTCGTTTTTTGATATTTTTCGTTACAAACCGTCCCGCACTCAGCCGACAAGCTCCGAGACGAAGTCACGGTAATATTCCGCGGCGTTTCCCCTCTCCGATTCGGGTACGGTAAGCGTCTTATCGGGGTTCCGGCGGGAAACGAAAATGTATTTTCCCTCTTTCAGTTCAAGCGAAGAAAAGACTTCCGGCAGCTTTTCCGCCGTCAACCCCGCCGTCTTCAACGAGGAAAACAGTTCGTAAAGGAAGCGGAACTCGTCGACATTGAAACTGCCCCCGACGGCTGTTCCTTTCAATATGAGAAGTTCGGATTTCACAAGCTCCTCTTCCGTTTTCGGGGTGTTCGACTGGAACTCGGTGTCTGTGACGACGTAGCCGGAGCCATCTTTTGTCGGTACGGCAACAACTCCCGGGTTATAATCTATGTAGACGGTCATCTTATCGGGAAAGCCCCTGACGACGTCGACAACCAGCACCGAGCGGTCGGGGTATGCGTTAGACACGCGCGTTACGAAATCGGTTTCGTTTACGGACAACACGGAAGTGCCCGTTTCAATGCCGAGCACGTCGTAAATTTCGTCGGCTTTTGCCGACGGGACGTTTTCGGAGAAGAAGACGTCCACTTTTTGAATTCTCATGATGTTTCCGAAGACGGCGATACCTATAATGATGAGGACTGCAACGACTACGGAAACGAGTTTGCCTTTCATTATACTTTTGTAACGGAAGCGCCGAGAGCGCTTAAAACCTCCTCCGGGGCTTCGTAACCCCGCATGATATGTCTGCCGTTTTCGATGACGGTAACGCCTTCCGCCTTCAATCCCGCAAGCATCAGGGCGGCTCCTCCCCTGAGATCCATCGCTTTTACGGAAGCTCCGGTAAGGCGTCCCGTGCCTGTAAGTACGGCAACTCTGTCTTTTACTTTAACCGAAGCGCCCATTTTTGTCAACTCCGCAAGATATTTAAATCTCGTTTCGAAGATATTTTCGACAATGACCGTACTTCCCGAGGAGACGGCGGCAAGCGCTCCAAAGGGTGCCTGCAAGTCCGTAGGAAACCCGGGATATGCGCCCGTTTCGACGGATCCCACCGCCCGCGGCAAGCCGTCGGAGGCTATCTTTATCGCCTTCTGCCCGGCGTCTATCTCCGCGCCCGCCGCCTTCAGCTTTGAAATAAGAGCGGTCAGTTGTCCTCCGTCCGCTCCTTCGAAAATCACCTCTCCCCCGCACATGGCGACGGCTATCATGTATGTACCTGCGACAATCCTGTCAAAGTCGACGTCGACGGTTGCGGAACCGAAGTCTTCCGTCCCTTTTACTCTCACCACCGAGCTTCCCGCCCCCGAAACGGAGCCGCCCAAAGCGTTTATGAACTCCTGAAGGGCTATTATTTCCGGCTCGCCCGCGGCGTTTTTTATGGTGGTAGTACCTTTTGTACCCGCCGCCAGCATCATAATGTTTTCGGTAGCTCCGACGCTCGGATAGTCAAGGTCGATTTCTGCTGCCGACGTATTCGAAGCGTCGCATTGAATATAGCCGTATCTGTCGCGGATCCTGACCCCCATCTCGCGGAAGGCTTTCAGGTGAAGGTCTATGGGTCTGAGTCCGATATCGCAGCCCCCGGGATACGCCACGGCAGCCTTCTTTGCACGCGAAAGAATGGCGCCAAGCATAAATACGGAACTTCTCAGCTCCCCCGCAAGGGAAGAGGCTATCTCGTGAGAGTTCATGTATTCCATTTTCAGGCGCACCTCATGCCCGCGTCGCTCGTAGTTTCCGCCGAGGGAGGCGTAAATCCTCAGCATATTTTCGACGTCGAGAATATCCGGGCAGTTATTCAGAACCACCTCTCTGTCGGTGAGCGCTGCCGCGGCAATAAGCGGCAAGGCACCGTTTTTGGAGCCCTGAACCTTAACTTTACCCTTTAAAGCGGCGGGTTTATCGCCGTTTGCTATTATGTACTTACTCACACCACATTCTATGACGAGCCGAACCGATTGTGACTTTCCGAGGGCTCCCTCTTCTGAAAGCCCGCTATCACCCCCGCCGCGGTCAGAAATACCATAAGAGAACTCCCGCCCGCAGACATGAAGGGAAGCGGCAGTCCCGTCGGAGGCACCGAACCGGTGACCACGGCAATATTCATCAGTGCCTGCACTGCGATGACGGCGGTCATTCCGAAGGCGGCAAGGCGGCGGAAGGCGTCCGTTTGCAGATAAGCCGTCTTTATCCCGGCGTATATAAAAACTATAAAAAGCGCAATCACAAGAAGACATCCCGGGACTCCCAGCTCCTCGGCAACCACCGAAAAAATAAAATCGGATTCGGCAAACGGCAGGAAAAGATATTTTTGACGGCTGTTGAACAGTCCTCTTCCGAAAAAGCCTCCTCCCCCTATCGCATAGTAGGACTGAATGAGCTGATACCCTTCGTCGCGCGGATTTTCCCAGGGATCCAGAAAGGCAAGCAGTCTTCTTACCCGGTACGGTTCGGCTATTATAAGCGCGGGAACCGCCGCCAGCGCAAATATCGTCAAAACGACGATAAATTTATTGTCGAGCCCTGCCGCAACGGTAATAAGCAGCACCGAAGCGGCTATGGCAAGAGTGACCGACATATTCGGCTCCGCCATGATAAGAGCAAGTACCGCTGCCACGGCGGCGAACGGAACAATCAGATCTTTTGCGGAGCGGGGCGGCTTTGAAGCATAGCGTTTCGCCAAAAACAACGCCAGCGCGAACTTTGCAAGCTCCGAGGGCTGAAAGGTGATGAACCCGAGATTTATCCATCTTGTGGCGCCGTAGCTCGTCTGACCGAGTCCCGGAATAAACACCGCTGCGAGAAGGATGACCGACGCCGCCAACAGCCACCCGGACAGTTTTTTAAGGCGCTCCTTCGGAAATTTGTACCCGAAATACATCATCAGAAGTCCCGGAATGAGACCGAGAAGCTGCTTTTTTACATAAAAAAACCGATCGCCGTAACTGAGTAAAGCGGAATAGGAACTCGCCGAATAAATCATCACCAGTCCGAGAAGAGAAAGCGCCACGGCGGGAACGATTATCATTGCCCGCAGCTTCCGGCGCTCGGCGTCCTCCCGCGACGCTTTCTTTACGGACGGAAAGCTTCCCGGCACGACCTTCAACGCGACAGCCTTTTCAGGCGCTGTTTTCGCCCTGAAATCGGAAATTTTCGGCAGCTTTTTCGGTGTTTTCACTGTTATTTCATTGAAGAGACCAGATTTTTGAAGCTTTCACCCCTCTCTTTATAGCCGGCGTAACGGTCGAAAGAGGCGGAAGCCGGAGAAAACAGTATGACGTCCGCAGGCGAGGCTTTCGCGAGGTCGAGCGCCCCCTCAAGATCCTTTGTCACGACGATGTCGTTAAAGCCCACCTTCAACGCCGAACCGTATATTTTTTCGGCATTGGCGCCCGTAGCAGCTACAAAAACGAGGTTTTCCGGAACACTCAGGAAAAACTCGCAAAAATCTTCCTTTTTGTCGGAACCGCCCATTATCAGTGCCACCTTCCCTTCCATCGCGCCGAGTGCTGCAAGCGTCGCCGCCGAGTTGGTGCCTTTGGAGTCGTTGAAACAGCGCCTGCCGTCCAGCACTCCGACGTATTCCGTCCTGTGAGGAAGGGGGCGGTACTCTCTTATAAATTTTTTCAGACCCTCTTTACCTGCTCCGAGGCGGGACGCCGCCGCAAGCGCCGTCAGCATGTTGAAGCGGTTGAATTCGCCGCGGATTCTCGTTTCCTTCAACGACGCCAGCGCCTCTCCGTTAAGATAATAGGCGTTGTTTTTTATGTAAGCATCGCCGACGGGTTCGGTCATGCTCACCCATACCGTTTCGGCTGAAATATGGGCACCGAATTCCCTTATGCGTTTGTCGTCGTAGTTCAGAACGGCAACGTCGGAAGCCGTCTGCAACCTGAAAATCCGCTTCTTCGCCGCAAAGTAACTTTCAAAATCCGGGTACCTGTCCAGGTGGTCGGGCGCAATGTTCGTAAATACCGCCATGTCAGGTCGGAACTTAAAACAGCGCTCCGCCTGGAAGGAAGAGACTTCTATGACGTTTACCGCTCTTTCTTTTCCGTCCAGCGCCGCCTGAGAGACGGGATAGCCGATGTTCCCCATCGCAAAAGAACTTATTCCCGAGCACTTCAGGGCGCGGTCGATCATATCGGTGACGGTGGTCTTGCCGTTCGTGCCGGTGACGGCGACGATTTTTCCGGTAAGTTTTCCGGAACCGAGTTCGACTTCTGAAATCACCGGGACGCCGGAGGCTTCGGCTTCCGCAATCAGCGGATGACCGGCGGGGATTGACGGAGAAGCGACTATAAGTTCGCACTCCGACAGCGGTATACCGGGGCTTTCCGGAGCTATCGAAGGATCGTCGTCGCACCTGAATACCTCGTAACCCTCCCTTTCCAGCAACGCCGCGGCAGCGGTGCCGCTTAAACGCATTCCGATGACTATGGCTTTTTTCATATTTTCCCCTCTCTTTAAATTATCGCGAGCGCAACCAGCCCTCCGACGAAAGTTATTATCATATATCTTGCGGTGATCTTGCTTTCCGGCATCCCGCCGAGTTCGAGATGGTGATGAAGAGGAGACATTCTCAGCACCCGCTTCCCGGTCAGCTTAAAAGAGGCAACCTGTATAATTACCGATATGCAGCTGAGGACATACATTATTCCGATGACGACGGAGATAAACGGATTTTTCGAAAACAGCGCCAGCGCCGCGAAGAACGCCCCGAGCGCAAGCGAACCGGTATCCCCCATGAAAACAGAAGCTTTCGGGGAATTGAACCACAAAAACGCCAATAAACCTCCTAAAAGCGCCGTTGCGGAATATACGACGGAGTTTAATTCCTTTGCGTAGGTCGTCATGCCGAGCGCTTCGGCTTTGAGTGCGGCTAGCGCCGTTATCACCGCAAAAAACGACACGTATACGGCACCGGTACCTCCCGCCAGCCCGTCCAGACCGTCCGTCAGGTTGACGGCGTTCGACATGGCGACGAATACCAACGCGGCAAACGGAATATACCATACCCCGAGCTCCCACTCCCCGAGTCCGAAATTCAGCGCCACCGAGGAACCGACAAATTGGCTTTTATAGGAAAACCACGCCGCCAGAAAACCGGCTCCGAGCTGGAAAATTATCTTCTGCCAAGCCGCCAGCCCTTTGTTGCGTTTTAACTTTATCTTGATGAAGTCGTCGGTGAAGCCTATAAGTCCGTAACCGACAAAGACAAGCATCAGCATCCTTCCCAGCTCATAGGAAAAAACGCCGGCGACGGAAGCCGCCGCAACCGAGGAGATTATAAAAATCAGACCGCCGAAAGTGGGCGTACCCGCCTTCCCTTCGTGCTGTGTGACGTAACCGAGTACGGTCTGTTCCGCCCGTCCCTTTGCAAGCTTAATGACAAGCGGCGCGATGAGCATCGCCGCAAAAAAGGAACCCAAAGCGGTCAGTACAGCGGTCGGAAAGCCGTTCATAAGTTATATCTCCTGAAAGATTCCAGCACTTCGGCGCGGTCGGAGTACCTTATCCGCTCTCCTTTGACCTCGGTGTAGTTCTCTCCGCCCTTTCCGGAGATGACGACGACGTCGCGCTTTCCCGCCGTCAACAAAGCGTATGCGATTGCCTCGGCGCGCTCTGCGATGACGATATATTCCGCGCCTTTGTCGACGCCCGCTTCTATATCGCGGATGATAGCCTCCGGGTCTTCGGAGCGGGGGTTATCGGACGTTAAAACGGTAAAATCGGCTAGTCTGGAGGAGATTCTCCCCATTTCGCTGCGTTTTCCCATGTCCCTGTCGCCGCCGCAGCCGAATACCGAAATCAACCTGCCGCCCGCCGGAACCAGCTTACGCGCGGAGTCCAAAAGATTTGTCAGCCCGTCCGGGGTATGCGCGTAGTCGATAATCGCCCGCCGCCCCGAATCCAGAATATTGAAACGTCCTTCTACTTCGCTCATACACCTGAATGCCCGCATGATGACCCCGCTCTCCACTCCCAGAAGCCTGACCGCCGTCGTCGCAGCCAGCGCGTTATAGAGATTGAAACGCCCGGCAAACGGAGCTTCCAGCTCGAAGATGTCGTCGAAACAGTTGACAATACATCTCAACCGCGAGGAATAGTCAAAATCTATCGCAAAAACGTCCGCCGGATTTTCTGTACCGTAAGTTGCCGTCGGAAGGGCTTCGCGGGAAGCTATCTCCCGCCCCGTTTCGTCGTCTGCGTTGATTACCTGAAACTCGGCGTGCTCCGGAGTGAAGTAGCCGGCTTTGACCTTTTTATAGCTTTCCATATCTCGGAAAAAATCGAGGTGGTCGCGACTGAAATTGGTAAAAATAGCAATTTTTACGCGTACTCCGCTAAGTTTTTTCAGCGCGATCGCGTGGGCGGAAACTTCCATCACGACATATTTCGCACCCGATAAGTAGGCAAGCTGGAACAGGCGATGGAGCTCTATCGGGTCGGGAGTGGTCAGCCGCGAAGGGTAGCTTCTTCCGGAAATATCGACGCCGGAGGTTCCGAATACGGCGACAGACTCTCCCGCTTCCTTCAAAATTTCCGCCGTCATATGCGCCGTGGTGGTCTTGCCGTTGGTGCCGACGACGGCTATTATTTTAAGCTTCCTGTGGGCGTTGTAATAAAAATTGCCCGCCATAAGAGCCATCGCTTCCCTGACGTCCCCGACGATGATCCCCGGAAGTAACGAGGGAAGCTTTCTTTCCGAAACATACGCCGCGGCACCCTTTCTTTCCGCCTCGGCGATGAACGCCCCTCCGTCGGTACGACTTCCGTTGATCGCAAAAAACAGCGCGCCTTTCCCGCATTCCGAAGAGTTATGAGTCAAAAACTCTATCTCCGTTTCGTACACGCCGACATCCGAAGTAAGTTCATGCTCCACGCCGGATACAAGCTCTTTTAATATCATCTTCTCCTCCAAAAGGGTAATATTTATGACATATACCCCAGGTATTCAAACATATTTTGGTAAATTTCACCGACGTACGGCGCCGCCACCACTCCGCCGTAATAGGCGCCTACCGGCTCATCCACCATAAACAGTGCGATATACTTCGGTTCGTCGGCGGGAGCAAATCCGATGAATGTCGAGACGTACTTGCCGCGGGCGATCTTTCCGTCCTCGTACTTCTGAGCCGTACCCGTCTTTCCGCCTACGCGCACTCCGTCGACGGCTGCGTTCTTTCCGGAGCCTTCCAGCACCACCGCTTCGAGCATGGCGCGAAGGGTCTTTGAAGTGCTTTCGCTTATCACTCTTTTTCCTTTATCGCTCCCGCACGTATATAGTATGCCGCTTTCGTCTTCTATTTTTGCCACCAATTTCGGAGTGACTTTATATCCCCCGTTCACTGCCGTGCAAGAGGCCGACAGAAGCTCTATCGGCGTCATTGCCACCGCCTGCCCGAACCCTATTCTGGCAAGATCGACATTTTTTACGCTCCCCTTCGGGATAGTCAGCCCCGTTCCTTCGCCGGGAAGTTCTATTCCCGTCTTCTCGGTGACGCCGAATGCCTCCATACCGTCGTAAAATCTGTCGAGCCCCAGCTCCAGCGCCGCCTGTACGAAGACGCAGTTACAGGAGTTTTTGACCCCCTCCGTAAACGTTTGACTGCCGTGCCCTTTCGCCCTCCAACAACGGATCTTTTGGTTGTCGACCGTTACCGAGCCGCCGCAATAGTATCTTTTTTCGTCGTTGACCAACCCCGCCTCTATCGCCAGCGCAGAGGTCACTATCTTGAAGGTGGAACCCGGTTCGAAGACGTCGGAAATAAGCTTCGGACGGGAGACTTCGAGGAGCAGCGATACGTCGTCGCGAGGCACGGCGTTGAGGTCGAATGAAGGGCTCTCCGCCATCGCAAGAACGGCGCCCGTGTCGCACTCCATGACTATCGCCCCGACTCCCTTTGCCGAATGGTTCAGCATCGCTCTCTTGACTGCGTTTTCGACGATACTTTGGATATTTGCGTCGATATTAAGTGTGACGTCCGCCCCTTTTACCCCTTCCCGGTAATAAGTCTCCCCATCGGGAAGCCGCCTACCGACAAGATCGGAAGCCGTCAGCACCGCGCCGTCAACGCCTTTCAGATAGTTTTCCAGATACCTTTCAAGCCCCGTCTGTCCGACGACGTCGGAAGAGGTAAATCCCAATACCTGCGTCAGAAAATCGCCGTACGGATAGACGCGCTTCAAGTCCTCCGAAACATATATCCCGGGTACGCCGGAATCGATTATTTCCAACATTTTTTCCTTGGTTACCCCTCTTTTTAAGGTGATTTCCGAGGACTTGGAGTTCAGCTTTTCTTTGAGTCGGGCGTAGTTCAGTTCCAGCTTTTCGGATAAAATTCTCGCAGCCTGCTCCTTCAACGGTATCTCTACGGGACGGGCATAGAGGGTGTACGCGCTCTCCGACTTAGCCAAAGCGACGCCGTTCCTGTCTGAAATGGCGCCGCGCTCCGCGCGTATCGGAACGTCTCTGTACCACTGCTCCAACGCCTTCACCCTTAAAGAACCGGCGCTCACCGCGGCAATATATACAAGCTTTGCCGTCACCGCGACAAACAAAAAGGTTATCAGCAAAAATATCGCCGATAACCTTCTCTTTTGTCGATAAGATGTAATTTTTCCGACTGTTTTAAGTCCCGTATCGTCCTCCCGGACGGGAGCGTCATTTATTTGTCAAAGCGTCCAGAAAATCGTCGTATGCGCTGCCTTCGACGGCATTCTGTTCGATTTGCAGTGCCTCTATCTCCCCTCCCGTTGCTACGGCTTCGGCAACCGGTTCTTTGGCGCCGCCCGCGTTTACCGCAATAATAATAGATGCAAGAGCGACGAAGATAAGAACGTAAACCGCCGTAAAAATTTTCCCTGCTTTGGTCATCTTACGGAAGGGCTTTCTTGCCGGCACGGAGGCGTGTCCGGAAACAAAACGATCCATATAAAACTGCTCTTTCGTCACCATGGTTTCGGGGTGATCTCTGTTCAGCTGCCTTAGCATATAGTCGCGGTATTCTGCGTCGGAATTTTTAGATTCGGATGTACCGTAAGCATAGTTACGGGAGCCCGAACATTCGATTACCGCTTCGGAGGAACGCTTGCCGAGCATAAATCTGTCATAGTCCGTCATCTCGCCGTGCGGAGCCGATATATAGTTGGATTCCGATTCCGATATGTCTCTTCTTAGCGTTACCATGTCTCTCTCCTTATATTATTCCGATTTATACTCTTTCCGCTATTCTGAGCTTTGCGCTCGCAGCACGCGGATTTTTAGTCAGCTCTTCCTCGCCTGCCGTAATAGGTTTTTTGGTCAATACCTCTATTTCCTTACGTTTTCCGCACACGCAAACGGGGAAATTTTTGGGACAGGTGCAATCTTTTTCCAGCTCTTTAAAGACGTTTTTTACTATTCTGTCTTCCAAAGAGTGAAAGGTTATAACCGCTATCCTTCCGCCCGGTTTCAGCCTCAGCGTCGTCTTTTCGATGGCTTCGGAAAGCCCGTCAAGTTCGTCGTTCACCTCTATCCTCAGCGCCTGGAACACTCTTTTTGCGGGATGCCCCGAACGCTTCCGGGGGTTAGCGGGATAATGTCGCTCGACGATTTTTACGAGTTCGAAGGTGCTCTCTATGGGCTTCACCTTTCTTGTCCGCACGATGTCCTCGGCAATCCGGTAAGCCGCCTTCTCTTCGCCGTACTCCCTGAACACTCCGGTCAGTGCTTCCTCGGAATATCCGTTGACGACATCATAGGCGTTTTTAGTTGCATTCAGATCCATTCTCATGTCGAGCGGTGCGTCGTGCATGTAGCTGAATCCGCGTTCCGGGGTATCGATTTGCGGACTTGAGATACCCAAATCAAATATTGCCCCGTCAATCTTATCAATTCCCATGTCGGTCAGCACTTCGGGGATCCGCTTGAAATTGTCGTTTACGAGTGTTATTCTTTCCTCTCCCGCGAAGCGTTCCCGGGCGTTATTCAAAGCCCATTCGTCGAGGTCGAAAGCTATAAGTCTTCCTTCCCCCAATTCCGACAAAATCTTTGCGGAGTGCCCGCCTCCCCCCAGCGTCGCGTCGACGTAAACGCCTCCGGGCTTGACCGAAAGCCCTTCGACAGCCTCGCTTAGCATAACGGGAATATGGTTAAATTCCATATTGCTGAAGCGCCTTCAGCTTTTCGGCGTAGCTTGTGACGGCATGCGTGGCTTCGTAACGCTCCTCCGACCATATTTCTATGACGTTTCCTGCGCCCACCACGACGACGTTTTTGACTATCTCGGCATAGTCACGGGAATGTTTCGGAATTACGAAACGCCCCTGCGCATCCTCTTCCGGTTCGAAAGCGGTGCCGAGAATATCGGAAACGGCGCGGCGCGCGGCGATGTCGGAGTACGGAATAGCCCTGAATTTTTCGTTCAGCGCCTCGAAATCTTCTTTCGGCATGACCGTCAACGACTCCGCGCCGTACATGACGACGTAGCCGGTGCCGATCGCCTGTCTCAGCTTCGCCGGCAGGCGCATTCTGCACTTGTCGTCCAAAGCGAGATTGAATTTTCCGAGGAAACAATAGTTCATCTTCTCCGTCCTTTTGCGTTTTCGCCGCCGGCGTTCCCCTTTCGGGTGATTTCGTGGCGATCTTCGGGAAGTCACACGCGTGGCGTCGGCTCTCCTTCGCCCGCAGGAGAAGAACTTAAAGCCCTCTCCACGACATAGACCTCCGAATTTGTTACTTATATTATAAAGTATACTTTAACCACTTTCAACCACTTTGATAAAAATTTTTGAAAATTTATTAAAATTTTTGGGATTTGAGGCTCCCAAAAGGCTTGCTTACGGGCACAATACGAACGGATGTTCTCATTTCCCCTCTCTGCGGACACCCGAAGGGTAAAAATTTCAGTCGTCGTCAGATACCCCGCGCGGGAAAGCTGCGTCGAAGTCCCGGAAAAAAATTCGTCCGCCGGAAAAGACTTCCCGCGACAATTCTCCGTCGGGCACGGTGAAAAATAATCTGAAAATAAACCGAATCACAAAACGGCGCCGCCGATCAATCGGTTCGACTCCCGGACGACTTCAACGCAAACGGAAAAATAAAAGGTGTCTTAACGGCAAAAGCCGCCGATAAAACAGTTGCGGATAACGCGTGACCCGGAGTAAAAAAGCGATAAATACGATTTATAAACTAAAACGTCACCTCAAAAGCGGCTTAAAAAAGGCGGCGATAAAATGAAATTCATATGCCATACGCCGAATAATTCCGAGATAAAAGGCACCGCTCAAAGCTACTCTTTGGCTTTTATTATCTTTAGCGGCTCTTCCGTCGATATAAACTTCGCCCGAACTCGGCGAGTCCAGACACCCCAGAATATTCATAAGGGTCGACTTTCCCGAACCCGACTTTCCCACCACAAAAACCATTCCCTTTTCGGGAAAGTTCAGGCTTATTCCGGCAAGCGCCTTGACTTCGGGGCGCTTCGGATCATATATTTTTACGACATTTTCCGTTCTCAGCATGTCTTCCCTTCTCCACGCCGTCACTTCTATTAAAGCAATAAAAGCCCGAAAAACGCCTGCGGCATTCGCCGGAAATTTACGGACGGCTCTCTTGTATTATACCATAGGTTTGAAGTGTTTCAATAAAAACAGTGATTTTCCGGAGAGAAATTAAAAACCTTTCGAAGGCGTCTCCAACCTAAGGCGCTCATCCTTCGATTATTCTATAAAAAATTTCCAATGTTTTTGAAGAAAAGCCTTCGGAATAGTAACTTTCACCGGCGAGAAAGGAAACTATTGCCTCTTGTTGCGGCTCGGGAAGTTCCGAGTAAACGTCGTCGATGAAGGCGTTAAGCTTTTTAAAACTCTTGTCCAGCACTTCCTCCGTTACGAGGGAGGGAAGCATTATCCACTGCGAGAGGTTGCTCAAAGCCTCCTGCGGAATACCCTCTTCCGCCTTTAAAGCCAATTTGAAAATGAAGTCGGCGATGTAAATGAGTTCCGCGGTGTCAACCGAAAATTCCGCCGCGTCGAACTCCCCTTCCGGCGTGATATACCCCGCTTCGACCATCGAAAGCACCACTTTCCTTACCGCAAAAACAAAGCGTTTGTCCCCGGCAAGCGCCGAAAGCCATTCACCGCTCCTTCCCAGTGCGCCGAGTGCCGAAAGAAGGTCGTCGTGCATATATTTCCCGAGCCCCAATTGGTACTCCTCCCCCTTTTCGTCTATTGCCAGCGACAAGAGGTTGAGAAGCTGCATGCCGTTTTTGTTCAGCGCCGTCAGCGTTACGTCCCTTAAAAATTCGACTGCGAAAATATTTTCGGGTGATTCAGGCTCGTTTTCGGAGTTCAAGAAGGAAACGAGAGCCTCTTTAAGGGCGCTTCCGATATAATAGACGTACTTATTCCCGCTCAGAAATTCTTCGACCGCGGCAAGCTCCTCCTCCCCTTTTCCCGCAATCACCGCCTCACGTATGACAAATTCCGTCAAAGAAACGCCGTCGAAGAAGGAATTTTTAAAAAGTTGTCCTGCGGCGGAAAGCAGCTTTACGAGGCTTTCGCCGTCGGCGTTTTTCAGGAGTACCGCGGCAAAGTCTTTGAGATTCTCCCCGTTGACGGAGGCGAAATCGAACTCGGCGGCGGCACCCGCAAGGAGTCCGACAAACTTCTCATCCGAAAACAGTGCCGTAAAAGCGTTGTCGAAGGTTTCCTTGTCACAGCCGGCTGCCGATAAAAATTGATAAAATTTCGGAGTGACGATTGCGCCGATGTCGAGGTTTTCGGGTCTCCCGGCGAGTTCAAAAAGGCGATTGAGCGCCGCGGCGACGTCGCTTTGCCCGAGGGCGGGTCGGGAAGTTTCCTCCTCTTCGGGAATTTCTCCTTCTTCGGGCTCCGCCGGAGCGGGAATTTCGGGGAAGGTCTCCTCGGTCAATTCGACAACGGATACCGTCACTTCAAACAGAAAGCCTTCGTATGTAATCGTCAGCGGCTTCTCCCCGGGAAAAGAGGAGTCGAAGCCTGACACCGTTCCTTCCGAAGCCTTGACTTTTTTTACACTCCCGTCGGAATAGGTGACGATAAACCCGCTCTCAGTATCGAACGGGTCGCCCACATAGTATCGGCTCGTCCAGCATTCGGGGTCGGGCTCGGCAGAAACGATATGCGGCGGCTCCTCTACGCACGCCGACAACGCCGGACAGACCGCCAGAATAAAAATAAACAGAATTGAAATTGCAACTTTCTTCGTCATTTCTACACCCTTATCCGAAGTACTTTGCCGACCGACGCCGCCCGACGCCGTCCGAACGGCATCCCGGCGTATATATATTTACCATATTATAATAAGATATGATAGGTATAACTTTCGGTCAATCATACTTGGGTAATTTGCCGTTTTTACGGTTGTACGTAAACCCGAAACGGGGTCTCTACTCCGCTATAAGCGTCAATTTATTGTTCACGATATCGCAGGAGGTGAGGTAGTACTCCACTCCGTTTTTTACAACCTTAAGGTCGGCGCGGCATCTGGAGCCGTGAAGATGCCCGTAAACGACTTTGGAGACGCCGTAGCTTTTGAACAGTTCGGTAAAGCGGTTGGAGCTTTTTCTGGTGTCGAACGGAGGAAAGTGCGTCAGCGCTATCAACTCGTCCCCCTCCGCCCTCAGCTTATCGGCGGCTTTCAGACTGAGTTCCAGTCTCAATCCCTCTCTCAATAATATCTTTTCGTCCTCGGGCGCGAGCTTCGAGCCCGGCTCCGGAACTACCCACCCCCTGGTACCGCAAAAGACATAGGAGCCGAATTTTACAGCGTCGTTCTGGATGCAGTAGCTCCCTTCGGGAAGCGCCTCGCGAACCTTAGTCAGGCTTCCCCACCAATAGTCGTGATTGCCTTTCACATAGATTTTCTTGCCGGGCATCGCGCCGATTGTTTCGAGGTCGCTTTTGGCTTCCTCCACCGTCATAGCCCAGGAAATGTCCCCCGGAATGAGCACGACGTCCTCTTCCCCCACCTTTTCGAGCCAATCGGCGGCGATGGCGTCCCAATGGTTTTCCCACACAGCGCCGAAAACCGACATCGGCTTATCGGCGGTAAAGGAAAGATGGGGATCGGAGACGGCAAATACCTTCATATCAGTTCATATCTATAGACAGAATCTCGTCTATGCGGGTCAGAATGTCCTCTTTGCCCTGTCTTGCGTAGGAAGAGGAAATAATTATATTGTCTGCGCCTATTTTCAGCGCCGAAGCTATCTTCCTCCTGCGATCCAGCGCCTGCGAACGCGAGATCTTATCGGCTTTCGTCAAAATTACCGTAAACGGTATGGTGTAGTGATACATATAGTTCAGCATTCTGACGTCCCCGTCGGAGGGGTCGCGGCGGATATCGATGAGCAAAAAAACGTGTCTCAGCGCGGCGGGCGACTTAAAATATGCCTCGATGAGCTTTGCCCACTTCAATTTTTCCTCGTCCGACACCTTCGCAAAGCCGTATCCCGGAAGATCGACAAGCATAAACTCGCCGCCGTTTATGTAAAAGTAATTGACGAGCCTCGTCCGTCCCGGTTCCTTCGACGTCTTGGCAAGTTTGCCGTTCCCGGTAACGAAGTTTATAAATGAGGACTTTCCGACGTTGGATCGCCCCGCGACGGCTATCTCCGGAGTTCCGGGTTCCCTCAGTTGCTCCGGTCTTGCCGCTGAATACAGAAATTCGGCTTTTTTGATTTTCATAGGCATAGCTTCTCCCTTATGTTTCCCCTTTATTTTTTGTTATCGAAGACGGTGCGCCCGTGAAAGGGTTCCCGAGCGACCGAAAACGGTTTACCAAACTATCGCGTTTTTCAAAACGGATCCTACATTCCCGACAAACCGGAAATCGATTTTGTCCTTGACGGCTCCCGGGAGTTCCTTATAATCGCGACGGTTTTCCTCGGGAAGGAATATTGTCTTTATGCCGTCTCTCAGCGCCGCAAGCGACTTTTCCTTCAAGCCGCCTATCGGAAGCACTTTGCCGCGCAAAGTCAGCTCTCCCGTCATCGCGACATCCCCTTTTACCGGTTTTCCCGTGACTGCGGAGCAGACGGCGGTGACGATGGTGATTCCGGCGCTGGGTCCGTCTTTCGGAGTGGCGCCTTCCGGAACGTGTATATGTATGTCGTGGCGATCGAAGTAATCCTCCGGTATTCCCCACTCCTTTCCGAAAGCGCGGCAGTAACTTATCGCGATCTTGGCGGATTCCTTCATGACGTTGCCGAGGTTTCCGGTAAGAAGAGTTTCGCCTTTTCCGCGGGTGACGGCAACTTCGACTTCCAGCGTATCCCCTCCCGTCGCCGTCCAGGCAAGCCCCGTCACGACGCCCGTCTCATCACGGCGCAGCTTCGAGGAGAAAGGAAACTTGGCTTCGCCTAAAAACTCAAAGACATTTTCCGAGGTCACTCGGACTTTTTCGGAGTCGGGAGCTTCGACAAAGCGCTTTGCCACCTTTCTGACTACGGAATTGATGTTCTTTTCGAGCGCCCTCACTCCCGATTCGCGGGTATATTCGTGAATGATTTCGGTAATGGCGTCATCGGTGAACTCCACCCAGTCGGGAGCGACTCCGTTCTGTTTCAAAGCTTTTTTGACAAGGTAACGTTTGGCGATTTCCAGCTTTTCCACGTCGGTATAGCCGTCCAGCTCGATGACTTCCATTCTGTCAAGAAGCGGTCTGGAGATGGGATCCAACGTGTTTGCGGTGGTGATGAAGAGCACTTTCGACAGGTCGAACGGCACTTCTATGAAGTGGTCGCGGAAGCCGACGTTCTGTTCGGGATCCAACACTTCCAGCAGCGCGCTTGCGGGGTCGCCCTTGTAATCCGCCGCCATTTTATCGATTTCATCCATCAGGAAGACGGGGTTCATGCTGCCTGCCTGCATAACGGAGTTTATTATGCGTCCGGGCATTGCTCCGACATAGGTCTTTCTGTGCCCGCGGATCTCGGCTTCGTCGCGTATACCGCCCAGAGAGAGGCGGACGAACTTTTTGTTCATCGCCCTCGCTATAGAAGAAGCTATCGAGGTTTTACCCACTCCGGGAGGACCGACAAGGCAGATTATCGGGCTTCTTCCCTCTTTGGAAAGTTTTCTGACGGCAAGAGCTTCGATAAGCCGCTCCTTTACCTTTTCGAGCCCGTAGTGATCTTCGTTCAACACCCTTTCGGCTTCTTTCAGATCCTCGTTGTCATCGGTATAAATCCCCCAGGGGAGCTCTATGACGGTATCGAGGTAGTTTTTAATGAGCGCCATGTCGGGAGAGGCTGCCGCCGTACGGTTCAGACGCCTGACTTCGCGGCGGAACTTTTCCTTGTTCTCCTCCGAAGTTTTCAGTGCGTCTATCTTTTCAAGGTATGTATCGGCTTCGTCCTCTTCGTCTATTTCTTTTGAAAGCGCCTTTATCTGTTCGCGGATGTAGAAGTCGCGCTGGTTGTCGTCCATTGCCGCCTGCACTTCTCCCATCACCTTCTCTTCCACCTTTATCATCTCGATTTCGTCCGCAAGGCAGCGTATCGCAGCGAGAATGCGCTTCGAGGTGTCGAGTTCGAAGTACAGCGGATCGGTATCGGTAAAATGCAGTAAGGGAGCAAGCCGGTCTATGCTGCCGTTGATAGCGGCGGGCGTTACCGGAGGCGGGGCGAATATGTCATTATCGGTCGGAGCGGGTTCGCCGTCCTTTGCGGGTTCGGCGGTAAAATGCCTGTACGTCATATAGATCATATAGAGTCTTTCGTACAGCGCGGAGACTTCTTCCGCCTTCAGCCCCGTAAAGCGCACCGGTTTCAACCCCACTCTGTAAACGCCCTTCGAAAATTCGACGCTTTCGACGCGGTAACGCTGACCCGAGGCGTTAAACAACACCACGCACTTCGGATCCCCCGAAAGCTTCAAAAATTGTTGTATCTCGGCAATCGTGCAAAGATCGCCTTTTTTTATCCTTCTGCGTATGTCGCTGACGGCAACCGCTGCAACCCTTTGATTGGTTTTCAGCGCCTCCTCCGTTCCCGGGATGTATTCGGGGTCTAACTCCTTTTTACCCGACTCACCCGGAAAAACAGGATCCTGCACGGCTATCGCAATAACTTTTAAATCGTCCATGTTTCGTCCTCTTTCGATCTCAAATTTTTCACCCCGATCGTCACCCGTAAAGGGCTTTACGCCCCTTGGGCACCCGATCTTCGGTAAGTTATTTCGGGCTCCTGCCCTTTGGTTATCGTAAGCTCGGTAATCGTCACCTCTTCGATTTCGGACGCCTTATCGGGAAGTTCGAACATGATATTCTTCATAGCGTTTTCGATGACGGTTCTCAGCCCTCTCGCCCCCGTTTTCAGCAGTATCGCCCTTTCGGCAACAGCCTCTATCGCGGCGTCGGTGAACCTTAAACGCATGCCGTCCATTTCGAAAAGCTTTTCATATTGTCTGATAAGAGCGTTTTCGGGCTCTGTCAGGATTTTAATCAATGCCTCCTTATCGAGCGGGTCAAGAGTGGCGACTATCGGCACTCTGCCGACGAATTCGGGGATCAGTCCGTACTTTATAAGGTCGTCGGGCTGCAATTCCCTGAGGGACTCCGAATAGCTTTCATCTCCCTTCTTCAACGCCCCGGTAAAGCCTATGGAGGATGCGTCCTTACGCTTCTCGACGATTTTGTCGAGCCCCACAAAAGCTCCGCCGCAGATAAACAATATATTGGTGGTGTCTATCTGGATACACTCCTGATAAGGGTGCTTTCTGCCGCCGGTGGGCGGGACGGAAGCGACGGTGGACTCTATTATCTTCAAAAGCGCCTGCTGCACCCCCTCTCCGGAGACGTCTCGGGTTATCGACATGTTTTCGGACTTACGGCAGATCTTGTCGATCTCGTCGATATAGATGATACCGCGCTCGGCTTTCTGAATGTCGTTATCCGCCGCCCTGATGAGTTTCAGCAGCACGTTTTCGACGTCCTCTCCGACATAACCCGCTTCCGTCAGCGTGGTGGCGTCGGCAATGGCGAAAGGTACGTTGATGATATCCGCCAGAGTCTTTGCAAGGAGAGTCTTACCCGAGCCGGTGGGACCCAGCATCAGAATATTCGACTTTTCCAACCTGACGGAGTCTCCCGGAGCGCATTTGAGGCGCTTATAGTGGTTGTAGACGGCAACGGACAGAATGCGCTTGGCGTCCTCCTGCCCGACGATATATTTGTCGAGCCCGGCTTTTATCGCGGTAGGTTTAGGCACCTCTTCGAAGCCTTCGTCGCTTTTAAGCACATCCTTTTCCAGCCGCTTTTGCTCCGCGCCTAAACGCTTTATGCAGTCCGAGCAGATATACGCTCCGCCCTGACCTGCGAAAACAGCCGCTACTTCGTATTCCGATCTTCCGCAAAAATTGCAGCGGATTGGTTTGAATTCAGCCATATTACTCCTTTTATTCGCGAGTGGTATAAACGACGTCGACCAGCCCGTATTCCTTGGCTTCCTCGGCGGACATGTAGTTGTCCCTGTCGGTGTCGCGGGCTATCTCTTCGACGCTCTTACCTGTAGCTTCAGCCAAAAATCTGTTCAGCTTTTCGCGCGTTTTAAGTATGTGATCGGCGACGATTTTTATGTCGGAAGCCTGCCCCTGCGCCCCGCCGAGAGGCTGGTGGATCATGACTTCGGAGTTGGGAAGGCAGATCCGCTTCCCTTTCGTGCCCGCCGCGAGCAGGAAGGCTCCCATCGAAGCCGCCATGCCGACACAGATCGTCGAAACGTCGCACTTTATATAATTCATGGTGTCGAAAATAGCCATTCCCGCCGTCACCGAGCCCCCGGGGGAGTTGATATACAACGAAATATCCTTATCGGGATCTTTGGTTTCGAGGTACAGAAGCTGTCCCACGACGAGATTGGCTGTGGCGTCGTCGATGACGCCCGTCAAAAAGACGATCCTGTCTTCAAGCAGCCTCGAATAAAGATCGTACGCGGTGGAACCGCGGTTGGTGTTTTCTATGACGGTAGGTATGGGCATCATTACCGATTTTATGGTTTCCATATACTCTCCTTTTCGCCCGAAAGGCGACGGCAGAAATGTGTCGGAAGTCTTCCTTTTTCGTCGTCTTCCAAAGACATTCCCGCCGAAAGTCCGGTTTTTTATTGGTTTTATGCTTTAAAAAGCGTTGACGCCCCGGATACCCCGACGAGGTCGGAATATCCGAAGCGCTTCGGAATTGGTTTTAAGCCGCAACTCCCTTTTCTCTCAGGCGATGTTGTTGTTCGCCCTCAGGAAGGCAATAAGCTTATCGAAGGTCATTCTCTGCATCAAAGAGTTCAGTTCGTACTCGTTGACATCCTTCATGTAATCCTCTTCCTTGGCGTCTTCCGCCGCTCCCGCGCGCTTTTTGAGCTCGGCTTTGAGCTCCTCGGGAGTGGGGACGAGCTTTTCCTTGGTGATAATGGCGTTCATTATCATGCCCGTTTTGACTTCGTTTTCTGCTCTCGGACGGATATCCTCGCGGATTTTCTCCTCCGTAGTCGAGGTGTATTGCAGATAATCTTCGAACTTCAAACCGTACATCGACATGCTGTGCTTCATGTCCTCTAAGTTCCTGGTAACTTCGTCGTCTATCATGGCGTCGGGGACTTTCAGCTCGGTGGCTTTGACGACGGCTTCGATTAAAGCGTCGTTTTCGGCGGTCTCGGCTTTTTTGAGTTCGTCGGCTTTAAGTCTTTCCTTTATGCCGTTTTTATATTCCTCGAAGGTGTCGAATTCGCCGAGATCCTTTGCGAACTCGTCGTCTTCGGCGGGGAGCTCCTTGACCTTGATCTCGTGGATGAGGCAGCTGAACACGGCGTCTTTACCTTTCAGATTTTCCGCATGATAATCATCCGGGAATTTCACTTTGACGTCGAAATTCTCGCCGATCTTATGACCGATAACCTGATCTTCGAAGCCGGGGATAAAGGTGCCGGAACCGAGGGTCAGCGAGTACTTCTCGGCGGTGCCGCCTTCGAACTTTTCGCCGTCAACGGAGCCCGAGTAGTCGATAGTGACCATATCGCCCGATGCGGCGGCGCGGTCGGTAATGTCGACAAAGCGTGCAGCGGCGTTGAGATCGGAATCGATGACGCGCCTGACGTCTTCCTCGGTAACTTCCTTCACCTCGGACTTTTTGATGTCGAGTCCCGTGTATTTGCCGAGTTCGAATTCGGGATAAACGGTGACGGTAGCGGTGAATTTCAGATGGTCGACGTCAACGGAAGTCAGCGAGACCTCGGGAGAAGAGACGACGTCGAGCTTTTCTTTTCCGACTATCTCTTCGTAGCGTTCGCCGATGGCGATTTCCATGGCGTCTTCGTAGAATATCTCCTCGCCGTAACGCTTGCAGATGACGTTGTACGGCACTTTCCCTTTGCGGAATCCTTCTATCGCAAATTGATGTTTGGTCTTGTCGTACGCCTTTTTGACGTAGCCCTGCCATTCCTCTTTGTCGAGACTTACGGCGATTTCGACTTTGGAGTTGTCGAGTTTCTGTATTGAATATTCCATATTTTTAGCCTCCGTGAGTTGAATTTTTCGGTGGAATAATTTTTCGTGCCTGCTTATATTATCACAGCGCAAAAATTAAATCAATAGAATATATATATAAAAATAAAATATTTTATATTAATTAATTTTTATGATGTCTGCCGGTTTCGGAACGGAAAAGAAGGTCGGGAATATTTTCGGAGCGTTTTCGACAATATCCGAAAAAAACCGATTCAAAACGTCGGAAAGAGAAATTTTTCCCTCTTTCCGCCCCGGAATCGCACGTTTTGAAGATTGTATAAGGGCGGAAAGAGTCTTTTCGGGAAAGTTACGCCATCCGAACCCCGAAAGCGGTTGAACTCCGACAAAAATTAGGCTATAATCAAAGTATGCCTAACGATATGATAACTTTGAAGGCGTTAAGCCGCGAACTGTCGGAGGAGCTGAACTCCGGGCGGATAAACCGCATCGCTTCCATCGGAAACGACACTTATCTGTTTACTATACGTGCGCGCGGTGCCAATCACACCCTCTTCCTGTCGGCAAAGTCCGATATCGCCGGAGTATATCTTACCCGCCGGACGCACCCGGCAACCGAAGTTCCCGACAACTTCACGATGGCTTTAAGAAAACACATCCTCGGCGGGATTATAGAAGGTTTTTCGATTGAAAACGAAGACAGGATAATAAAAATAGCGATTTTAAGCAAAAATGAATTAAACGACGCAAAAAAATACCTTCTGTACGCCGAGATAATGGGCGGTGCGTCAAATCTCATACTGACCTCGGAAGGAAAGATAACCGACTCCGTAAAAAGGATAATAAACGAAAATTCCCGTCCCGTCTACCCCGGCGCGGAATATGTCCCGCCGGCGCGCGGAAAAATTTTATTGTCTGCGCCCGAAGCGCGGGAAGTGCTCGAAAACAAAGTGACTGCGGAAGAGGTTTATTCCAAGCTTAACGGACTTTCGAAGGAATCGGCAAAAGAGCTGATACATCTAAAGGAGACAATCGGTGCGGATAAGGCATTGAAAAGAATGGATGACATATATTCATCGGAGGCGTTTTCCCCCGTCGCGGTACCCGGCTCACCGAACGGTTTCTACGCCTGTAAGTACTTCGGAGATAACGAGGTAAAGGAGTTCTCCGCCCTTTCGGAAGCCATCGATTTTTCACGCGGGAAAGCCGTTCTGGAAAAGGAGACCGCACGCCGCCGGAGAACCTCGGAGAAGCTTTTATCCTCGCTCGAAAAAAAGGTGAAGCGTCATATAGAAGAGGACGAGCGGGTGCTCGCCTCGGCAGGAACAAAAGAAAGGTATCTTGAGGCGGGAGAGATATTGAAATGCAATTTTCACCGCTTGGAGAAAGGTATGAGTATTATAAAATGTGACGATTTTTATAATAATCGTGAAATAGAAATTGCGTTAAATCCCACCTATTCTCCAAAAAAGAATATAGAAAGGTACTTTAAATTATATTCCAAAGCAAAAGGTGCCGAACGCTTTGCAAAAGAGGATCTGGAGCGGTCGTTATTGCTTTCCGACTCCGTCAAAGAACTGAAAACTTATATAAGAAATTGCAGGACGGAAGCGGAGTTCAAAGAAATCGAGGAGGAGATTTTATCGCTTTCGGGAAAGCGTCCGACGACTTCGAAAAAGGCGCGCACCCCGAAAAAAACTCCGCCCTACCGCACCGACTTTATGGGCTTTACGATATACGTCGGAAGGAACTCCGTTCAAAACGAAAAGGTGACTTTCGAACTCGCCTCCGGAGAGGATATCTGGCTGCATGCCAAAAACTTTCACGGCGGGCACGGACTCATCGTGACCAACGGGAGCGACGTTCCCGAAGAAGTGATATCGAAGGCTGCTTCGATAGTGGCGCGCTTTTCGGAGAACCGCGAGTCACCGAAAGTCGAAGTCGACTACACTCCGAGAAAAAGGGTCAGGCGATTAAAGGGCGTCAGGGTCACCTACACCGACTATAAGACGGTCGTCGTCACCCCTGCCGCAGAGGAAGAGCTCTGAGCGTTCGCTTTGACCGGTCTAACGCTGACGGCGTTTAGGCTTTATATTCAAAAGCTTGTCCCCCGCCGGGAAGTGACGCGTTTCCCGGCAAGTTGCTCCCTCTATAAGCCGACGCAAAAAGGCGGAAAAGGACATCTCCGGGAAAAGGTACCCCGCAAGCGACCCCGGGACGGTATTGACTTCGTTAAAATACAACTTTCCGCCGCTCAGCAAAAAGTCGAAGCGCGCGACGCCCTTTACCTCGAAAATTTCCACGCCGATTTTCACGTACTCTTTTAACTCCGCCGCCGTTTCTTCATCCAGATCTACCGGAAATTCCGAAATTTTCCCGTCTTTTCTGGTATATTTATCGTCGAAAGAGAGTATCTCGCCGTGACGTAACGGGCGCTCGGGCTTCGAGACGATGAACGTGTCCGGGGTACTCAGCACGGCGATATTTATGTCTTCCGCACCTTTTAAATACTCCTCTATGATAACCTTGTCGCCGAATCTGAAAGCAGTGTCCACCATTTTCACCGCTTCACGGGCAGAATCGGCAACGCGGATTCCCAATGAAGAGCCGCCTGAGTCGGGCTTTATTATCACGGGGTAGCTTGATTTTTCAAGGAGCGGTTTCAATTCGTCCCCCTTTTTGATGACGGTAAATTCGGGTACGGGCACACCCGCCGCCTTCATCAACGTCTTAGAAGCCCACTTACTCATCCCGAGCGCGGCGCCGAAAACGCCCGTTGACAGATACTTGACGCCCGAAACTTCCAAAAAACCTTGAAGCGCCCCGTTCTCTCCGGCGCCGCCGTGCGCCGCTATCAGCGCGCAGTCAAGTTCGCACTCCGCTCGCGCCTTTCCGCGTTTTACCCGCCAAAGCCTTCCGCTCTGGACGAACACTTCGGGGTGTTTTCCCGCCTCGAACGGCGTATAGGCTTTGATTTCCGACAATTCATCGCCGCCGAAAAAGCGCCCGTCCCGCGCATAAACGGGTTTCAGACGAATCCCTTTTGACGGAGCGTTCCGCATGATTTCGAGCGCGGTCATCACCGAAACATCGTGTTCGGGCGAATCGAATCCGTATACCAAAGCGCAATTTATCATAATAAACCCCCTGTTTATATCCGCACGTTTACAAGAAAAAGTAACTGTTACGGCGCAAGAGAACCCCTTTTTGCGGACTTCGTTTCAGCGCCGTACCCCTCATGGCAAGTCGTTTTGAAACCAGACGACGTCGCCTTCCCTGAGGAGTGCCGGAAGTGCTCTTTGGGCGGCTTTCAAACTCTTAAAGCGCAGAAACTCTCCGTTAAAGCCTGCCGATTTCAAGCCTTTTTCGATGCAGCGCGCGTTCCTCCCCACCCCGACGACGACGTCGGAACCTGCGAGAGCCGCTCCTGCCAAGGTATTCAACGCCGTCCTCTCCCGCCCCGCCTCGACAAGCCCTTGAGCTACCGCCACCTTCCTTCCTGCGAACCTTTTAAACGCCTCGGCTCCCGAGCGCACCCCTTCGATATTGGAGTTATATCCGTCGTCAATTATAGTAATCCCCCCATGTTTTTTTACTTCGAATCGGTGAGGAACCCCCTTAAACGAAGCCAATCTCTCGCGGACCGAGCGCGGCGGCACCCCCAACATGATAGATACGACGGCTGCCAAAGCGGCATTCGAGGCGTTGTGCCGCCCATGCAACGGAAGACTTAATAAAAGGCGCTCTTTCCTCCCGCCGACCACATAATTCAGCACGAAATCGAACCCGTCTTCCCGCTCCCTGTAGTGCGAAATGCGGAACACGCCTTCCTTTCCGACGGTAACAGCTCTCGGAAATTCCTTTGAAACCGAACGGACGATATCGTTGTCGACATTTAATATCAGGCGCTCCTCGCTCACCGCTTTTGCAAGCAGGAATTTTTCCCGGGTGATGTTTTCGAGGCTTTTGAAGCTTTCTAGGTGCTGCGCCGTCACTCCGGTAATGACGGCAAAATCGGGCGGAAAGAGCTTTATGAGTTCCGCTATGTCCCCCTTTCGCCGCGCTCCGAATTCGGTTATCAAAATCTGCTCTCCGGAATACCTTTTTACGGTTTCCAGTATCCCGAATGGCGTATTTTTGTTACCGTCGGTGGCAAGAGAAGTATAGTCTTGTCCGAGCGCCGCCTTGATCAGTTCCTTCACCGTAGTCTTTCCGAAGCTTCCCGTTACGGCAATTTTTATGGCGGGAAGTTTTTGATATTCCGCGGCTTCACGCCTCAAAAAGGCGGCGTTTTTTAGTCGCTCGAAGGGTTCGATAATGACGACCGCAAGCGCCGTCGTAACGGGATAAAGCGCGAAAATTTCGGCAAGATACAACGCCCTGAAGGCTTCCGGAAGGGCTAAGACGGCGACGGACGAAGCGTTTATCACCGTCCAGCCGGCGAGCAGCCTCAATCCGCGCGCCGTCGGCACGAATTTCGTCCTCAACGAAAAGAATCTGACGCCGTTTACGACGCACATTGCGCACTCCGTCGTAAAAAAGGCGACTGCTCCGAGAGTAACTTCTTTCAGTGCCAAAAGCGTCAGCGTGGAAATCAACACCGTGAAAGCCGTCTCCGTCCACTCAGGAAAGCGCACGAGGTAGTAATTGGCGCGCTGCACCCTCCCCGCCATTCTGAGCGCTCCCAGAAGTGCCGCAATCCAACCCACGCCCGCGCCCGCCGCCATTAACCCCGTGACCATCACTCACTTATATGCTGCGGATGGCGAAATTGTGTCTTTTCGAAACAGACTGCGAAAATGCGTCATCGTTCGGCGGAATGAATTACTCCGCCAAAAATTCCTTGATGAGGAGCGCCACGCGCGTACTTTCGTCGAGGTAGCTGAAGTGCCCGCCATCCCGGATCCACACCAAACGCGACCCGTGGATCAGCCGTCTCATTCTGCGCGCCATATATGGCGGAGTATCCCTGTCCTTTCTCCCCCAAATCAACAATGTAGGGCAGCGTATCAACGGGCATTCACCTTCCTGAAAGTCGTGGATGACATTCAAAAAAGTGCCTCTGAGATACCCCGAGGAATGCTCGTAATCGGCGGAACCTTTCGGCTTATAAAGGTGCGTCGCCTTTCCGAAAGCGTTCCCGAGTCTTCTTAAAGCGCGTTTTACTCCCGGGCGCGGTTTCAGACCGGCGGCGTCGACCAGAACCAATCCGGAAACCATCTCCCGGTGACGGACGGCTAGTCTTATTCCCACTCTTCCCCCGAAGGAATGCCCGATTACGGCAGCTCTGGAAAACCCCTCTTTATTAAGTATGCCGATTATCCCTTCGGCGTAGTCCTCCAACGCCATTACCCTTGTTATGGGGCTCTCTCCGAAGCCGTAAAGGTCCGGCGCAATGACGGTGTACTCCGAGGAGAGCGCTTCCGTAAGCGGCGCCATCGCCTCTTTATCGGCTCCCCAACCGTGGAGCAGCACCACCGCTTCCCCCTCCCCTTTAACCAAGTACTTCATACTCCATTCTATGTAAAAAAGAGCCATTCCGCCCCTTTGAAGCATTTTTTTAGATATTATAATTTTCTTCCCGCAAAATTAAAGTAGGAATACTATAATCGCTCGCTTAAACAAAATCCTTATGAAGAAGTTCGTATTCCCGTACAAACTTTTTTCATAAGGTAAGACCTGATGCGGGAAGAAAATTATAATATACCCGCGGCTAGGGGCATATTTTACGGCGCTTTCGGGCGAAAGAAACAAGTTTCCTCCCTCCAGGAGTTGTCTCGGAGCGTATGGTATACAGCCCGTCGACAATTTCGACCGAAACCGCAACTAGCGGAGGCTTTACCGCCTCCGCTAGTTGCTTCGCCGCAAACTAACGCAATCATGGCTTTTGCCTGTTCAAACGGCTTCGGTCTTTTGCTTACCCCAATCCGCTCCGTATCTCGCTCTTTACACGCTCGTCTACATCTCGACGGCGGTATTTTATAGTGAGGTTTACATTAATTTTCTTCCCACAAAGTTAAAGTGAGAAAACTTTTATTTTTCGCGAAAACTGAACCTTATAATAACCTTATATGCCCATACAGGCTTTTTTATAAGGAGATATTGGTGTGGGAAGAAAAATATTAATATACCCGCTTGTGTTTTTATTAAAACCGCCTTCCGAAGCATTTCATACGCCATGTAAAACGCGCACAAACTGTAAATTAAAAAATCCCCCGCCGGAAGCTTTTCCGACGGGGAACACTAATTTAACTACTAAGGATTAAATCATTCGGCTAATACGACCCGGATTTTTTACCCCTCTCCGCCCTCGGCGCCCGCGTCTCCAAGGAATATAACTACACAGTTTCCGCAACCATAGTCCCAATTCGCACCCTTTTCTATCTCAATCCATTGCTCCTCTGTGCCGTTGTAGTAAATGGTTTCAAGATTGCTGCACCACTCGAACGCTCTACTTCCGATACTTGTGACCCCTGCGGGGATCTCTATCGATGTCAAGCTGCTGCAATAGTAGAACGCAGAGCTTCCGATACTGGTTACCCCTGCGGGGATCTCTATCGATGTAAGGCTGCTGCATCCGTAGAACGCATCGCTTCCGATAGTAGTGACCCCTGCGGGGATCTCTATCGATGTCAGGCTGCTGCATCCGGAGAACGCATAGTCTCCGATACTGGTAACCCCTGCGGGGATCTCTATCGATGTCAGGCTGCTGCATCCGGAGAACGCAGAGCTTCCGATACTAGTCAACCGGCTTCCTTCGGCAAAGGTTACGCTTTCAAGATTGCTGCAATACCAGAACGCAAAGCTTCCGATACTGGTAACCCCTGCGGGGATCTCTATCGACTTAAGGCTGCTACATCCGGAGAAGGCAGAGCCTCCTATACTTGTCAACTGACTTCCTTCGGCAAAGGTAACGCTTTCAAGATTACTGCAATCCTCGAACGCAGAACTTCCGATACTTGTGACCCCGGCAGGGATCTCTATCGAAGTCAGGCTGCTGCATCCGTAGAACGCATCGCTTCCGATACCAGTCAATTGACTTCCTTCGGCGAAGGTGACGCTTTCAAGATTGCTGCATCCGTCGAACGCATAGTCTCCGATACTAGTAACCCCTGCGGGGATCTCGATCGATGTCAGGCTGCTGCAATCATGGAACACATAGTCTCCGATACTAGTCAATTGACTGCCTTCGGAAAATGTAACGCTTTCAAGATTACTGCAATTATAGAACGCAGAGCCTCCGATACTTGTGACCCCGGCGGGGATCTCTATCGATGTCAGGCTGCTGCAATTATAGAACGCATCGTCTCCGATTTCTTTAACCGGCAGCCCTTCATGGGTATCGGGGATAATGATATCGCCGGAGGCGGTGCCGATACCGGTGACTATGTAGTAAGCTCCATCGCCGCTAAGACTATACTTCAAGCCTACGGTAAAAAGTTTCCCGCAAATTGTGCACTTCCCGTCTACAATTTTATGCCGCGCGGGGATTGTCTCCGCCTCGACGGTGGTCTCCTGCGTGCCCGCTTCGTCCTTGAAGTACTTATTGCAACCGGAGCAATGATAGTAGGCGTTGTTGCCGCCTTCCGTACAAGTTGCTTCCTTAGCTGCTGTCAACTCCATCGAGTGGACGTGCGCTTCCTCGCCCTTCTCAACGACGGTAATCGTCATTACCTTTGTAACGCCGTTTATCGTAATTTCGATATTGTAATTTCCGAGCTTCGAAGTATCGAAACCTTTTACCATTTCGGGGGTCACGGCAACCGTTTCGGTGGAGCCGTCCTCATATGTAACGGTGGCGACGCAAGGTTCGAACACCTCTCCCAAATAGTAATTGGTTTGCCATTCTCCGTCGGCAAAATCGATGGAAGCTATCTTTTTCTCCTCTTCATTGCATGCGGAAAGAATGCCTGCTGCAATCAGGAGACAAACCACAATCGTTACAAAGAGCGAAAACTTTCTTTTCATACTCTCCTCCGATAAGGATAATAAATATTTACGTCAAGGGGATTTAAAAAGTCGGTCGTAACAAGTAAGTTTCTCCCCCTACCATACCACAACGGTTTTTCATCGAATAAATTATTCAATGAAAGGTTTTTTCTTCATTTATTATATTATGTCAGAAAAATTTAGTCAACGGTTTTCTTATAATAAATTATTACTTATATTTTATATTTTCAATCGTTTTTCTGCCTGTCGTTCTTCAAAACATTACTTATCCCAGGAATTTTTTTATCGAACAATTAATTCGATGAAAAAACCACTTTTAGATTCCCCCGATTTTTAATTGAATACAGGTATTTAACTTAGAAAACAGTTATGAAATCGAACATAATTTTCAATCCGAAAAAATTACCGTTTTCTCTGCTTTTGAGTTTTAAACGTCAAAAAAGCCCGCTCGAGCTGCGGACTTTTTTCTCGGTTATAGTTATTAATAAAGTAATTAAATTAAAAAATTAATTTCTGGCGACCGGATGCGTCGCTGTATTTCTTCCGCCAGCCGCTTTACGCCCTGGACATATATTCGCCGGTACGCGTATCGACGCGGATCATATCGCCTTCGTTAATAAACAGCGGTACCTGTATCGCATATCCCGTTTCCAGCGTGGCGCTCTTGGAGCCGGGCTGCGCGGTTGCGCCGGGGATACCGGGATCGCATTGAGTGACTTGCAAAACGACGAAGTTTTCGGGCTCCACCGAAAAGGGGCTCCCCTTGTAGAAAGCGACGTCGACAACGGAATCCTCTTTTATAAAATGCAAAGCGTCCTCGATAAGCTCGCGGTTCATCGGGAGCATATCGTAAGTTTCGTTGTCCATGAAGTAGTACAAATCCCCGTCGGCGTAGGAGAAAGTCATCTTCTTGCGCTCGATATAAGCGAGTTCGAATTTTTCGCTGGGGTTGAAGGTGCGTTCCAGAACGCTGCCGGTCATGACGTTGCGCATCTTGACGCGCACGAATGCCGCGCCCTTACCGGGCTTGACGTGTTGGAAGTCGACGACAACCTGGACGGTTCCGTCCAATTCGAAGGTATCGCCTTTTCTGAGATCGCCTGCCAATCTGTTTGCCATAAAATTGCCTCCGCTGTGTTATTCCTATACTATTATTAAATTTTCCGGAGAGTTTGTCAAGTTCTCAACGCCCGAATTTTTGAAAACAACGATATCTTCGATACGAACGCCGAATTTATTCGGGATATAGATTCCGGGTTCTACGCTGGTAACGGCGCCTTCCGGGATAACACGCTCCTCCCTTGGGCTAAGGTTGGGGCTTTCGTGGATATCGATACCCAAAGAGTGCCCCAAAGAGTGAGTAAAGTATTCTGAAATACCTAGTTTTTCAAAATACTCGCGCGCCACAAAATCGCAGTTTTTTCCGCTCATTCCCGCCTTTATTGTCTTTTGCGCTAAATTTTTGGCATTGAGTACGGCTTCGTAAATTTCAGCGTATCCGTCGGGCACAAAACCTACGCAAAAAGAGCGGGTCATGTCCGAACAATACCCCATAAGTTTGGCGCCGAAGTCGATTGTGACGGCGTCCCCTCTTTTAAGCGTTCTGTCTCCCGCGTGGCAATGCGGCTTCGACGTGTTTTCTCCGAATGCCACTATCGTGTCAAACGCGGGATAACCGCCCCGCCGAACTATTTCGGTATCGATGAAGCTTTTAAGAGTCTTCTCCGTCATGCCCGGGGAGACAAACTCCAACACTTTATCGTAAACTTTGTCGGTAATTTCCTGCGCAAGCCGGATTTTGCCGAGCTCCTCCTCGTTTTTTACCGCCCTAAGTCCGCTTATAAATTCGGAAACGGACGAAATACCGCTAAAACAGGCGCTTATTTTAAGGTAATCGCGGTAACTTATCTCATCAAGCTCCGCCCCTACATTGATTGCGCCCGAGTCCTGCAATATTTGAGCGGCTTTTTCTGCGTAGCCGATTCCGCCCGAATCAACGATTTCGAAACCTTTTATCAGCTTTTCCGCCTCTTCCGAGCACCTTTTATCGGTTATATAGTACTTTTTGTCGGGTGTAAGCGCTATAGCGGCGTCGGCGTTCGGATAACCCGTGAGATAAAATAAATTTGATTCCGTCGTGACGACGGCACCTTCCAATCCGTCGGGAAGTTTCATCACTCGCCTCCTCTTCTCCTGTAAGCCTCTACCCCAAGAACCACTCCCGCGGATATCAACGGAAACGCCACGACCTCAATCAATGTATTGACCGCAACCACCGCGGTTATTACCCACGTAAAATCTATAGTGGCGTCCTCGTAAACCTTCCCATAGGAAAACAAAAGAAACATCGAAAGGAATAAAACGGTGTTTGTCAGCACTCCCGTAAGACCCGAAATTGCCGCAAAAGTGAACTTTTTCCGCTTTGAAAGCTCCTTTTTCTTGGTCAAAGCGCCGTAAACCAACGCCGTAACCACTCCGACCAATATCCTCGGCAGCAGCGACACCAACGGGTTTACTATGACCGTCGCCGTCGAATTCGGCATCGATGACGCCAAAATTGCCGACAAAACCAGCGAAACCAGCCCGAATACGCCTCCGACTACGGCTCCCGACTTTATTCCGCCGAGCATCGCCGACACCAATACGGGAATAAGCCCCAAAGCTATCGACAACGGAAGCCCCAACGCCTTTGTAAGTTCCGCAAGCAGTTGGAGCACTACCACAAGCGCCGAAAATATGCCGATAAAAGCGATGTCTTTTGATTTAGTGGTTCTTGCGGACAATTTTACACTCCCGGGAAATTTATGATAAAATGATATTCCTAAAAGAGAATTTTGTCAAACATATCGGTGTTACTGCAAAAATTTTTCGGATTAAAGCTGTTTTAGCGGCTCCCGAGACGCTTAGTCCTTGAAAGAAGAATTGTTTTTTATGCGATAATTTAATTGAAGGTTAGCTATATCACGAGATTAAGCTATTTTGTCTTCGGAGTAGCCACCAATCCGACCACAAACGCGATAAAAATGACTGCGGCTATACCCGGCGCAGCCGCTTCGATACCTCCCGCTACCGCTCCGAGAATGCCGTTTTCAAGAGCGCCTTCTATTGCTCCCTTCGCAAGAGACGAGCCGAACCCGATTATCGGAACGCTCGCTCCCGCTCCGCCGAAGTCACGGATATAGTCGTACACGCCGACGCACTCCAACACCACTCCCGCCAATAAAAAGCCCACCAGAATGCGTGCCGAAGTCATTTTCGTCGTATTTATAAGGATTTGTCCGACGACGCAGAATGCTCCGCCCACCAAAAACGCCTTTAAAAAGTCAAGCCAAATCATTTTACCACCTCGAATGCCACCGCGTGGGCAATCCCCGGGATACTTTCCCCTTGGAGGATACTTGTTTTGGAACAAAGCGCCCCGGTGGGTACCAAAAGCACCCTTTTAAAGTCCCCCAAAAGCATCTTTTTGTAAATATATCCGCTGAAAACAGAAGACGAGCAAGCGGCTCCCGAACCGCCCTGCCCGACGTCCTGCCAGACTCTGTTGAAAATCATTGCTCCGCAATCGTTATAGTTACTTCCGAGCTTTATTCCCCGCTTTTCGGCTAAGACCTTCATCAATTCCGAGCCCGCCGTCCCCAGGTCGCCCGTTGCGATCAAGTCGTAATAATCCGGTTTTAAACCGCTCTCCGAAAAATGTCTGACTATCGTGTCCGCCGCTGCGGGAGCCATGCACGCGCCCATATCGTTACCGTCCGTGACCCCAAAATCTACGACTTTGCCGACAGTAGCTCTTTTAACGGCGACTTTCGAAGGAATATCCGACAGCATCACCGCGCCTGCTGCCGTCACCGTCCATTGCGCGAGCGGCGTACGCTGGTTTCCGAGCTCCAACGGGAAGCGATACTGCCTTTCCGCCGTCGAAAAGTGGCTCGAAGTAGAAGAAATTATCCTTTTAAATTTTCCGGAAGAAATAAAAAGCGCCGCTGTAATCAGGCTTTCCGCAAACGTGGCACAGGCGTTATAGGCGCCTAAAAACGGAACGTCGAATTCGCGCATCGTAAGGCTGGCGCCGGTGATCTCATCCAGAAGGTCGCCCGCTATACATAAATCGACGTCTTCCTCCTTCCGCCTCGACTTGTTCATCAGATATCGGATTGCAGTGATATGAAAGCGGATTTCGGCAAGCTCATGGCTTTTTTGACCCAACAGATCGTCCTTTACCTGCTTATCGAAGTACTTCCCGAGAGGACCTTCCGCCTCCTTCGGTCCGACGACGGACGCCGTATTTTCGACATAGACTCCGTCAAAATTTACAGTCGATCCTCTTTTCACGCGAACGCTCCCTTAAAAATAAGCACTATTATCCCCACAACTACGGAAGAGGATATTCCGAAGACGATGACGGGCCCCGCGACCTGAAACATGTTCGAACATAATCCGAGGACGACTCCTTCGCGTTTATGTTCAATCGCCGAAGAAACTACGGAATTGGCAAAACCCGTGATGGGCACTATGCTGCCTCCGCCCGCATACGCCCCTATTTTGTCGTAGATTCCGAAGCCCGTCAATATCGCCGTCATCAAAATCAGCGTTATTGTCGTAAGCGCCGCAACGTCGTCCGACGAAAAATCGCCGGGAACACTTGAATAAGCGACGTTCAGCGCTTCGCCGATACAACAAATGACGCCGCCCGTCCAAAAAGCCCTGAAAACAGTCGTCAGGTGCTTGGATTTCGGCATTTTCTCCCTCACTAGCGCAAGGTATTCCTTATCGGGAGCGTTCATCCTTGAACTCCTTGTCGGCAATCTCGGGAGAGTATATTTCAGTTTTGATTTTGGGTATTTTCCTCATACCGGTATTGTGCGCCCGAAAGCGCCTTTTAACCGGTCTATTTCAATTCTTTTCGGAACTCCGACAATATTTTACTTTCAAGCCTTGAAATCTGTACCTGACTAACGCCCAACTCCTCCGCTACTTCACTTTGCGTTTTATCTCTAAAATATCTTAAAATAATAATTTTTTTATCCCTTTCATTCAGTTTCATTATAGCCTCTTTTAAAAGCATTTTGTCGAGGGTGTCGTTGAAGTCGCCGGGATCTGCGATTCTGTCGCCGACGGAAAGATCGTCGTCGGTTTCCGCGTCCATCGAAACCGGGCATCTTGCAGATTCCAGAACGAAGCTCACTTCGGCAGGTTCCAACGAAAATTTTTCCGCCAGTTCCTTTATCGTCGGAGAGCGGCGGTTTTCGGCAAGGAAGCAATCGATAAACTTATTCATCTCATGTGCGCGCGCTTTGACGGAACGACTTACTTTTATTGCGCCGTTGTCACGCATGAAGCGCTTTATTTCCCCTGCTATCATCGGTACCGCATAGGTGGAAAATTTAACTGAATAACTTAAATCGAAATTGTTTATAGCCTTTATCAGCCCCAAAGTGCCGAGTTGTACAAGGTCTTCGTATTCCGTCAAAGAATTTTTGTAGCGCCTGACGACGCTCTTGATAAGAGGCATGTTTTCCTCGACAAGTTCGGCTTTCGCCTGCTTGTCGCCTGCTACGGCGCGTCTTAATTTTTCCCGGACTTCGTCCGCGGGAATCTCAGGCATAGAGCTTCTTTTCCATTTTGACGGTGGTGCCTTCTCCGGGTTCGGAATAAACTTCCAGCTTATCCATGAAACTTTTCATGATTGTGAACCCGAGACCGCTCCTTTCCTCGTGCGCTTTTGTCGTGAAAAAATCGCGCATGGCTTCCTCAACATCGGCGATCCCCTCTCCCGAATCGTTCACCTCAACCGTCAGCATTCCCTCCGCTATTTCGCAATTTACGGTGATTATCCCCTTCGGATCCATGCGGTAGCCATGAACTATGGCGTTGGTAACAGCCTCCGAGACAGCCGTCTTGATATCGGAGACTATCTCCAAAGTGGGGTTCATTCTGGAGGCGTAAGCGCCGACGGCGCTTCTTAAAAAACTTTCGTTTGCTTCCAAAGCGTTGACCTTTATAGTTAATGTATCCATATCGCTCCTCAAAGTTTATTTATTATCGAATAGAGCCCGCTGACTTTCAGTACTTTATCCGCTGCGGGTGACGCCTTCCCGAAAGCCACCTTTTTCCCCATATCCTTAAGCTTTTTATATCTTCCCATGATAAGCCCCACGGCTGTGGAGTCCATAAAATCGACTTCGCTCAGATCAAAGACGAAGCAATCGAATTTTTGCGTCTTTATAATATTGTCGAGTTGAATTCTCAACCCCGGCGCATTGGCATGATCGATTTCCCCGGTGGGTTTTACCGTCAATGTCCTGTAAGTCAAAGTGTAGTCAAGCATATTGCCTCCGTATGAAATAACGTTAACAAATCGCCATATGAATTATTTGTTTGCTTTTAAAATGTTTTGTCGAAAACACAACTATCGATTGAAGCATTATGGATAAACATTTCAAAAAAATTCACTATATTGACACAAAAGAGCTATAATATAAAAGTAAGAAAATTTTCGAGGTAAGTCTGTATGGAAAAATCGGCAGCAAAGAAGGCTCTTTTGATAATGACAGTCTTATTACTGACACTGTCGCTCGGAGTAATATTGTTCGGCTGCAACGACTTCGGCGCCCTCGACGAGATAAACGGCGGCGAAGACGGAAAGATATCTTCCTCGCAAAATCCCTCCTCCGAAAAAACTACTTATAACAGCTATACGGTAACTACCGAAGTCGGCACTCCGAGCGAAGTTTACACCGAATATTCGGACATGGTTGCCGATGTCGTCAACACCGTTGTCGTCGTCTATGTGAAGACATCTTCGGACTCCGATTGGGTCTCTAACGGAGCGGGCGTATTCTACGGTGACGCGACCGACTCGGAGGGCAATAAGGCAACTCTTATTATCACGTGCTGCCACGTCATAGATTCGGCTACCGAAGTTTTGGTGGCAATCAACACCGGGGACACCGACCCGTCCAACGACAGACAAGAGGTCGCCGAAGTGGTCGGAATGGACGACGTTTCCGATGTGGCTGTACTGAAAATCGACGGCGAATACGACATCGCAAAACTCAGAAATACCGACGAAGCGCCGATAGCCTTGGGAGAGAAGGCTACCGCCATAGGTAACCCGTTGGGAGCGGGTATCTCCGTAACGCAGGGCATTATTTCCGGTACTTCCAAGTCCGTCTCGATGGACGGCATAACGATGACTCTTTTACAAACCGACGCCGCCGTCAACGGCGGCAACTCCGGCGGAGCCCTCTTCGACGCGCAGGGCTACCTAATCGGCATGGTAAACGCCAAATCTTCGGGCGAAAACATTGAGGGTATGGGATACGCTATTCCCGTTTACGACGTCATATATAATGCCAACTCCCTTATTTCGACATCGGGAAACCCGGAGTACAGCGGACTGGGATATATTGACGGCGAAATCAGACTCGGGGCGACTTTTGCACTGCTGAACGCGGCGCAGGTTTCGGCTAATTTCCCGAGCATTCCCTCAACTCCCGATGAAGGCGAGTACTACTATTACGTCAATTCCTCCGCCTCGGAAATGAGCGCATACGGCTCTATTGCCAAAAGCGGTCAGGCTGGCGCGATGGCAGGAAATATAATTAAAAGCGTCACCGTGAACGGCGAAACCAAAACTTTCAACGAGTCCTTTCAATTGGAAGATTTATTGAATTCGGTTCGTATCGGAGACACCGTAACTTTCAACCTGATAGTTCGCGAAAGACATTCGGTGGGCATTTTCCAAACCTACTACACCTATTCGGAAAGCACTTCAAACGTTACGATGTATCAATACGTTTACGGCGGAGCGATCGCTTCGTAAAATCCGATTCGCCGCACGAGAATTAATTTTCCGTTATCGTTACTCGAATTGTTTTGAAAAGAGCGCCCGTCCGGGCGCTCTTTTGAACTTTTTTTAGCACGTTTGTTACCACTTCAATTTTTGTTTCTTCTCCTTCTTTCTGTCTTGCGCGTCCTTTCTGTCGTTCGAGTATTTGACTTTTGCCGCAATAAGAAGCAGAATGAGTATCAGCACGACGGCAACAATTACAAAGGTGACCGTTATTTCGTTCTGATGGGCGGAATAAATCATTATCGCGCCGTCGGCGGAATATGATTCGAAGCTTAAAACGCCGTCAAAATATTGATAATTTTCTATTTTCGTGACGACGCCGTAAGAATCTACCTGAACTATGAAGTAGTCCTTATCGGTAGGAAGAGTAAGCCCGCCGAGGCTGATTTTCAGCGCAGTGCGTTCGTCCGTGGCGTCACCGCCGGCGGCAGCGCCGAAATAATAGACGGCTTCTAATTGCGAAGTCCAATTGGCTACGCGGTAGTTACGGATATGCTCCTTCAGATCTTTCACCTGTTCGGAGTCCTTGTCGTAAACATTCATTATGTATTGAGTACCCGGCACAAACTCTCCGCTCACGGTGACATTAACTACGGAGCCGGGGAGAGACGCCACGACAGATGTGGCATTCACCGTCAGCGTGCCGGCAATATAATCAAAGGTGTAATTTTTTGCCGAACCGCCCGAGGGAAGCAATTGATGCTGTCCCACTTCCAAAGTGGCGGGAGCGTTAACCCGCGGAAGCGATGTCAACGAGTTTTCAACGGTATCGGTTCCGAGAAATCCCTCAATCCTGTAAGTCAGCTCCGGCACGACGCCACCCTCGGGCATGCTGACGTCGTCGGCATATACCTTTAAAGTAGCGGGCTGAATGACTATCCGAAACTTGTTTTCGACGCGGTCGTCAATTATTTCGCCGGGAGTATAATACAAAGATGTACCGTCCTCGCCGTTTCTTCCGGGAATCGGGAAACCGTCGGCGTCGACTTCGGTCAGCGAAAAGTTCATGTTGTATATGCCGGCGTCGACGGGGTTAGCTTCGGTCGTTACCCCCGTTTCGTCGTTGGTGTAGCTGACATTGAGCCGCAAAGTAGATTCGTCGGGAAGATTCAACGGGCGGTCAACCATCTGCTGCCTTGCTACGGCAGCTGCCCTGTACGTAAAGACGTTGGAACCGGTAACGTGGATGACGACCGGAGTTTTCTCCTCGGCATGCGCCTCGCGGGAAGGAGTCGAACAAAGAGCGAAAGCGACAATCAATGCCGCCAACAAAACAGCCGAAAATATTACCGAAATTGTACTAACCGCTCTTTTCATAATTTTAGATTACCATAATACGCGCGCGTTTTCAAGTACAAATTTTAGAAAAAACCGTAATCGGCGCGATTATAAGCCGCAAAGGAAAATCACTCTACCGTAACCGAAACGATTTTAATAAGCGGATACGGCAGCGTCTGAAAGGCGTAACCCGCGAAAACATACCTCGACGAAGCCAGTTTGTCGAGCGCCAAAAGACTTTCCTCGTCCTTTGCCATACCGAAGGCGGCGTATTCGCTGTCCCAGCTCGGATAATCCCCCACACAAAGGAAAAATTGCGAAGTCGCCGAATTCGGGTCGCTCGTTCTTGCCATCGAAATTGTGCCTTTGGTATGCCTTAAATCGTTTTCCGGGTGCCCGTTCGACGCAAATTCGCCTTCTATCGGCGCAACTTTTCCTACGGATTCATCAATAGACAAGCCCGAATCGGTCTGAATGAATTTATAACCTCCGCCCTGTAAACAGCCGCCGGGGACTATCCTGTGAAAATGCATTCCGTCATAGAATCCGGAGTTCGCAAGACGTATAAAATTTTCAACCGTCTTCGGCGCCTTGTCGGGGTAAAGTTCGATTTTTACGGTCAGTTCCTCCCCCGTCTGTGAGAGAATCTTCATATTGGCCGTAGGGTAATTATTCATGTCGTTTTCCTCACTCACTGTTTCGCGTTCGTCTTCGTCGACGCAACCGCCCGAAATTACCGGGGCGGCAAGTAAGCACGTCAAAAGCAAAATCGAGGTCAGAAGTATTTTACTCCTCTTCCTCGTCGCCCTCGTCGTCTTCCTCTTCGTCGTCTTCTTCATCGTCCTCTCCGTCGGAACCGTCGCAATGCATGCCGAAGGTTTCGTAGTAGTCGTCGTCAAAAAGCTTGAACGCCCTGTCCAGCTCCTCTTCCGACTCTATCGGAAGATAGCTTTCGTTGCCGTCTTCGTCGAAAACGACTTCGTTTATGAGAAGATCTCCCTCTTCGAAGCCTTCGACGGGTTGATTCGGCTCCAGATAGGCGTAGACTTTGCCGGAATCCTCGTCTTCCAACATCGCCACGAGAGTAAATTCAACCTCTTCGCCGGTTTCCTCGTTTTTCAGAACGATGACCTCCTCGTCCTCATCCAAAAACAGATCCTTGTTCTTGTCGTCGGTTATTGACATATTTTTCTCCTTTTATTTGCAGCCGCGATCGAGATAAGCCTGAAGTATCAGTGTCGCAGCGACTTTATCTATGACCTTTTTACGTTTTTCGCGGCGCACTCCGCCGTCGATAAGCATCCTTTCCGCCTGTACGGTAGTCAGCCGTTCATCGAGATAGCTTACGGGAATTTCCGGAATAAATTCCTTTAATTCCTCACCGAAAGCGCGGGTTATTTCCACTCTTGCTCCTTCCGAACCGTCCATATTGACGGGAAGCCCTATGACAACGCCGTCAACGGCATTTTTTTTGATAAAATCACGGATATATTCGTAGTCGGCGGGAACGCCCTTTCTTACATAAGTCTCGTACCCCGAGGCTATCAGTGAAGTGATATCCGAAAGCGCCAATCCTATCCTTACGTCCCCTACATCCAAAGCAAGTTTCCGCATGCCGGTTTTAACCTCCTATCGCGTCAAAGTAGTACTCCGGGCGTTCGTGGAGCTTTCTGAACTGAAGCCATGCCGCAACCGCAAGTATTGCTACGGCGGAACCGTAATAGATTGCAAGAGCCGCGTCTTCTCCGAGGCTCTTTCCCGCGATTCCGAGAATTATCGCAAGCACCAGATAGACAAACGAAAACGCCATGAATATCAGCATCGGCTTCATGATGCGCTTGTTGTTCTTAGTGATTTCGCTGATGTTGTTCCAGGTGTAATTCGGATTTTTGAGATCGGAATATAACAGCATACTGTTAGCAAAGATTCCCATCAGCGCCACCGTCAAAATTATACCTACTATGGCTATTGCGTTATGAACACCCATGATAAGCGGGAAGGATATCGCTACCAGAACGACCTGAAGAGCCGTTATGCACAGCGAAAACGCAAGTTTTATGTTGACTATCTGTTTTGCCGAGAGCGGCAGCGACTTCAAAAACAATAAGTTCTTACCTTCCAGCGAAAACCCTACCGAAGTGACGCCGCCCGCAGACGAACTCATAACTTCAGCCATAAAAGTCACCATGCCGATCGAAAACATATCCAGATTTCCGATAAGCCAGGGCACGGGTTCTTCGTCCGTGGAAATATCGGAGAAGGCAAACTTGACGAAAAACATCATCAAAACCGGCATTAAGACGCTTAAAATGACGTTCATCAAAAGGGTCGGCGTGGCTATAAGCGATTTGAACTCCTTCAAAAAGAAACTGCCGACTACGGAACGCGGAGCGGTACTCGCACTCGTCTTCTTTTTGACCTCGCCTCCCGACTCTTCCCCCGCTCGGAGTATTTTGTTGTAAAAGAGCATAGAAATGGCGACGCTTATCGCAAGAAGCACTATGATTCCGGCAAGGTATATGAAAAAGTTCGCAAAGCCGTTGTTTCCGAGCATGGCATTGACGATCGGATAATTGAAAATCGTGGCTTTTTTGATACCGTCGAATGTTTCCAGAGCGTTAGCGCCCAATTGTATGCCGTCGCCCGAACCGTTGACGCCGATCAGCGCAAAGTACGCCGCCATAAAAATCAAATACAAAAGCGCCAGCGCCACGCCGTTACCGACCCGCCTTTTCCGTAACAAAGCGGCAAGCCGCATTACCGGAAGAGAAATAAGCGTTATCACGAGCATCGGTACGGCGGGAGTCATCAACGATGCAAGCACCGCCACGGGATAATACGTCCAGGGAAGGCTATATCCCGATACTTCCGCGATTATGCCGTAAGAAACGGTTACGGGAATAAACACCACGCAATTGATGAGAAGTTCTCCCAGATACGCCTCGGTAGTCTTGACCGCAAAGACGACTCCTTTTTCGAAGGGAAGAGTGCTTAAAAGTTTCTGATCCTTAGAAAAATACAGGTACCCCATCGTCGTCAATATCCCGAAGAACATTACTATCAATTGGGTGATCCCGATAAGTACGTAAAGGGTGCTTTCAACGGCATTCGCGGCTACGGCGGCGACGGCAAGCTGCGCCGCAAGGCTGAATTCGAAAACCAAAATAGCCAGCACTCCGAAACCCAAAAGAATCCAATAGCCCGCCTTGCCGAGTCCCTTCCTCGCGGAAACCGACTCCTGCTGTCGTTTTATTTTGTCGCCTTTGGCATTAAGGTAATAAATTTTTAAAAGCTTTCCGTATTGCCGGAAAGCGCATTTAAAATTCATGCTATTCCTCCGAAACCGTCCCTTCGTTTTCTTTGCCGCCCTCGCGTCCGGCTTTCGGTGAGACGGACGAAGCTTTGACTTCGCTTCCCTCCTCTTCCTCGATATCAAAGGCGCCCTCTCCGCCGGTAAGCGAAAGGAAGAGCTGTTCCAACGTAAGATCGCTCCGCTTTTCTTTGAGTTCCTGCATGTCGCAGACGGCTATAAGCTTTCCGCCGTCGATGATGGCTACGCGGTCGCAGATTTTTTCCACCACCTCCAGTATATGCGACGAGAAAAACACCGTTTTTCCCGAATCGGCATAGAGGCGCATCGTCTTTTTCAGAATAAACGCCGACTTCGGATCGAGCCCCAGCATCGGTTCGTCCAGAATGAAAACTTCGGGCTCGTGAACAAGGGCGGCGATGACGGCAATTTTTTGCTTCATGCCGTGGGAGTAGTTGGAAATAGTCTCGTCCAATCTGTCATGAAGACCGAACTCCTCGGCATACTTTTTGGTAAGTTCCTCGCGGCGAGCTTTCTCGACTCCGAAAATATCCGCAATAAAGTCGACATATTGCCGTCCGGTCAATCCATCGTACAGAAGGTGCTCATCCGGCACATATCCTATCTTTTTTTTGCAGGCGACGGGATCTTCCGACATGTCGACGCCGCCGACCTTGATACTGCCTTCGGTAAAGCTCAAAATGCCCGTAATGCATTTGATTGCAGTCGACTTTCCCGCGCCGTTAGGTCCTAAAAACCCGAAAATTTCGCCGTCATTTACAGTAAGAGAAAGGGAATCGAGCGCTTTTCTGCCCGACCCCTTATAAGTTTTCGACAGTCCGTTAATTTCAATCATATTTTTTTGTCCTGTCGGACCGATTAATAATTTTCCTTTTCCAACTCGAAGTACGCCTTGGGGTGAGCGCATACGGGGCAAAGTTCGGGGGCTTCCTTGCCGATATGGAGGTGTCCGCAATTTCTGCAACGCCATACTTTTACTTCGTCGCGTTTGAAGACGGTTCCGTCCTTGACGTTCTGAAGAAGTTTAAGATAACGTTCCTCGTGCGTCTTTTCTACGGCGGCAACGCCCTTGAACCTGGCGGCGAGTTCGACAAAGCCTTCTTCTTCGGCGATTTCGGCAAACTCTTTATACATCTCGGTCCACTCTTCGTGCTCGCCCGCTGCGGCGGCAACGAGGTTTTCCTCGAGGGAGCCAATGCCTCCGAGTGCCTTGAACCAGAGTTTTGCGTGTTCTTTTTCATTGAGAGCCGTCTCCTGGAAGATGGCGGCTATCTGTTCGTATCCCGCCTTTTTGGCGGCTGAAGCAAAGTAGTCGTACTTGTTTCTGGCTTGCGATTCGCCCGCGAAAGCGTACCACAGATTCTTTTCTGTCCTGGATCCTTTAAGTTCCATATTCGTGTTCTCCTTGATTTCATTGCCCTTGGGCAGTTCTATATTAACATATATAAATGTATAAAGTCAATTATGATTTTAGCGGTTCTACGATTGACACAGCGGGCGAATAATGGTATAAATTTAGCGTTAGCCGGGCGATCGCACCTTCGGGTGAGGAAAGTCCGAGCATCACAGGGCAGAGCGGCAGAGAAATCCTGCCGGAGGCAACTCCAGGGAAAGTGCAACAGAAAA